>DATJOB010000076.1:0-4677 GCA_035507475.1 Allostellaceae bacterium | reverse complement strand
GGCTGCAGCATCAGCCGCTCGACCCGACCGCCATTCTTCAGGTGGGTCTCGAGGATTTCGTCGATGTCGGCCTGCGAATCGTAGCGATACCAAATCCCTTCCGGATAGATCACCATGCTCGGCCCGAATTCGCAGCGGTCGAGGCAGCCGGCGATGTTGAACCGCACATTCTGGATGCCCATCTGCCGCGCCTTCTCGCGGGCATAGCCGCGCAGCTTGTCGAACCCGCCGGCGGCTTCAGCACGCGCCATGCAGCAGCCGCGCGGATGGCCTTCGGGCCGCACATTGTTGCACATGAAAACATGGCGGTCATAGAAGAGCCGCGGATCGTCTGGCATGTAGCGTGTTCTCCGGCATCGAGGGAGGCGTCATCGGGCGGCGCGGCTGACGCGGCCCGCCGGACGGTGTTTAAGATAGAAGCGAAACCGGGGCCCGTCGATAGACACTGCGGCAACGCTGCCGCGCGGAGGAGCGATGATCGAGCGCAACCGCCTCGCCGAGGAAACCAGCCCCTATCTGCTCCAGCACAAGGACAACCCGGTGCATTGGCAGGCCTGGGGCGAAGCCGCGCTCGACGCCGCCAAGGCGCAGGACAGGCCGATCCTCTTGTCGATCGGCTACGCCGCCTGTCACTGGTGCCACGTGATGGCGCATGAGAGCTTCGAGAACCCGGCGATCGCGGCGCTGATGAACGACCTCTATATCAATATCAAGGTCGATCGCGAGGAGCGGCCCGACCTCGACGCGATCTATCAGCACGCGCTGGCGTTGCTCGGCGAGCAGGGCGGCTGGCCGTTGACGATGTTTCTCTCGCCCGACGGCGAGCCGTTCTGGGGCGGCACCTACTTCCCGCCGGAGCCGCGCTGGGGTCGGCCGGGCTTTGCCCAGGTGCTGCAGGGGGTGGCGCAGACCTATCGCGGCGAGCGCGACAAGGTCGAGAAGAATGTCGTGGTGCTGCGCGAGGCGCTCGCGCGGCTCGGCCGGCCGCAGGCCGGCGAGGCCATCGACCCGGCGCTGTTCGACCGGATCGCCGAGCGCCTCCTGCGCGAGGTCGACCCGCTCAACGGCGGCATCGGCACGGCGCCCAAATTCCCGCAATGCGGCATCTTCGAAATGCTGTGGCGGGCCTGGCGGCGCACCCGTCAGGCGCCCTACCGCGACGCGGTGCTCCGCACCCTGACGACGATCGCCCAGGGCGGCATCTACGACCATCTCGGCGGCGGGTTCGCGCGCTATTCGGTCGACGCGCGCTGGCTCGCTCCGCATTTCGAGAAGATGCTCTACGACAATGCCGAGCTCGTCGATCTCCTGACCCTCGTCTGGCAGGAGACGCGCGACCCGCTCTACGCCGCACGCGTCGCCGAGACGATCGGCTGGCTCGAGCGCGAAATGGCGACCGCCGGCGGCGGCTTCGCTTCCAGCCTCGACGCCGACAGCGAGCACGAGGACGGCAAGTTCTACGTCTGGAGCGAGGCGGAGATCGACGCGCTGCTCGGTGCGGACGCGGCGCTTTTCAAGGAGTACTACGACGTTGCCGCGGAGGGGAACTGGGAGGGCAAGACGATCCTCAACCGCCTCGCCCATCCGGCATTGGCCGAGCCCGCGACCGAGGCGCGGCTCGCGCGCTGCCGCGAGCTTCTGTTTGCGGCTCGCGCGCCGCGCATCCGCCCCGGGCTCGACGACAAGGTGCTGGCGGACTGGAACGGGCTGATGATCGCCGCGCTGACACACGCCGCGACCGTCTTCGAGCGTCCGGCATGGCTCGCGCTCGCCGAGCGCGCCTTCGCCTTTGTCGAGCGCGAGATGGCGGCGCCCGGCGGCCGGCTGTTCCACAGCTGGCGGGCGGGGCAGGCGCGCCATCCGGCGAGCGTCGACGATTACGCCAATCTCTGCCGCGCCGCGCTCGCGCTGCACGAGGCGACGCAGGAGCCGCGCTATCTCGCCAGCGTCCGCGGCTGGCTCGCGGTGCTCGACCGGCACTACTGGGATGCGGAAGGCGGCGGCTATTTCTTTGCCGCCGACGACACCCCCGGGCTGATCGCGCGGGCGAAGACCGCGGCGGACAGCGCGACGCCGGCCGGCAACGGCACGCTCGTCGGCGTGCTCACGCGGCTCGCGCTGCTCACGGGGGAGGACGCTTGTCGCAACCGCGCCGAGGCGATCGTCAAGGCCTTCGCCGGCGAGCTCGGGCGCAACTTCTTCCCGCTGGCGACGCTGATCAACAACACCGAGCTCGTGCAGCGGCCGGTGCAGATCGTGCTCGTGGGTGCCCGGGACGATCCGGCGCTGGCGGCGCTGCGCCGGGCCGTCTACGCGGTGTCGCTGCCGCGCCGCATCGTGCAGCTCGTCGCGGCGGGGGAGGAGCTGCCGCCGGACCATCCGGCCTCCGGCAAGACCGCGCGCGACGGCAAGGCCGCCGCCTATGTCTGCGAGGGGCCGGTCTGTTCGCTGCCGATCGAAACATCGCAGGAGCTGGTCGACAAGCTCACGGCGCTCCGCTAACGTTCTCGGAACGTTCAGGGCACGGAGGCCCATCATGCCGTTGTTATCGATATCCAGCCCGGTGGGGGATCTGGTCCTCGAAGAGGCCGACGGCGCGCTCGTCGCGATCCGCTGGGGCGGCAATGGCGGCGGCAACGGAAGCGCGCTGCTGAACGAGGCGGCCGCACAGCTCGAGGCCTACTTCGCCGGCCGGCTATCCCGCTTCGACTTGCCGCTGCGGCCGGCGGGATCGCCGTTCGAGCGGCGCGTCTGGGCGGCGATGCAGGCGATTCCCTACGGCGAGACGCGCAGCTACGGCGAGCTGGCCGGCGCCGTCGGTTCGGCGCCGCGCGCGGTCGGCGGCGCCTGCGGCCGCAATCCGCTGCCGATCGTCATTCCCTGTCACCGCGTGCTGGGCAAAGGCTCGATGGGCGGCTACAGCGGCGATGGCGGGCTGCGCACCAAGGAGGCGCTGCTCGCCCTCGAAGGTGGACTGCGCTAAAACCGGCGCAGCCACATCTCGGGGAGACAGGCAATGGTGCAGGCGATCCGTTTCGAGCGAACCGGCGGCCCGGACGTGCTGATCTGGCAGCAGGTCAGCGTCGACAAGCCCGGCCCCGGCCAGGTTCGCCTCAAGCACAGCGCGGTCGGGCTGAACTATATCGACACCTACCAGCGCAGCGGCCTCTACCAGGTGCCGTTGCCGAGCGGGCTCGGCGGCGAGGGATGCGGGGTGGTCACCGAAGTCGGGCCCGGCGTCGGCGACCTCAAGCCCGGCGACCGCGTCGCCTATGCCGGCGGGCCGCTCGGCGCCTATGCCGAGGAGCGCGTGTTTCCGGCCGATCGGCTGGTCCCGGTGCCCGACGGCATCGCCGACCATGAAGCCGCCGCGATGATGCTCAAGGGCATGACCGCCTGGTACCTGATCCGCCGCACCCATGCGGTGAAGGCGGGCGAGACGATCCTGTTTCACGCCGCCGCGGGCGGGGTCGGACAGATCGCCTGCCAGTGGGCGAAGCATCTTGGCGCGACCGTGATCGGCACGGTGGGCAGCGAGGAGAAGGCCAAGCTCGCCCGCGAACATGGCTGCGACCACACGATCCTTTACCGCAGCGAGGATTTCGTCGCCCGGGTGGCCGACATCACCCAGGGAAAGAAGCTGCCGGTGGTCTACGATTCGGTCGGCAAGGACACCTTCTTCAAGTCGCTCGACTGCCTCGCGCCGCTTGGGCTGCTGGCGCTCTTCGGGCAATCCTCGGGCCCGGTCCCGCCGGTCGATCTCGGCATTCTCGCGGCCAAGGGCTCGCTCTTCGTGACCCGACCGACGCTCGGCAACTACACCGCGACCCGCCAGGACCTGCTCGCCGCGGCGCACGAGCTCTTTTCGGTGGTCAAGAGCGGTGCGGTCAAGATCCGGGTCAACCAGACCTACCCGCTGCGCGAGGCGGCTCAGGCGCATCGCGACCTCGAAAGCCGCAAAACCACCGGCCAGACGGTGCTTACCGTCTAAGCCGCCGCGTCGTCGCGGGGCGCAGGAAACGACGCAGCGATCTCGCGCGGTGCCTGGCGCGAGATCGCCTCGTTTCCGCGGCGGCAACCGGATTTCGAGCGCGACCCGTTTGGGTTGATGCGCCTTGCTTTGTCGTCATCCCCGGCGTGACCCGGGGATCCCACATGGACGACCGGGTCAGGCCCGGCCATGACGCGTTGACAGCGTCGCTGCGCCTTATCGGATCGTGTTCTAGGTGTTCATCGCGTCGAAGAACTCGCTGTTGTTCTTCGATTCCTTGAGCTTGTTGATGAGGAACTCGAGCCCATCGACGGTGCCCATCGGCATCAGCACGCGGCGCAGCACCCACATCTTCGCCAGCACGCCGCGCTCGACCAGCAGCTCTTCCTTGCGGGTGCCGGACTTGGTGATGTCGAGCGCCGGGAAGGTGCGCTTGTCGGCGACTTTGCGATCGAGCACGATTTCCGAATTGCCGGTGCCCTTGAACTCTTCGAAGATCACCTCGTCCATCCGCGAACCGGTGTCGATCAGCGCAGTCGAGATGATCGTCAGCGACCCGCCTTCCTCGATGTTGCGGGCCGCGCCAAAGAAGCGCTTTGGCCGCTGTAGCGCGTTGGCGTCGACACCGCCGGTCAGCACCTTGCCGGAAGACGGCACGACCGTGTTGTAGGCGCGCGCGAGGCGGG
>DATJOB010000075.1:0-6567 GCA_035507475.1 Allostellaceae bacterium | reverse complement strand
CGGCTTGAACGAGCTGTCGGAATGCCAGAGGTAGTTGCCCCTCTGATAGATCATGCGGCGGTCTTCGGCCGGGATCACCGCACCGGTCTCGATGTCGAGGTTGGACTGCCGGGCGAACGGCGTGCCCTTGCCGGGATTGGCGAGGCCCGACATCTCGAGCGGGCCGAAGCGCCGGCTGAAGGCGATCTGGCGCTCGTCGTCGAGGCTCTGGTCGCGGAACACCAGGACCGAATGCGCGTCGAGCGCGGCGCGGATTTCGGCGAAGGTCGCCTCGTCCATCGGCGCGCCGGTGTCGACGCCGCCGATTTCGGCGCAGAACAGCTTGTGCAAGGGCTTGATCGTGATCGGCATGCTCGTCTCCTAAATCTCGTCGAGCCCGTGCGACCAGCGGCGGCACAGATGGTGCGCGATCGCCAAGGGCTGCGGGATCGAGATGCGCTCGGCGTCTTCCTCCCCGGCGGCGGCGCGGGCGACCATCGCGCGGACCTCCTCGCGGGCAAACCAGCGCGCGTCGGCGAGTTCCTCGGGGTCGATCGCGATCTCCTCGCTGATCGCCTCGGCGAGGAAGCCCATCATCAGCGTCGAGGGAAACGGCCAGGGCTGGGCGGCGAGGTACTTGACCCGCCCGACGCGGATGCCGCTCTCCTCGCGCACCTCGCGGCGCACCGCCTCTTCCGGCGTCTCGCCCGGCTCCATGAACCCGGCGAGGCAGGAGAAGCGCAGGCCGGGACGCCGCCTGGTGCGGCCGAGCAGCGCCCGCTCGCCGCGCACCACCAGCATGATCGCCACCGGGTCGGAGCGCGGGTAATGCTGCGCCTGGCAGTTCGGGCAGCGCCGCGTCCAGCCGGCCGCGGCGACCGATGTCAGGTGCCCGCATTGCGCGCAGAAGCGGTGCCGCGCGTGCCAGTCGATCAATGAGCGCGCCTCGGCGAGGATCGCCGCCTCGCCCGCCGCGAGTTGCGGCGCCAGGGTGCGCAGGTCGATGCGCTCGGCCTCGACTCCCGCCGGCTCGCTCCCGGCATCGACCGCGAAGCGGGCGCGGCCGTCGTCGCCGACGCCGAGCAGGACGCAGGCCGCGCCGCCGTCGATCGCGGCGCGCCACGCATCGAGCGGCCGCCAGTCGAGCGCCGGGCGCAGCATCTCGGGGATCGCCGGTCTCAGCTCATAGAGCGGAAGCGCGAGGCTGGCCGGATCGGCGAGCCGCGCCGCGACCCATTCCTTGTCGCGGCGGCGCTCGCTCATCCGGTCGAGCGGATTGCCGGCGAAGCAGTAGATGTCTTCCATCGGCCAAGCGTAGCCGATTTCGGCCGCCGCGACAGCCACATGCGGCGCGCGGGGCTATTGCGGTTTCGTCGCCTCGGCGAGCAGCGACACCTTGGCGAACCCCGCCGCGTTGACGACGCCGAGCAGGTCCATCAGCTTGCCGTATTCGATGGCGCGGTCGCCGCGGACATAGACGATCCGCGCCGGGTCGGCGGCGGCGAGCGCGGCGAGCTGCGTCTTGAGCTCGTCGGCGCCGACCTGGTGGTCGCCGATGAAGGTGTCGCCGGCCTCGTTCAGCGAGACGATGATCGGCTCCTGCGGCTGGGTAACCGCGGCGGCGCTGGTCTTCGGCAGGTTGATCGGCACGCCGACGGTCAGGAGCGGTGCCGCGACCATGAAGATCACCAGCAGCACCAGCATGACGTCGACCATCGGCGTCACGTTGATCTCGGCGATCGGCACGTAGCGCTCCTCGCCGGGCTCCCCGGAAGGCGGCAGGTTCAGCGCCATCGGCTCATTCCCCTCCGGCGCCGGCGCGGCTCAGCAGCCCGCTGCTGCGGCCGATCAGGCCCTGCATCGTGCCGGCGAAGCGGCCGATCTCGACGGTGAACGTGTTGTAGGCGACGACCGCCGGGATCGCCGCGGCGAGGCCCATGGCGGTCGCGAACAGCGCGTCGGCGATGCCCGGCGCGACGACCGCGAGGCTGGTGTTGTTGGCGGCGGCGATCGCATTGAAGCTGCGCATGATGCCCCACACCGTCCCGAACAGCCCGATAAACGGCGCCGCCGCGCCGAGCGTCGCGAGAAACGGCAGGCGCAGCTCGAGCTGCCGCAGCTGGGCGCCGAGCGCGAGGCGCATCGCGCGGTCGATGCGGTCGCGGCGTTCGGCGACGCTTTCGCTCGCCTCGGGGGCGAACGAGACGCATTCCTCGACGCCGGCGGCGAGCACCGCGCCGGCCGGATGCTCGGTCTCGGCGCCGAAATGGTCGCCGACCAGCTCTTCGGCAGTGCGCGCGCCCTCGGCCCGCGCCGCCCAGGCGCGCGCCGAGCGGCGTGCCGAGCGCAGCCGCAATATCTTGTCGATGATCACCGCCCAGCTCCACACCGAGCCGGCGAGCAACAGCAGCAGCACCGCCTTGACGATGATGTCGGCGTTGAGGAACAGCGCGATGACCGAGAGCGGAGCGGGTTCGTTCACGGTGGACCTTGGCTTGCGGCTAGGGAATCGGCGAGCGGGCTTACCGCGGCAGCGGCCGCGGCGATAATAACCATACGCAAGGCGCTTGCATATTCGTGCCCGATAGGGGCTTCGCGGCTGATCGCCCCCGCCGCTCCCGTAGGCCGGCGGCGCTCGCGCGGGGCTATTTGCCGTCGCGCTCGAGCGCCGCCTTGATCGCCGCCGGCTCGACCTTGATGGTGACCGCCGCGCGCTCCTTCTGCAGGTTCATCGCGACGCGCGAGTCGCGACCCTCCCAGCCGCGGTTGAGCGCCGAGGTCAGCTCCATCAGCGCCAGATTGGCGAGCGGCATCGGCACCTTCATCTCGCGCGCCAGTTCGGTGGCGAGCGTCACGTCCTTGTGCGCGAGGCGCAGTGCGAAATCGGGCGGGTCGTAGCTGTCGGTGAGGAAGTGGTCGCCGAGCGCATCGAAGGTGCGCCGCCTGCCGCCGGCGCCCTGGCGCACCGCCTCCCACAGCGCGAGCGGCTCGACCCCGGCCTTGACGCCCATCGTGAACACCTCGGCGAGGCAGGTCTGGATCGCGTAGCCGGCGCAGTTGTGCACCAGCTTGGCGACCGACCCCGCGCCGATCGGCCCGATATAGCGGGCGGCGTCGCCGATCGCGTCGAGCACCTTCTTGTGCCGGTTGAAGATCTGCTCGTCGCCGCCGATCCACAGTGCGAGCCGCCCCGACGCGGCGCCGCGCGGGCCGCCGCTGACCGGCGCGTCGAGCATGTAGACGTTCTTCTCGGCGAACCTGGCGTTGATCTGGCGCACCAGCGTCGGCGAGTTGGTCGACAGGTCGAAATAGGCGGTGTCGGGTTTCATGCCGGCCAGCAGGCCGTTCGGCCCCAGCGCCACGGTCTCGACCTCGGGCGGCCCCGGCAGCGAGGTGAAGATCACCTCGCACTGCTCGGCGAGCGCCTTCGGGCTGTCGGCCCAGACCGCACCTGCGGCAAGGTGCCGCTCGGCGGCGGCGCGCCTTACGTCGTGGACGACCAGCGCGTGGCCGGCTTTCTGCAGGTTTGCCGCCATGCTCGCGCCCATGGTGCCGAGCCCGATGAAACCGATCTTCATGGTGGTCTCCTGTTTCTCGTCATCCCGGGGCTCGACCCGGGGATCTCCTGCACATTCGAGTTGCCGCGGGCGATAGACGGCCGGGTCAGGGCCCGGCTATGACGATGACGTTCAGTGCTTCTCGAACACGTCCTTGGCGACGAGCGCCGCGGTCATCGCCGCGGGCCATCCGGCATAGAAGGCGAGATGGGTGATGACCTCGCTCAATTCGGTCTTGGTCAGGCCGTTGTTGAGCGCGCGTTCGAGGTGGCCGACGAGCTGCTTCTCGCGGCCGAGTGCGATCAGCGTTGCGACGACGATCAGGCTGCGGTCGCGCTTCGAGAGCTGCGGGCGCTCCCAGACCTCGCCGAACAGCCACTTCTCGGTATAGCCGATGAGGTCGGGCACGACGTTGCGCACCGCGTCGCGCGCGGAGGTCGGCTGCGATTGGGCCATGGGGGTCTGCTCCAGTTTCGTTGGGGGAAGGGTGTCGCAGTCACGCTAGCACGGCCGCGCTTGCGGCAGCCATAACCATGCCTGCATAGTCGCGCGCCTCGGCCGCATCGCAGGTGAGGAGTTTCCGATGTCGTTTCGTTTTGCCGCCATCGCCGCGGCGCTCGTCGTCCTGACCGGCCTTGCCGGGAACGCGCCGGCGCAGGAAAGCAAGCCGGTGCAGCTCGCCGACGGGCTGCAATACACCGACACCAAGCCCGGCGACGGCGCCGTCGCCGAGAAGGGCCTGATCGTCTCGGTGCAATATACCGGCTGGCTCTACAAGAACGGCCAGCGGGGCGCGAAATTCGACAGCTCGCTCGACCGCGGCAAGCCGATCACCTTCAAGCTCGGCGAAGGCCAGGTGATCAAGGGCTGGGACGAGGGCATCACCGGCATGAAGGTCGGCGGCAAGCGCACGCTGGTGATTCCGCCCGAGCTCGCCTACGGCGCCAGGGGTGCCAACGGCATCATCCCGCCCAACGCGACGCTGACCTTCGACGTGGAACTGGTCAGCGTGCGCTAGTCGTCAGCTGGGCCACACCGCCGCGTGGCCTTCGGCGGCCGCCCGGTGCCGTCGCGCCGCTCGACATCGGCGCGCATCGATCACCCCGCCAGCGCGTCGTCGAGATCGCGGATCAGGTCGTCGGCGGTCTCCAGCCCGATCGACAGGCGGATGACGTCGTCGCCGGCGCCGGCCGCGATCCGCTGTTCGTCGGTGAGCTGGCGGTGCGTCGTCGAGGCCGGGTGCAGGATCAGGCTTCGGGTGTCGCCGATATTGGCGAGATGCGAGAAGAGCCGCACGTTCTCGACCAGCTTGACGCCGGCGTCGAACCCGCCCTTGACCCCGAAGGTGAAGACCGCGCCGGCGCCTTTCGGCAGGTATTTCCGCGCCAGCGCGTGATGCGGGCTGTCCTTGAGGCTGGCATAGGAGACCCACGCGACCTTGGGGTGCACCGCGAGGAATTCCGCGACCTTCTTCGCATTCGCGACATGGCGGTCCATGCGCAGGTGCAGGGTCTCGATCCCGGTGATCGTGAGGAATGCGTTCATCGGCGACAGCGCCGGGCCGAAATCCCTGAGCGCCACCGCCCGCGCCTTGGTGGTGAAGGCGAAATCGCCGAAATTCTCGAAGAATTTGAGGCCGTGATAGGCCGGTTCCGGCTCGGTCAGCGAGGGGAATTTGCCGCCCTGCGACCAGTCGAACTTGCCGCTCTCGACCACGACGCCGCCGAGCGCGTTGCCGTGGCCCGAGAGGAACTTGGTCGTCGAATGGACGATCAGGTCGGCGCCGAACTCGAACGGCCGGCAGAGATAGGGGGTCGCCAGCGTGTTGTCGACGATGAGCGGGATGCCCGCCGCGTGCGCGATGTCGGCGACGCGCTGGAGGTCGACGACGATGCCGCCCGGATTGGCGAGGTTTTCGAGGAAGATCGCCTTGGTCTTGGCGGTGATCGCGCGGCGGAAGTTCTCGGGGTCGAGCGGGTCGACGAAATGGCAGGTCCAGCCGAGCTTCTTGAACGACAGCCCGAACTGGGTCAGCGACCCGCCATAGAGGTTGCGCGAGGCGACGAACTCGTCGCCCGGCCCCAGCAGCGTGAAGAACACCAGGAACTGCGCCGCGTGGCCCGAGGCCGCGGCAACCGCGGCGCGGCCGCCTTCGAGGCTCGCGACGCGCTCTTCGAGCACCGCCACGGTGGGGTTGGTGAGGCGCGAATAGATGTAGCCGAAATTGTGCAGGTTGAAGAGCGAGGCGGCGTGGTCGACATCGTCGAAGACATAGGCGGTCGTCTGGTAGATCGGCGTCGAGCGCGCGCCGGTCGTCGGGTCGGGCGCCGCGCCGGCATGGATCGCGCGCGTCTCGAACCCGTAGGTCAGGTTGGCCGAGCCGCCCGCTTTGTTTCCGGCCCGCTCCTTGAACTGGCGCGGACGCGGCGCCTGCGGCGCGCGGTTCCGGATGATCCCGCTATTGACCCCGCTCCACGAGAGTTCGCCGCCGAGCCGGCCGAACTCGATCTTCGGGCAGCGGTTCATGATGATCTCGAGGCCAGCGGCCTCGCCGGTCGCGGCCGCCGCGTCGTTGCGGATGCCGAGCTGCATCCACACCACCTTGGCGCCGATCGCGATCGCGTCGGCCACCACGCCCGGCGCCGCATCGGCCGCGCGGAACATATCGACCATGTCGATCTTGTCCGGGATGTCCCCCGGGATATCCCTAAGCGAGGCGTAGACCTTTTCGCCGAGCAAGGTCTGCCCGGCCGCGGTCGGGTTGACCGGGATCACCCGATAGCCCTTCCCCTGCAGGTACTTCATCACAAAGTAGCTGGGCCGGTTCCAATTGGTCGACGCGCCGACCATCGCGATGGTCTTTACCGTCTCCAAGATGCGGCGGATTTGCTGGTCGGAATAGGGGATCGGGTCGAGATCGGCCATGGTTCAGCCTCGCTATCGAGAGGCCAATTTTCGACCGTTTGCTTCCGATTTGCTACCAAAAACGAAACGGCCCGGTCCGGGAGCCGATCTCCAATGGAGCGAGCCT
>DATJOB010000074.1:0-17007 GCA_035507475.1 Allostellaceae bacterium | reverse complement strand
TCGGCAGCGCGGGCTCGATCGCCTCCTCGACATGGCGCGCCAGCCACTCGTTGCGCGGCGTGAAATGCCCAGTCGGCGATATCGGCGGTGATATCGGGGGCGAGACGGGTGAGGGCGACGCCATCGGTTCCTCGGTCGTGTTGGGGAGCGCTGGCGCGCAGCTTGGAGCAAAGCTGCTCGCTCGTCACCCTCCGCCGCGTCCCGGCGCAAGCCGCGGAGCGGGAAGCACAGCGCGCGGCGTCAGTCGTTCGCTTGGCGCAGCGCCGCACACACCGCGGCCGTGACCTGCTCCGTCGTCGCCGTGCCGCCGAGATCGGGGGTGTGCAGCGCCGGGTCGGCGGTCACCCGCTCGATCGCGCGCATCAGCCGCGCCGCCGCCGCCCGCTCGCCGATATGCTCGAGCAGCATCACGCCGGTCCAGAAGGTGCCGACCGGGTTGGCGATCCCCTTGCCGGCGATGTCGAAGGCCGAGCCGTGGATCGGCTCGAACATCGACGGCGCGGTGCGCTCCGGGTTGAGGTTGGCGGTCGGCGCGATGCCGATCGAGCCGGCGAGCGCGGCCGCCAGGTCGGAGAGGATGTCGGCGTGCAGATTGGTCGCGACGATCGTGTCGATCGACCCCGGCCGCATCACCATGCGCATCGTCATCGCGTCGACCAGCATCTTGTCCCAGGTCACGTCGGGGAACTCGCCGGCAATCTCGGCGGCGATCTCGTCCCACATCACCATCGCGTGGCGCTGGGCGTTCGACTTGGTGACGACGGTCAACAGCTTCCTCGGCCGCGAGCGCGCCAGCGCAAAGGCGAAGCGCATGATCCGGGCGACGCCGGCGCGGGTCATCATCGAGACGTCTGTTGCCGTCTCGATATCGAGCCCTCGATGAACACGGCCGCCGACCCCGGCATACTCGCCCTCCGAGTTCTCGCGCACGATCACCCAGTCGAGCTCGGGGCCGGCGACATGCCGCAGCGGGCTGACGATGCCCGGCAGGATGCGGGTCGGGCGGACATTGGCGTACTGGTCGAGCGGCTGGCAGATCGACAGCCTGAGGCCCCATAGCGTGATGTGGTCGGGGATGCCCGGCGCGCCGACCGCGCCGAACAGGATCGCGTCGAAGCCGCGCAGCTGCTCGGCGCCGTCGGCCGGCATCATGACGCCGTGCGCCCTGTAGTAGTCCGAGCCCCAGTCGAAGCGCTCGACATCGAGCGCGAACCCGCCGTCGCGCTCGGCGCAGACGGCGAGCGCCGCGAGCCCGGCCTCGACCACCTCGGGACCGATCCCGTCGCCGCCGATCGCCGCGATCTTGTAGCTGCGCATGTCCCTCACCCGGCCTTCGGCCAGCCTCTCCCGTGAGCCGGCAGAGGGGAAGCGGCCGCGTTCTCGTCAAACCCCTCGCCCGCTTGCGGGAGCGGGCGGGACCCACACCGCGAGGCGTGGGAGGGTGAGGGTTACTCCGCGGCCTGCGGCTGCGGCACCGGGATCTGGTTGACGAGCTCGGCGTCCCACGGGCCGGGGAAGCGCCCGCGGCCGACCGCATCGGGCGAGAACACGTGATAGTCGGCCGGCCACTCGGCGCGCGGCAGCTCGTAGAACACCTCGACGCCGTTGCCGTCGGGGTCGCGCAGATAGATGCCGAGCGAGATGCCGTGATCGGCGATGCGCTCGATCGGCTGCCCCTTTTCCTTGAGCAGCCGATAGAACTCCTTCAGGTCGTCGAGGCTTTCGAGCCGCCACGCGAGGTGGTTGAGCCCGACCTGGCGCTTCTGCTGCAGCGCCGCGTCGTCGCCGAGCTGCATCAGCGCCACCTCGTGCGACTGCTCGGTGTCGGCCGACATGAACGCCGCCCAGCCGGGCCGGTACTCGTAAGTGTGCAGCCCGAGCAGGTCCTCGTACCACTGCTTCGAGCGCTCGGCGTTGCGTACGTAGAGGTTGACGTGCTGCAGGTACATCGGTCGCTTGGCCATGTCCGGTCTCCTCGTTCGAATTTTCCAGCCCACTCGATCGTATTACGCCTCGTCTGCCTTCCCGAGAAATTCGAGCACCCGCTCCATCACCTGGCCCTTGGGATAGACCGCGGCCATCGCCCGCGCCCGGGTGAGCGGGTCGCTCGCGAAGAACCGCTCGTAAAGCACCTGGCGGCTGCCGAAGGCGCTCCCGGCGACGTCCCAGGCGAGCCGAAACAGCTTGACCCGGTCGGCGGCCGCGGTCTTGTCGGTCGCGAGATACTGCTCGATCTCGGGCTTGAGCGGACCCTTCATGTCGGCCTCGCTCGGGGTCAACAGGAAGCTCGACGACCCCAGCAGCTGCAGGATCTCGATCATCCGCGGATAGCAGGTCATCATCAGGTTGCGGGTCGATTCCGAGGGCAGGATCGCCGGCGTCATCACGCCCCAGCGGTCGATTTCGGCATCGGCTTCGGCGGCGCGCATGCACGAGCGCATCAGCTCGGTGTAGAGCATCAATTCGCCGATCCGCTCCTCGGTATGCGGCAGGTGGGCGTTGCCGAGCGCCTCGCTCATCAGCAGCGCCAGCCCGAGCACGAACTCGCATTTCGCGAGGTTCTTCGTCGCTCCCTGATGCGCCGAATGGGCGGTCGAATGGGTCACGTGCGGCGTCTGGTTGAGCCGCTCGACATCGTAGAGCAGGAAGACGCGCTCCCACGGCACCAGCACGTTGTCGAAGAAGACGATGCAGTCCATCTCCTCGAAGCGCGAGGCGAGCGGCGCGTCGAAGCCCGAGCGGCCGAGGTCGAAGCTGTCGCGGCACAGGAACTTGATGCCGGGGGTGCCGCACGGGATCGAGAAATTGACCGCAAACGGCGAATGCGTCTCGCTATGGCGCGCGAGCCGCGGCGAATAGACCGCGATCTCGTCCGACAGCGGGCCCAGCGTCGCGAGGATGCGCGCGCCGTGCACGACGATGCCGGCGGAGGTCTCCTTCTTGACCTCGAGCGCGGTGCCCTGTTCGAGGTTGAACATGCCCGAGACGTTGCGGCTGCGCTGCAGGTTGATCAGCGCATGCGTCAGCGTCACGTCGTTTTCGCGCAGATGCTCGACATAGCGCCGCATGTTCGCGCCGAACTCGGGGCGCTTCTCGCCGAAGAAATCGGCCGCCGCGCCCCAGGCGGCGAAGGTCACGTTCATGAAGTCGGGCGAGCGGCCCATCATGCCGCAGGTGGTGCGCGCCCAGTTCAGCATCATCCGGGTGCGCGTCTCCAATTCGTCGCGCGTCGCCGGGTTGCTGAACGAGCGGCCGACCGGGTCGCCGCTGCTCGGCGAGCGGCAGGTCATCACCTCCTTGAGCTTGGGCTCGTGCTGCAGGTCGTAGAGCGCGGCGATCGCCCTGACGCCGCCGGCGAGGCCGGGATGCCGCGTCACGTCCCTGACCCGCTCGCCGCCGAGCCAGATCTCGCGCTCCTGGCCGCGCAACCCCTCTATGTATTGCTGCCCGGTGCGCGCCGGCATGACCCGTTCTCCCGTGAAGCCGCGAGGATGCTAATGCAATTTCCGGCCGGAAGGAATTTCGCGCATCCTTCGGGACGGCGCTCCGTGCCCCCTCAGGATGACGGGTTGGTCGAGGCCATCCATCTGCTCCGTCTTCCTGACGAGCGCCCGCAGGGTGCGTCGCGAAGGATGCACAACGCTGGCGCAGCTAGGCCGAGCGTTGCGAGCTCGGCAGCAGATGCTCGCTGTATTTCGGCCGCAGGATGTCGAGCTTCATCGGCACCGGCGTGCCGAGCCACATCGCGTTCTTGCTGTGGTCGTCGTAGCTGCTTTCGGTGAGCGGGTGGATCAGCACGTCGAGCCCGTCGCGGTTGAGCATCAGCCAGGGCACGACGTGCTGGAACTCCGGCACCTCGAAGGTGATGTTGAACTGCGAGATCGGGTGCGGCCCGATCGGCGCGTCGCTGAACGCACCCGGCTCGCAGTTGAAGCTGTCGAGCATGGTCTGGCGCAGCCTGGCGGCCTTCGCCTTGGTCTCGGCGTCGTAATAGACATGGGCGTGATAGCCCTTCAATTCGCTCATCTTGGGTCTCCTATACGCGGGGCGCCTCGGGGCGAGGACCGTCCGAGGATGCCATCGCTCAATTCGCCGCCAATTTCGCCTCGATCCTCTTCGCGATCGCGGCGCGCCATTCCTCGATCGGCATGAAGCCCTCGCGATCGCGGCAGAACGCCTCGGTCTCGCGGTAGAGCTCGTCTGCCGGCTTGTCGAGGTCGATCTTGAAGCCCAGGGGCTGCGGCACGTACCAGGGCGTGTCGCAGAACATCTCGATCTGGTTGCCTTCGGGGTCCTGGAAATAGACCGACCAGGCATTGCCGTGGCAGATCGGCCGGATGCCGTCGCAGTTCGCCGCGCGCACCTTGCGGAACGCCTTCTGCACCTGGTCGAGCGTGCCGACGTTGAACGAGACCTGCTGCACCATCGGCGTTTCGCCATCGGTGGTGCGGCCGCGCACCAGCACCACCTGGTGGTGGTCGCTGGGATTGCGGCTGAGGAAGGTGATGCGCCCGTCCTCGGCGCCGTCGCTGACCACGAAGCCGAGCACGCTGGTGTAGAAATCGATCATCTTCGCCACGTCGCTGACATAGAGCCCGACATGGCTGAGGCGCGGCGCGGTATCCATCACAGCTATCTCCGGTTCTTTCGGTCATGGCCGGGCGCGATCCGGCCCTCCACGCGACTCAGGCCCCGCGGATGACATCGCTCAAGCATATTTGCCCAAGGCATGTCATCTATCAAATCGATTTTTGGTATGATAATTATCGACTCCATGGATATTCGGGCCGTCGATCTCAATCTCCTGAAGGCGTTTGCCGCGCTCGACAGCGAGCGCGCGGTGACCCGCGCCGCGGCGCGGATCGGGCTGTCGCAGCCGGCGATGAGCCATGCCCTGGCGCGGCTGCGCGAGCTGTTCGCCGACGATCTTTTCGTGCGCGGCCAGAGCGGCATGGCGCCGACCGCGCGGGCGCGCGAGATCGCGCCGCTCGTCGCCGCGGCGATCGAGCGGATCGAGACCGCGCTCAACCTCGGCGCCCGATTCGACCCGGCGGCCAGCGCCGCGACCTTTACCGCCGGCATGGGCGAATATGCCGAGGTCGCGCTGGTCGGGCGGCTGGCCGACGCCTTCGGGCGCGCCGCGCCGCAGGCGAGGCTGCGGCTCGTCGCGCTGCACGGCGCCGACGCGGCGGAGCAGCTCGAACAGGGGCGCATCGATGCCGCGGTGGCGCATCTGCGCACGCTGCCGCCGGCGGTCGAGAGCGCGGTGCTGTTCCGCGACCCGTTCGTTGTCGTCGCGCGCGGCGGCCACCCGATCGCGCAGGCGCCGCTCACCGTCGAGGCCTACGCCGCGCAGCGCCATGTGCTGGTCAGCCCGCGCGGCGAGCCGAGCGGCGCGCTCGACCGCGTGCTCGTCGATTACGGCGAGCGCCGCCACGTCGCGCTGGTCGTCGCGACCTATCTCGCGGTCCCCGCTGCGCTTGCCGCAAGCAACCTGATCGCGACGCTGCCGAGCCGCACCGCGGCGCTGATCGCCGGCCCGGCGGGTCTGGTGGTGCTGCCGCTGCCGGTCGATTTTGCGCTGACCGTCAGGATGGCCTGGCACCGCCGAGCCGCGGGCGACGCCGCGCAGAGCTGGTTCCGCGGGCTGATCACCGAGGCGGCGCGGGCGGACGGCGCGCCGTAACATTTTGTAGCCGCTTTTCCGGTTTTTGCTTCATATTGTTGCGCTGCGGTTGGGGCAGCACCTTCTCTTTCCGCGCCGCGCGTTCTTTCGCCGCCGGGTCCATGCCGGCTCCTGTGCGCGCCGCAGCCGCTTGTGGCCCGCGCCGCCGCACCGTGCTCTAATTCGCGCCAGGACAACGCCTCGGGGAGCGCCGCCGATGCTGACCGTCGATTCGCAGATCCACATCTGGGAAAACGCCCGGATGTCGGCGCACCACCGGCAGGCGCCGACCTATGACGTCGACGACGCGCTCGCCGAGATGGCGGAGGCCGGGGTCGACGCCGCGGTGCTGCACCCGCCCTCGACGCTCGGCGAGGCGGTCAACGTCCAGGCGGTCGAGGCGGTAAAGGCGCATCCCGACAAGTTCTGCATCCTCGGCCATTTCGATCTCGAAGCGCCCGACAAGGAAGAGATCGTCCGCAATTGGCGGGCGCGGCCCGGCATGCTCGGCTTCCGCTTCACGTTCAACCAGCCGCACCAGAAGCGCTACTGGAACGACGGCTCGCTCGACTGGTTCTGGAAGGCATGCGAGCGCGAGGCCTATGTCGTCGGCCTGCTCGCCGGCGGCCATATCAAGGAATTCGGCACGATCGCCGAGCGCCATCCCGGCCTCAAGCTGCACATCGACCATCTCGGACGTCACGGCGGCGGCGCCGGCGGCACCGACGATCCCGCCTTTGCCGATCTCGACGACATGCTGGCGCTCGCCCGGTTGCCCAATGTCGCGGTCAAGATGTCGGGCGCGCCGAGCTATTCGAGCGCGCCCTACCCTTATCGCAACATCCACCACCATCTCGAACGGATCTTCGACGCGTTCGGGCCGGCGCGCTGCTTCTGGGGCACCGACGTGACGCGGATGCCGTGCTCCTACCGGCAATGCGTGACGATGTTCACCGACGAGCTACCCTGGCTCAAGGGGCGCGACAAGGAGCTGGTGATGGGCCAAGCGGTCTGCGATTGGCTCGGCTGGCGGCGCCCGGCGCCGGGTTAGGCGTGGCGGCAGGGAGAGCGGCGGCATGGCCAAGGAGAAGGTGGGCGTCGTCGGCGCCGGGCTGATGGGGGCGGAGATCGCGCTGGTCTTCGCGCTCGCCGGGCACGAGGTGCTGCTCTCGGATACCGGCGAGGCGCAGCTCGCGGCCGCGCTCGAGCGGATCGGCCGGGCGCTCGACCGCGGCGTCCAGCGCGGCTGGTACAAGGACGCCGAGAAGCCGCTGGCGCTGTCGCGCATCGCCACCACCGTGCCGCTCGACCCGTTCGCCCAATGCGATTTCGTCACCGAGGCGGTGTTCGAGGACGAGGCGGTCAAGGCCGCGACCTACAAGCGGCTCGACGCGCTCCTTCCCGCGCACGCGATCCTCGCCAGCAATACCTCGACGATCCCGATCTCGACCCTCGCCTCGCATGTCGGCGAGGCGCGCCGGCCCAATTTCATCGGCACGCATTATTTCTCGCCCGCCTCGCGGATGAAGCTGGTCGAGGTGATCCCGCATTTCGACACCGCCGCGGCGACGCTCGACACGGCGCTGCGGCTAATGCGCGAATGCG
The DNA here is from genome assembly GCA_035507475.1 of Allostellaceae bacterium. Classification (GTDB taxonomy): domain Bacteria; phylum Pseudomonadota; class Alphaproteobacteria; order ATCC43930; family CGMCC-115725; genus DATARH01. The sequence goes on along the minus strand of DATJOB010000074.1, from coordinate 9,737 downwards.
ACAAGACCGCGATCAAGATCAAGGATGTCGCCGGCTTCGCGGTCAACCGCATGTTTCTCATCTTTCTCAACGAGGCGGTGCGGCTGGTCGAGGACGGGGTGGCGACGCCCGAGGACATCGACACCGCCTGCAAGCTCGGTCTCGGCCATCCGATGGGGCCGTTCGAGCTGATGGACGCGACCTCGTCGCGGCTCTGCCTGCAGGTCTCGGAGATCCTGCACGATGCCTATGGCGAGCGCTTCCGGCCGCCGGCGCTGTTGAAGCAGCGCGTCAAGGCCGGGTTTGTCGGCGGCCGCAACGCGCGCGGCTGGCGCAAGTGAGCGGTCCTTAAATGAAATTGGCCGGCAAGGTCGTCGTCGTCACCGGCGGTGCGCGCGGCATCGGCGCCGCGCTCTGCGCCCGCTTCGCGGCGGAGGGCGCCAAGGCGGTGGTCGCGGCTGACCTTGCCGCGGCGCCCGGAATCGTCGCCTGCGACGTCGGCCGCGAGCACGACATCGTCCGGCTGATCGACGAGACCGAGCGCCGCCACGGGCCGATCGACCTGTTCTGCTCGAATGCCGGCATCCTGGTGAGCGATCCGGATTGGGACAACCCGGCCTCCGCCCCCGACGACGCCTGGGCGCGGAGCTGGGCGGTCAATGTGATGGCGCATGTCTGGGCCGCGCGGCACCTGATGCCGCGCATGGCGGCGCGCGGCGGCGGCTATTTGCTCAACACGGTCTCGGCCGCGGGGCTGCTGTCGCAGATCGGCGGCGGCCCCTATGCCGCGACCAAGCACGCCGCGCTCGGCTTTGCCGAGACGCTGGCGATCGCCGGGCGCGACCGCGGCATCAGGGTCTCGGTGCTGTGCCCGCAGGGCGTCGACACGGCAATGCTGCACGGCGTCGCGCGCGGCGTCCCCGACAAGGACGGCGTGCTGACACCCGAGAGCGTCGCCGCGGCGGTGGTCGCCGGGCTCGACGCCGAAAATTTCCTGATCCTGCCGCACCCCGAGGTCGCGACCTATGTCCGCCGCAAGGCCGACGACCACGACCGCTGGCTGTCCGGCATGGCCCGATTACGCCGCGGCATGTGAAGGCCGCGCAACAACCGGTCGCCGCGCCGGGCTTCTCGGGCTGGTTCGGCGACACGGCGGCGGCCTTGCCGTTCGAAGATTGCGAAATTGCGCGCAAGGGTGGGCCCCATGCTTGCCGCGGAACCATCGGCACCCGAAATCATTTAAGATCGCGCATAAGCTGAGTGCGGTCCCCGATGAACGACCCGCAAGAGCTTCCCTTGCCGCTCCATCTGCACATCCCGCCGCACCGGCCGCAGCCGGGCGGCCATGCCGATTTCAGCTATCTGCGGGTGCCGCCGGCGGGCAAGGCGCCGCGCCCCGAGATCGATGCGCCCTCGGTCAAGACGCACCGGCTGGCGACGGCCTTGATCCGGGTGCTCGACGACGAGGGCAACGCGGTCGGCGAGTGGGACCCGCATCTTGACCCCGAGACGCTGCGGGCCGGCCTCAAGGCGATGATGCTGACCCGCGCCTATGACGACCGCATGTACCGGGCGCAGCGCAGCGGCAAGACCTCGTTCTATATGAAATGCCTCGGCGAGGAGGCCGTCGGCGTCGCCCAGGCGATGGCGCTGCGCCCCGACGACATGCTGTTCGCGACCTACCGCCAGCAGGGTCTTCTGATCGCGCGCGGCTACCCGCTCCTCGACATGATGTGCCAGTGCTATTCGAACGCGCGCGACCCGCTGAAGGGCCGCCAGCTGCCGGTGCTCTATTCCTCGCGCGAGTTCTCGTTCTTCTCGCTGTCGGGCAATCTCGGGACGCAGCTGCCGCAAGCGGTCGGCTGGGCGATGGCCTCGGCCTATAAGGGCGACACGCGGATTGCGGCCGGCTGGATCGGCGAGGGCGCGACCGCGGAACCCGATTTCCACCACGCGCTGACCTTCGCCGCGGTCTACCGCGCGCCGGTCGTGCTCAACGTCGTCAACAACCAGTGGGCGATCTCCTCGCACCAGGAGATCGCCGGCGGCGACGAGGCGACCTTCGCGGCGCGCGCGATCGGCTTCGGCCTCGCCTGCCTGCGGGTCGACGGCAACGACTTCCTCGCGGTCTACGCGGCGACCAGATGGGCCGCCGAGCGGGCGCGCGCCAATCACGGCGCGACCCTCATCGAGCATTTCACCTACCGCGCCGCCTCGCATTCGACGAGCGACGACCCGACCCGCTACCGGCCGCAGGACGACCCGGAGAAATGGCCGCTCGGCGACCCCGTCGAGCGCCTCGCCAGGCACCTCATCCGGCTTGGCGAGTGGTCGCCCGAGCGGCACAAGCAGGCCGAGGCCGAGCTGGCGCACGAGGCGCGCGAGACCGACCGCGAGGCGCAGCGCTACGGCACGCTCGATTCGGGACCGCATTTCAGCGTCAAGACGATGTTCGAGGACGTCTACAAGGAGATGCCCGAGCATCTGCGCCGCCAGCGTCAGGAACTGGGGGTCTAGCCCGATGCCGGTGATGTCGATGGTCCAGGCGCTCAACTCGGCGATGGACGTGATGCTCGCGCGCGACCCCAACGTGCTGATCTTCGGTGAGGATGTCGGGTTCTACGGCGGCGTCTTCCGGGTCACCGACGGGCTGCAGAAAAAGCACGGCGACCACCGCGTCTTCGATGCGCCGATCGCCGAGGGCGGGATGCTCGGCGTCGCCGTCGGCATGGGTGCCTACGGCCTCAGGCCGGTGGTCGAGATCCAGTTCGCCGACTACATCTACCCGGCGACCGACCAGCTGATTTCCGAGGCGGCGCGGCTGCGCTACCGCTCGGCCGGCGAGTTCTGGGCGCCGATCACGGTGCGCGCGCCGTGCGGCGGCGGCATCTTCGGCGGCCAGACCCATTCGCAGAGCGTCGAGGCGATCTTTGCCCATGTCTGCGGGCTGAAGACGGTGATGCCGTCGACCCCCTACGACGCCAAGGGCCTGCTGATCGCGGCGATCGAGGACGACGATCCGGTGGTGTTCTTCGAGCCGAAGCGGCTCTATAACGGGCCGTTCGACGGCCACCCCGACCGGCCGGCGGTGCCGTGGTCGCAGCACCGCGCGAGCGAGGTGCCGGAGGGCTATTACAGCGTGCCGCTCGGGCAGGCGGCGGTGGTCCGCCCCGGCGCGGCGGTCACCGTGATCGCCTACGGCACGATGGTGCATGTCGCGCTCGCCGCGGCCGAGGAGGCGGGCGCCGACGCCGAGGTGATCGACTTGCGCACGCTGTTGCCGATCGACCTCGAGACGATCGCCGCCTCGGTGCGCAAGACCGGGCGCTGCGTCGTCGCGCACGAGGCGACGCGCACCTGCGGCTATGGCGCCGAGCTGGTCGCGCTGCTCCAGGAGCATTGCTTCTACCATCTCGAGGCGCCGATCGTCCGCGTCACCGGGTTCGATACGCCCTACCCGCACGCGCTCGAATGGGCCTATTTCCCCGGACCGCAGCGGGTCGCCGAGGGGATACGCCGGGCGCTGGCGGGCTGAACGTGGCGCAGCGCGTCGTCAAGCTGCCCGATATCGGCGAGGGCACCACCGAGGCCGAGATCGTCGCCTGGCGGGTTAAGCCGGGCGACGTCATCCAGGAGGAAGACCCGCTCGCCGAGGTGATGACCGACAAGGCGACGGTCGAGATCCCGGCGCCGGTGGCCGGGCGGGTCGTCGCGATCCACGGCAGGGTCGGCGAGCGGCTGGCTGTCGGCTCCGACCTTGTGGTGCTGGAGGTCGGCGGCGGCGAGGCGAATGGCCGTCAGCCGGGCAACACCGCGACCCCTCACCCGCCGGCCGCGGCGCACGCTCCGGCCGCGGCGCCCGCTCCGGCCCCGCAGCCGGGCTCTCGCCCCGCAAGCCCCGCAAGCGGCGAGAGCGCGCGCGCCGCCGCTATCCCCGCGCCCCGCGATGGCGCCGAGCCGGGAGGACCCGTCGCGCCGCGGCGGGAGGCTGAGGCGCAGCAACCGGCCGCACAGCGCCCGCCCGGGCCGCCCGGCAAGCCGCTCGCTTCGCCGGCGGTGCGCAAGCGCGCCTGGGATCTCGGCATCGCGCTGCAGTTCGTCCCCGGCAGCGGCCCCGCCGGCCGCATCACGCAACAGGACCTCGACGCGTTCGTCGCCGGCGGCGGTGGCTCGCCGGCCGCGGCGGCGCCGCGCTTCGCCCGGCGCGACGGGGTCGAGGACATGCCGATCGTCGGCCTGCGCCGCGCCATCGCCGAGCACATGCAGGAGGCGGCGCGGCGCATCCCGCATTTCGCCTATGTCGAGGAGGTCGACGTCACCGCGCTCGAGGAGTTGCGCGCGCACCTCAACGAGACGCGCGCCGGCCCGGCCGGGGACGAGCGGCCGCGGCTCACCCTGCTGCCCTTCCTGATGCGGGCGATCGCCAACGCCGTGCTCGACCACCCGCAGGTCAACGCGCGGTTCGACGACGAGACCGGCATGCTGCATCGCCATCGTGCGGTCAATATCGGCATCGCGACGCAGACCCCGGGCGGGCTGCTCGTCCCGGTGGTGCGCCACGCCGAGGCGCTCGATTTGTGGCAGGCGGCAGCCGAGATCCGCCGGCTGTCCGAGGCCGCGCGCGCCGGCAAGGCGACGCGCGAGGAGCTCGCCGGCTCGACGATCACGATCACCAGCCTCGGCCGGCTCGGCGGCATCGCCGCAACCCCGGTGATCAACCACCCCGAGGTGGCGATCGTCGGCGTCAACCGCATCGTCGAGCGCCCGGTGGCGCGCGCCGGGCAGATCGTGCTGCGCCAGATGATGAACCTGTCGTCGTCGTTCGACCACCGCATCGTCGACGGCTGGGAAGCCGCCTCGTTCGTCGCCGCGCTCAAGTCCTATCTCGAGCAGCCCGCGACGCTGTTCATCGACTGAGATGCCGGGGACGGCGATGCCGGGGAGAGCGATGACCGAGCCGCGCCACGTTCAGGTGCTGGTCGTCGGCGGCGGCGTCGGCGGCTATGTCGCAGCGCTGCGCGCCGCCCAGCTCGGGCTCGACACGGTGCTGGTCGAGGGCGACCGGCTTGGCGGCACCTGCCTCATCCGCGGCTGCATCCCGTCGAAGGCGCTGATCCACGCCGCCGACCGCTTCGCCGCGATCGCGGAGAGCGACCGGCTGGGCATCGCCGTCGCCCCGCCGCGCCTCGACCTGGCGCGGACGGTGCGCTGGAAGGACGCGATCGTCGACCGACTCAACAGCGGCGTCGCCGGGCTGCTCGGCCGCGCCAAGGTGCCGGTGATCGCCGGCTGGGCGCGGTTCAGCGACGCCAAGAGCTGTCTCGTCGAGACGGCGGAAGGGGCGGTGCCGCTCACCGCCGAGCACGTGATCCTGGCGACCGGGTCGCAGGCGGTGCCGCTGCCGGTGCTGCCGTTCGGCGGCGACGTGATCTCGTCGACCGAGGCGCTCGATCTGCCGGCGCTGCCGCGCCATGTCGCGGTGATCGGCGCCGGCTATATCGGCCTCGAACTCGGCATCGCGTTGCGCAAGCTGGGTGCCGAGGTCACCGTCGTCGAGCTCGCCGACCGCATCCTGCCGCGCTACGACGCGCCGCTGACGCGCCCGGTGCGGCGCTGGCTCGAGCGCCACCAGGTGACGCTGCTGCTCGGCGCAAAGGTCACCGGGCGCGACGCCGAAGGCCGCCTGCTGGTCGCGACCGGGCAGGGCGAGCCCCGCGCCATCGCTGCCGACAAGATCCTCGTGACGGTCGGCCGCCGCCCGCGCGTCGAAGGCTGGGGCCTCGAAGAAATGGCGGTGGATCGCGACGGCGCCTTCGTCAGGGTCGACGAGCAGTGCCGCACCGCGATGCGCAACGTCTGGGCGATCGGCGACCTGGTCGGGGAGCCGATGCTGGCGCACAAGGCATCGGCGCAGGGCGCGATGGTCGCCGAGATCATCGCCGGCGCGCGCCGCGAATTCGATCCCGCCGGGGTTGCGGCGGTGTGCTTCACCGAGCCGGAGATCGTCAGCGCCGGGATGGCGCCCGACGAGGCGAAGGCCGCCGGCGAGGCGGTCGTCGTCGGCCAGTTTCCGTTTTCCGCCAGCGGCCGCGCGCTGACCCTCGAGGCCGGCGACGATGGCGGCTTCGTGCGCGTCGTCGCCCGCGAGGCGGATCAGCGCGTGCTCGGCATCCAGGCGGTCGGCCGCGGCGTCGCCGAGCTGGCCGGCGAATTCGCCCACGCGCTGGCGATGGGCGCGATGCTGGAGGACATTGCCGGCACCGTCCACGTCCACCCGACGCTCGGCGAGGCGCTCGGCGAGGCGGCGCTGCTGGCGCTCGGCCGCGGGCTGCACGTGTGACCCGCGGCGGCCAGGACATGCGAGGCCGGAACGGTGGCGTCAGCCGCCGCCGCTCCGGAACCCGGTCTCATCCTTCACCGGCGAGCGGAAGGCCGGGTCGAACCCGGTCCTCCCGCCCCGGGCTTGCGTCAGCGAACCGCGACCGGCTCGAACTGGTTGAACGACTGGAAGCAGTCCTGGCGCAGGTTTTCCTCGAACCTGATCGGCCCGCATTCCTTCCGCTCGCGATAGGCGCGGAAGCCGGGGCTGTGCTCGAGCAGCCAGTCGTAATGCGCGCTGCGGATGACGTTCTGCTGGGGGGTCTCGGCGGGGCCGTTGTAGTGGAAGGCCATCTGGGCATGGGCGGGGTAGTTCGCCAGCAGGCCCACGACCGCGGCCGCACCGAGTATTCGCAGATACTTCGACATCTGACCCACTCCTTCGGCTTGGCAAGTGACGTGCGACGCGCTTTTGCGGCCGCTTGATCAACGTCAAGCAACGCCGGCCCAAACGATTCGTTCCGCAACGCAGCGCAACCGCGCATATTGGACCGCGCCGGCGGCCAGGAACGGCGATGGAACCGCGGCGTTACCGTGACATGCTCGACGCGCCCTATCGCCCGGACCTGCGCCCGGGGCCCGCTGGCGCCGCGCGGCGCCAGACGAATTGGTGGGCGCGGCTGCGGCGCGTGTGGAGCAGCCTTGCCGAAGACAACATCTCGATCATGTCGGCGGGCATCGCCTATTACGCCATGCTGTCGATCTTTCCCGGCATGTCGGCGCTGGTCCTGACCTACGGCCTCGTCGCCGATCCGCTGAGCATCGAGAGCAACGTCAACGCGCTGGCCGGTGTGCTGCCGGCCGAGGCGCTCAAGCTGCTCTCGGGCCAGCTGCATGCGCTGGTCAGCGCCCCGTCCGAGAAGCTCGGGCTCGGTCTCATCGTTAGCGTGCTGATCGCGCTGTGGAGCGCGACGAGCGGCACCAGCGCCATCATGAACGCGCTGACCATCGCCTATGAGGGAAAGGAGGACCGCAGCCTGTTGCGCTTCTACGGGCTGGCGATCGCGCTCACCGTCGGCGGCACGCTGTTCGGCCTGCTGGCGCTGCTGCTGATCGCCGGCGTCCCGGCGCTCGTCGGCGAGCTGCCGCTGTCGCCGCTCGGCCGGGAGGTGCTGCCGCAGCTGCGCTGGCCGCTCCTCGCGCTCCTCGCCGTTCTGTGGCTGGGGACGCTCTACCGCGTGGCGCCGAACCGCAAGCGCCCCGGCTGGGACTTCCTGCGCGCCGGGACGATCGCGGCGAGCCTCCTATGGCTTGCCGGCTCGGCCGCCTTCTCGTTCTACGCCTCGCATTTCGGCTCCTACGACCGCACCTACGGCTCGGTTGGGGCGGTCGCGATCATGCTCGTCTGGCTCTATGTGACGGCCTACATCACGCTTGCCGGCGCCGAGCTGAACGGCGCCATCCTGCGCGCCGAGGCGCCGGAAGACGAGGCGTGACGCCCCCGGAACCAAGCCGCGGCCGGGCTTGTTGACCGGGGGCCATTTTCGCCCAGGAGGAAACCTTGCCGAAATCCAGCTTGAGCGCGCTTGCGGTCGCCCTGTCGCTCGCCGCGCCGGCCCTCTATGCCCAGGCCGCCCATGCCCAGCCCGTGCCGCTGTTCACCAACGTCGCGCTGACCGCGCAGTCGGGCGAGCTGCGCGCCAGCCAGATCATCGGCAGCACGGTCTATGACGTGCAGAACCGCAACATCGGCAGCGTCAAGGACATCATGCTCGACCGCAGCGGCCAGGCCACCTCGGTGGTGGTCGATGTCGGCGCCTTCCTCGGGGTCGGCGGCAAGTACATCGCGGTGCCGCTGCACGACCTCAAGACCGACAACGACCGGCTGACGCTCAACCGCTCGAAGGAGCAGTTGCTGTCGGCGCAGCCCTATCGCTTCGACACGACGCAGCGCTAGGCCGCGCGCCGCGGCCTCGTCTATCCGACTGCTCGGGGCGCCGCGGCCTCGTCTATCCGACTGATCGGGCGCCGCGCCGCCCTTCTCGATGCGCCGCCCCCTCGGGAGGAACCGGCCGGCGCGCCGGACGTTCCCCGAGTGTGGCGGCGTAGGCTTGCGTCGGCGCATTGCTCGCAGCGGCGGAGTTGGCGGCCGCCCGGCGAGCCCTTGGGGGAGGCGCTGGGCATGCCGCATTACCCGCCCTACACGACAACCGTGATCGGCGCGCATAGCGTGCCGCGCTGGTACGAGGCGCTTGACCGACTGGTGACGCTTGGGCAGCTGCAATCCGCCGATGTCGCCGACGCGCAGTACCGCGCGATGCAGGCGGCGATCGTCGAACAGGAGGTCGCCGGCATCGATGTCGTCACCGGCGGCGAGACGCACCGGCGCACGCATAATCGGCATTCGCCGCCGAACGCGATGCTCAACCATTTCTGGCAGAAGATCCCGGCGTTCCAGGGCGTCACCCGGCCGCGGCCGATCACCGCGCACGATCCCAACGTGACGCATCCCGCGGCGACCTGCAAAGGGCCGATCGGCGACGGCACCGATCTCGGCCTCGTCGACGAGTTCCTCACCGTCTCCCAGTTCGCCCGGCGGCCGGTCAAGATCACGATGACCGGCCCGCACCTCCTGGCGGCGATCGCCTATGACGAGCATTACGGCGATCTGCAGCGCATGATGCTCGACGTCGCCAAGCTGCTGCGGCAGAACTTCACGCGGCTCGCCGCGGCCGGCTGCAAGCACATCCAGATCGACGAACCCTATTTCACGCCGGCGAGCGAGGAGCAGGTCGCCGGCGCGGTCGAGGCGATCAACCTGGCGATCGCCGATTTGCCCGAGGATGTCCATGTCGCGGTGCATATCTGCCAGGGCAACTACGCGGTCGGCGCGGATTACGACGGGCAGATCGGCCACCGCTATTTCGACGTCGGGCGCTACAAGGCCGACCTCGCGGTGCGGATCGACTGCGATGCGCTGCTGATCGAGCACGACATGGCGGATCGCTTCGAGGGACTGCTCGGCGACAAGCAGCTCGGCGTCGGCGCGGTCGACGTGCAGGCCCCCAACGTCGAGAGCGCGGCGCGCATCGTCGAGCGCATCCGCGAGCATCGCTGGCTTGCCCCGGAACAGACCATCGTCACCAGCTCGTGCGGACTCAACCACCTGCCGCGCCACATCGCCTTCGGCAAGCTGCAGGCGATGAGCGAGGCGAAGGCGATCCTGAAGAGCGGCGCCTGGTAAGCCGGCGATGAGCGATTTCGAAACTCAGCGCGAGCGGATCGAGCGCCGGCTGCGCGATACCGAGGAACGGTTCCGCCTGGCCCAGGCGGCGAGCGGCATCGGCTGGTTCAAGTGGGAGCTGGCGAGCGACGAATGGGAGTGGACGCCGCCGGTCGCCGAGCTGTTCGGGTTCCCGGCGGGCGGCCCCGGCCCCACC
>DATJOB010000073.1:0-2002 GCA_035507475.1 Allostellaceae bacterium | reverse complement strand
GAGCTCGACCGCCGCCGACAGATGCTCGGGCGTCTTGGGCCGCTGCTGCAGGCCCATGGCGATCTCCATCAGCATCTGCGCGCGCTCGACCGGCGCGGCCGTGTCGACGTCCGCCGCGGCCAGCGCGGTCTCCACCTGGATGGCCAGGCGCTCCGGCGTCATGCGGCGGGCTCCGCGGGCGTGGCGGCCAACGCCGCGATCCGGTCGGCGACCTTGGCCGCCGCCGCGGCGACCGCCGGCGTGAGATCAAGGCCGAACCCGATATCGGCCGCCTCGATCAACAGCACCGTCACGTCCTTCGGAAAGGCATCGCCGAAGATGCGGCGGCCCGCGTGCAGCGCGTGCTCCCAGCGGAAATCGTGCGTGGAGAGCGACGGCGGATTCGGCGCCTCGAGCTCGGCCCCCGGGATCTCGAAGATCGCACCCGGCGCGCTGCCGGACCGGCAGGCGTCGACGAGGATGAGCCTGCGGCAGCCGCGGGCCGCGAACATGACCGCGAGCCCGTCGGTCCCGGCGTCGAGCAGCGTCACCTCGCCGTCGCGGGCCGCGCCGCGCGCGGCGAGCCCGCGGATCACCGCCGATCCCACACCATCGTCCCGCCGGTTCGTGTTGCCGCAGCCGATCACGGCGATCATGCGTCCGGTCTCTCGTTCGGCCGCGACGGTCGTCGCGGCTCCTTTCAAATGCGCCAGAGCTTGCAGTACCAGTCGGGCTCCGCCGGCACCGCGAGCTCGGGAAGGTCGCACCATTTGCGGTTGACCAGATAGGAGATGCACTCCTGGCAGCGCAGCCTGTCGGGTCCGTAGGGATGGTCGAGGAAGCCGGCGATCACCAGCTTGGCCTTGAGATCCTTGGGGTCGGCGGCGCGCAGCTCGTCGAGGATCTCGCCGAACTCCCGCTCGGTCTCCGGAAACGGCTCGACCTTGGTCTCGAGGCCGGACGCCATCAGGTCGGCCATCGTCCTCAGGAGAGCCTGGTTCTCGGTGTCGCTCATGTCAGGCCGTCCGGAAGCGGGCAAGCTCGGCGCCGGTCCGCGCGTCGTGCGCGTGCACGGTGCAGACGAGGCACGAATCGTAGGAGCGGGCGACGTGGCCGACCTCGACCGGATCGGCCGGGTCGGCGATGGGGGTGCCGATCAGCGCCTCCTCGATCGGCCCGAGCTCGCCGCCCTCGGCGCGCGGCCCGACATTCCAGGTGGTCGGCGAGACGATCTGGTAGTTCTTGATCTTGCCGCCTTCGACGTCGATCCAGTGGCAGAGCGCGCCGCGCGCCGCCTCGGTGGCGCCCCAGCCGCGGCCGTCGCGCTCCTTGGGCTTGATGTACCACAGCTCGTTCAGGCGCAATTCGCGCAGCGCGCGCTCGGCCTCGCGATAGAGGCCGACGACCTCGTGCATGCGCGCGAAATGCCGCAGCAAGGCGCTCGGCCCGCCCATGGCTTTGTGCATGTCGAGAACCAGCGGGTCGCGCGCCTGCCAGGGCTCGCCGTGGTCGCCGCCCATGACCAATTGCCGCGCCAGCGGGCCGCTCTCGAGCCGTCCGTGCTCGGCGTGCTTGACCGCCGTCGACCAGGAGTATTTGCCGGCAAAATCCGGCTCGTTCCTGGCACTCGGCGTCGTCAGCCGGTCGAACGGATGCACGACCGCGTCGCTTTCCTCGTACCAGGCATGCGTCGTGTCTTCGCGCGTCGCCGCCTGGTCGGCCGGCAGATGCAGGTTGCGCGCGGCGTCGTAAATCCCGCCCTTGCGGATGACGGCGGCCGCACGGCCGTCGATCGTCGGCTTGGTGAACTTGTCCTCGTGCGGCAGATAGCCCCAGGACAGGAACTTGTTGCAACCGCGCCCGAATCTATCGAGACCGATGTCGAGGCCCATGCGCCAGTAGAGCCCGAAATCGGAGTTCGCGTGCTCCGGCTTCTCGTCCATCCACGCCATCAGGTCGTCGTAGGACTTGATCTCCTCGTAGCGCTCGATCGAGCAGCCGAGGAAGACGGCCTCGACCCAGT
>DATJOB010000072.1:0-8295 GCA_035507475.1 Allostellaceae bacterium | reverse complement strand
GCGGGTGCGGGTCGGCGACGCCGTCAAAGACCGCCGCGCCGCTCATGTCTTGCCCGGCGACGTGCAGCGCCGCGGCGAGCGCCGGGAACGGATCGCCGGCCTCGGCGCCGCGCTGCAGGCTGCCGAGCACCCGCCCCTCGACATTCGCGACGCGCAGCGCGTCGCGCAGGTAGCGCTGCAGCACCGGGTGCGGCCCGATCTCGACAAACAGCCGATAGCCGTCCTCGGCCAGCGCGGCGACGGCGTCGGCAAAACGCACCGGCGCGCGGATGTTGCGCCACCAGTGGCGGGCATCGAGCCCGCCGCCGCGCAGCATTGCGCCGGTGACGGTCGAGGCGAGGTCGCCCGCCGGCGGCAGCGACGCCGCGTCGGCGAGGTCGGCGAGCAGCCCGTCGCGGAGCGGCTCCATCGCCGCCGAATGGAACGCGAAATCGAGGTCGAGCGGCCGCCACGCGATGCCGCGCGCCGCCGCCGCCCGGCCGAGGGCGGCGATCGCGGCGGCCGGGCCGGCGAGCGTCACCGCCTCCCGGCTGTTCACCGCGGCGATGTCGAGCTCGAGCGCCAGCTCGACGACGAGGGCGCGCGCCGCGGCCTCGCCCAGGGCCAGCGCCGCCATGCCACCGCCGCGAACCCGCTGCTGATGCCGGCTGCGCACCGCGACGATGCGCGCCGCCTCGGCGAGGTTCAACGCGCCGGCGGCCCAGGCGGCGGCGATCTCGCCGACGCTGTGCCCGACAAACCCGGTCGGCGCGATCCCCGCCTCGCGCAGCACCGCGGTGATCGCGATCTGGATCGCGAACAGCAGCGGCTGGGCGATATCGGCGCGGCGCACCGCGTCCGCCGCGACGCCCTCGGCGATCCGCGTCGCGACCGACCAGCCGAGATGCGGCGCGAGCGCCGCATCCGCGGCGGCGAGTGCGGCGCGGAAGGCGGCGCTGCCCCGGTAGGCCGCTGCGCCCATCGCGGCGTTCTGCGCGCCGTTGCCGGCATAGACGAAGGCGAGACGCCCGGCGGGCAGCGCTTCCCCGGCGAGCGCCGCGCGGTTGGCCCGACCGGCGGCGAAATCGGCGAGCGGCCCGTCGAGCCGATCGCCGAGCACGACGAGGCGATGCGCGTGGTGGTCGCGGCGGCGCGCCGCGGCCCGCAACAGCGGCGCCTGCCGCTCGCGCGGCGTCGCGGCGAGCGTCGCGCGCCATTGCTGCGCCAGGCGGCGCAGGGCCTCGGCGCCGCGCGCGGAGAGCAGCAGCGGCGCGGGCGGCCGGGCGGGCTCGGTCACCGCGTCCGGCGGCGCCAAGACCGGCGGCGCGGCGAGGATCGCGTGCGCGTTGCTGCCACCGAAGCCGAACGAATTGACCCCGGCATAGCGGGGCCCGGCGGCCGGCAGCGTCTCGGCGGCGCCGACCAGCCGGAGATTGAGCTGCGCGAACGGGATATCCGGGTTCGGCATCTCGTTGTGCAGCGAGCGGGGCAGCACCCCCTGCTGCAGGGCAAGCATCGCCTTGAGCAGCCCCGCCATCCCCGAAGCCGGTTCGAGATGCCCGATATTGCTCTTCACCGAGCCGATCGGCAGCGCCGCCGCGCGCGCGGCGCCGAGCACCCGGCCGATCGCGGCCGCCTCGACCGGGTCGCCCGCCGGCGTGCCGGTGCCGTGCATCTCGACAAAGGCGAGATCGGCGGCGGCGATGCCGGCGGCGCCGTAGAGATCGCGCAACAGCGCCGCCTGCACCGCCTCGCTGGGCAGCGACAACCCGGCGGTGCGGCCGGCGGCGTTGATCGCGCTGGCGCGGATCACCCCGCGCACCGCGTCGCCGTCGGCGAGCGCTTCCGCCAGCCGTTTCAACACGACGACGGCGCCGCCCTCGGCCCGGACATAGCCGTCGGCGCGCGCGTCGAAGGCATGGCAGCGGCCGCGCCGCGACAGCATCGCCGCCTGGGCAAAGGCGATGAACGGATAGGGCGACAGCAAGAGGTTGACGCCGCCGACCAGCGCCGTCGCGATGCGCCCGGCGCGCAGCGCCTCGCAGGCCTCGTGCAGCGCGACGAGCGAGGACGAGCAGGCGGTATCGACCACCAGGCTCGGGCCGCGCAGGTCGAAGACATGCGACACCCGGTTGGCGAGGATGCTGAGCGCGGTGCCGGTCGCGAAATAACGGTCGCCGCCGGCCGGGTCGCCGCGGCGCAGGTCGCCGTAATCGGTCGCCGAGGCGCCGACATAGACGCCGGTGGCGCTGCCGGCGAGGCGCGAGGCGAGAAGGCCGGCATCCTCGATCGCCTGCCAGGCGAGCTCGAGCAGCAGGCGCTGCTGCGGATCGATCTGCGCCGCCTCGCGCGGCGCAATCCCGAAAAACCCGGGGTCGAAGCGGTCGATGCCGTCGATCAGCCCCGCCGCCCAGCTGTAGGTCTTGCCCGGCTCGCCCTCGCGCGGGTGATAGAAGAGCCGTGTCGCCCAGCGTTCCGGCCCGATTTGCGAAACCGCGTCGACCCCGTCGACGAGCAATCGCCAGAAGGCGTCAAGGCTCGCCGCTCCGGGAAGCCGGCAGGATGCCCCGACGATCGCGATCGCCCCGTCGCTCATCTGCGGCGAGCCTGTCCCCCCGTCGCGCACGCGCCCGTTCGGCGGTGCTTGCGGGTAACACTGTCGAGCCGCCGCGGCCGCGTCAAATTTCGAGCGGCAGCCGCCGGTGGAACCCCGGCATCATCAACCGCAGGTTCACAAGCTAAACCCCCGTAATCGGTCGGGGGCTGCGGCACGACCGCACAGGAACCGCGCGCCGGCGGCCCTCGTTCCCAGATTGAGACCAAGACCAGCGACCAAAGGAGCCAGGCGATGTCGGGCCTTGTTCGATCAGCGGCGGCATCCCGCGCGAGGCTGCTCGGCGCCGCCGCGCTCGCCGGCGCGCTCGCTTTCGGCGCGGCGCCGGCCCTGGCGTTTCCGCATGGCGGCGGCAGCACCGCCGGCCATGTCGCCGGTGGGTGGCATGGCGGCGGCTGGCATGGCGCAGGCGGGTGGCATGGCGGCAGCCTTGCTGCCGGAACGGGCGGCCGGCACGGCGGGGGGTGGCACGGCGGCAGCCTTGCTGCCGGAACGGGCGGCTGGCACGGCGGCGGGTGGCACGGCGGCGGGTGGCACGGCGGGTGGGGCGGCTGGGATGTCGGTCTCGGGTTCTGGCCGGACGACACCTGGTATGTCGGCGGCGAGCCGCTCTACGACTCGCCGGGCTATGCCGCCGCCGAGCCGTGGTACTACTGCCCCAACCCGACCGGCTATTATCCCTACGTGCAGCAATGCACCGCGCCGTGGCGCACGCTGCCGCCGCAAGGTTGAGCCAGGGTGTCAAGCCGGCGTTGTTAACCCCGGGGTCGCGCCGGAAACCAAGGCCCGCGGGCCGGCTCAGCGCACGACGAGGATGTCGCAGGCGATCGCGGCGGCGAACTCGCGCAGCCGCGCCGGCGTCGCCGACGCAGCGTCGAGCGCGACGAGGCCGGGCGCGAGCTCGGCGATCCGCCGGTAGAGCGCGGCCGGCTCGTCGGGGATCAAATCGAGCTCGGCCGCGACGGCGTGACCGGCGAGCGCGCGGTCGAGCCATGAACTGAACCCCGGCGCCTTCGCCAGCTCGGGCGGGCAGAAAACCACGAGCCGCGCATCATTCGCCTCGGCGAGCTGGGCGGCGCCGGCGATCAGCCGCTCACCCGCCGCGTCGCGCCGGTGCAGCAGCGCCGCGACCGTGGCCTGCGGCCACTCGCGATGCGCCAGGAGCAAGCTCGCGGGCATCGGTTCGGCCACCGACCACCAGCGGCATTCGACGCGGAAATGCGCGCCGATCGGCCGCGTCGTGGCGCCGACGACGAAGAGATCGCTCGCCGCCGCAGCCCCCGAGGCGGCGGCGGTCCCGTGCACGATCTCGAACGACCACACGACGCCGTGCCGGCGCGCCGCGGCGGCGAGTTCGTGGCGCGCGCGCTCCGCGAAGGCGCGCAGCTGCCCGCGCGCCAGCTGCGGCCCGAGCCGCTCGACGCCGACGCCGAGCGTCACCTGCCGGGCGAACGGCAAATGCGCCAGCCGGATCAGGTCCTCGTCCTCGACGAAGACGGCGTGCAGCGGCGCCTTCCAGCGGGCCGCGAGCCGCGCCGCGGCGACGATCGCAGCGCGGTTCTCGGAGACCGCGTCGAGCGCGACCACGACGCGCGCGACCGCGGCGCTCATGCCGGCCCCCCGGCGGCGCGCATCAGCGCCGCGGCCTTCGCGGCGAAATCGTCGAGCCGCGCGGCCGCCCGCTGGTTGATCGTGCCGGTGGGATAGCGGCCCTCGGCATCCGGCTCGCCGGCCGCAATGCCGGTCAAGAGCTCGAGCCCCTGGTCAATCGTCGCCATCGGGACGATGCGGAAACGGCCCTCGGCCGCTGCGGCGACGACATCGTCGCGCAGCATCAGGTGCTTGACGTTGCTCAGCGGGATGATGACGCCCTGGCGGCCGGTCAGGCCGGCGGCGCGGCAGACGTCGAAGAACCCCTCGATCTTCTCGTTGACCCCGCCGATCGCCTGGATCACGCCGTGCTGATCGACCGAGCCGGTGACCGCGAAGGATTGCCGGATCGGCACCTCGGCGAGCGCCGACATCAGCGCAAACAGCTCCGCCGCCGAGGCGCTGTCGCCGTCGACCCCGCCATAGGACTGCTCGAAGACGAGGCTGGCGTGCAGCGACAGCGGCCGCCGCGCGCCGAACCGGCCGCCGAGGAAACCGGTGAGGATCAGCACGCCCTTCGAATGCAGCGGACCGCCGAGCTGGACCTCGCGCTCGATGTCGACCACCTCGCCGCGGCCCATCCGCACCTGTGCGCTGATCCGCGTCGGGTTGCCGAAGGCGAGCGCGCCGAGGCTGATCACCGACAGCCCGTTGATCTGCCCGACCGCCTCGCCGTCGGTCTCGATGCGGATCGTGCGCCGGGCGATCTCCTCCTGCATGCGCCGGTAGACGCGGTCGCCGCGGCGGATCTGCGCGTCGATCGCGGCCTGCACGTCGCCGGCGCCGACCACCTCCTTGCCGGTGTCGGCGGCAAGCTGGTCGGCCTCCTGCAGCAGCTCGATGATGGCGCGCATGCTGGTCGAGAGCCGCTCGGAATCGCCGGCGAGGCGCGCCGCCTGCTCGATCACCCGGGCGACCGCGTCGCGCTCGAAGGCACGCAGGTGCAGCAGCCGCACCTGGGTCGCGATCACCCGGGCATAGAGCATCGTCGCATCGGCGGTGCGCGTGACGCGGTCGTCGAAATCGGCGGCGATCTTGAACAGCTCGCGGAAATCCTCGTCGTTGCTCGACAGCAGGTAGTAGAGCAGCGGCGCGCCGACCAGCACGACCTTGACGTCGAGCGGGATGGGCTCCGGCTTTAGCGAGACCGTGCTCGCCAGGCTCAATGCCTGCTCGACCGATTCGATGCGGATCTCGGCCGACTGCAGCGCGCGTTTGAGGGCGGGCCAGCTGAGCCCGGCGAGGATCAGCCGCTCGGCGTCGAGGATCAGATAGCCGCCGTTGGCACGGTGCAGCGCGCCCGCCTGGATCAGGTTGAAATCGGTGATCAGCGCCCCGAAACGGGCCAGATGCTCGACCCGGCCGATCAGGTTCTGGAAGGTCGGGTTGTCCTCGTAGATCACCGGCGCACCCTGGCGCCCGCCGTTGTCGACGATGACATTGACCTGGTAGCGGCGGAACCGCATGTCCTCGATCGCCGCCTGCGCCGCCGCGTTGGACGGCATGCCGGGCGGCGACGGCCCGGCCTCGGCCGGCTGCGACGGTTGCGGCAGGAAGTCCTCGACATTCTCCTTGATGTCGCGCTCGACGGCGTCGAAATACTCGAGCACGTCGGGCAGGTCGCCGTAGCCCGCGCGCAGCTCGCCGATCAGGTTGGCCACGGCGAACCCGGTCGTGTCGCGGTTGAGCGCGCGCAGCGCCTCGCGGTGCTCGCGCTCCCATAGCGGCACCTGGCGCATCACCGTTTCAAGCTCGCCCTGCATCGCTTCGAGGTCGTGCTGCAGGCGCTCGCGGTCGGCCTCGGGTAGCGCCTCGAAATCCTCCGGCTTCATCACCTTGCCCTCGCGGGTCGGGGCGAGGGCGAGGCCCATCGGCGTGCGGATCAGCGCGACGTCCTTGGCGGCGGCGCGCTGCTGGAGGCCGCCGAACGCCTCCTCGCTCTTGCTCTTGAGCTGCTGGTCGAGGACCTCGCGCCGGGCGCGGTATTCGTCGCGCTCGAAGGCCGCGGGTAGCGCGACGCGCAGCTCGTCGACCAGATGCTTCATCGCCGCCGCGAGACCCGCCGCCTGACCGGCGGGCAGGTCGAGCCGGCGGGGCTGCTGGGGGTCGGCGAAATTGTTGACGTAGCACCAGTCGGACGGTGTCGATTCGCCCGCCGCACGGCGCTTCAGCAGGTCCTGGACGAGGCTGTGCCGCCCGGTGCCCGCCGGGCCCAGCGCATAGACGTTGTAGCCCTTGTGCCGCATGCGCAGCGCGAAGGCGACGGCCTCGGCGGCGCGCTCCTGACCGATCGTCGCCGGTGCGTCGGCGAGCTCGCTCGACAGGCGGAACGGCAGCTCCTCGGGGCCGCAGCGCCGGTGCAGCAGCACCGCCGGCAGCGGCTCGCCGCCGCCGGCCGCCGAGTCGGCCCGCCCGCTCACGGCCTCACCCTGCGCGCTTGTAGGGACGGCACTCGAGGCGCAGGAAGTCGCGGAAATGCGGCCGCATCTTTTCGGTCCAGGGCGTGTTGGCGGCGGCCTTCCAGGCGGCGCCGTCGCGCACCCCCGGGGTCGCGAAATGGTACATCGCGAGGTAGCGCTGGACGGCGCCGGCGCCGCGGTAGCGCCGCGCCGCGAGCACGCCCGGCACCGCGCCGAGCGCCGGCAGGTGTTCCTCGTTGTACCAGGCGTTGAACTCGGCCTCGAGCTCGGGCGCGACGTTCATCGCGATCACCAGCAGCTCGGCGGCGCCCCGTGGCGCCAGCGCGTCGCCGGGCAGGAGCTGCTTGCCTTCGAGGCGGACGATCATCGCGACGCGGCCGGTGACGCGCTTGGTCCACGGCGTGCCGTTGGCCCCGCCCACCGCGAGGTAGGGCGCGCTGTGCAGCACGCCGACCTGGTCGAGGTCGTAGGTCGCAACCGAGAGTTTCGGCCGATCGACGCCGATCCAGCGGTCGGCGTTGATAAAGCCCGGCACGGCGAGGCGCTCCGGCACATGCTCGGTGTCGTACCAGTCGTGGAACTCGTCCTCGGCGACGTCGGAGAAGTTCATCGCCGCGATCAGCAGCCCTTTCGCCATCGCTTCCTCCCGCCCTCGTGGCGCGAGATTAGCGCATTTCCGAACCCGTCGGACGCGACGTTTATTGCTTTCGGACGGCAAAACCCGCAGGCCCGGTCATCGACCCGGCCATCCGGACCCGCGGGCGACGGCGCGAGAGCGGCGGGACGCCCGCCTCGGGTTATTTTGCGGCGTCTTGCAGCGCCGGTGCGCGTTGCGCCTGCAGCACCGCGGCGGCTTCCCGCGCGACCGAGGTGCCGGCGAAGAAATCGGGGTTCTGCGTGCCCCACAGCCGCACCGCGTTGGCGAACACGAAGTCCTTGAAGTCGTCCTCGCCGATATGCCCGTCCTCGACCAGCTCCCACGCCTCGGGCAGCGGGTCGCGCATATCCATGACGTCGAAATGACCGATATCGGACGAGTAGATCGCGTTGATCCGCGCGCCCAGCGGCATGGCCTTGCCGAACGCCACCGAGTTCATCCGGTCGTCCGCCTCGCAGCCGAAATAGTACGGCGTGGCGAAGAGGTCGATCCAGTCCTGCTTCTGGGTGATGTTGCAGTGGATGTAGTCGTCGGGCGGCATGCCGCCGGTAAGGAAATCCTCTTCGAGCGGCCAGCCGTCGCGCTTGTCGAGCTCGGCCGCGATCTCGCCATAGCCGTATTTGTCGACCAGCTCACGCAGCAGCGGCCGGTTGAGCTTTGTCGGGTCCATATTGGCGAGGCCCTTGGCGCCGCGCCGCTCCCAATGCTCGATGAGGTCGCAGAACAGCTGGCAGCCCCAGCCGACCCCGCCTTCGAGGAAGGCGAACCGCATATCCGGGAAGCGCCGCGTCACGCCGCCGAGGAACAGCGCCTTGGCGACGTTGTGCCCGGCATTCGCGAAATGGCCGATATGGTTGAAGGTGAAATTCGACGGGCTGTTGCGCTCGCCGTAGGAGCGACCGCCGGTATGGAAGGTTGGCGCGATGCCGAGCTCGCGGCATTTCTGCCAGACCGGGTCGTAATCGTATTCGCTG
>DATJOB010000071.1:0-4975 GCA_035507475.1 Allostellaceae bacterium | reverse complement strand
GCGATGTGATCCGCTTCACCGCCGTCCGGCTCGTCGAGATCGCTGCGATGCTGGCGCTGATGTCGTTGGTGATTTACGGGCTGATCGGGCTGATGCCGGGCGACCCGATCGACCTGATGCTCGGCGCCGACCCGCATTTGACGGCGGCCGACGTCGCCCGCCTCAAGGCGCTCTACGGCGTCGACCGGCCGCTTGCCGGGCGCTATCTCGCCTGGGCGGGAGCGGCGCTGCATGGCGATCTCGGCTATTCGCGGCTGTTCTCCGCGCCGGTCGCCGCGACGCTGCTGCCGCGGCTCGGCAATTCGCTGGTGCTGCTCGGGTCGAGCTTCGTCCTCGCCTTCGCCGCCGCGCTCGGCCTCGGCACGGCCGCCGCACGCCGCCCCGGCACGCGGTTCGACGCGGCGGTCAACCTGGCCGCTTTCGCCGCCGTCTCGATCCCCGCGTTCTGGCTCGCGCTGCTGCTGATCCTGGTCTTCGCGCAAGGGCTCGGCTGGCTGCCGGCGGGCGGCGTCGGCGATGCGGCGCAGGCCGGCATCGTCGATTGGCTGCGCCATCTCGTGCTGCCGGTGACGACGCTGACGCTCGTCAGCCTCGGCGGCTATACCCGCTATGTCCGCGCCGCGCTGCGCGACGCGCTCGGCGAGGACCATATCCGCACCGCCCGGGCCAAGGGCGCGAGCGAGGCGCGGGTGCTGTGGCACCATGCCCTGCGCAGCGCGCTGGTGCCGATCGCGACGATCCTCGCGCTGTCTTTCGGGTCGCTGGTGTCGGGCGCGCTCGTCACCGAGACGATGTTCGCCTATCCCGGCATGGGCAAGCTGATCTTCGATGCGGTGATGGGCAACGACTACAACCTCGCGCTTGCCGCCCTCTTGCTGGCGACCGCGGTGACGATGCTCGCCAATCTCGCCGCCGACCTCGCCTATGCCTGGCTCGACCCCCGGGTGTCGTATCGGTGAGGGGCCCGCTCGCGCTGCTCGGCCTGATCGCCGCGGTCTCGCTCGCCGGGCCGCTCGTCGCGCCGCTGATCGGCGCCGACCCGGCCTCGGTCGACCTGCTCGACCGCTTTGCCGACCCGTCGCTCGCGCATCCGCTCGGCACCGACGAATTGGGCCGCGACATGCTGCTGCGGCTGATGGAGGGCGGGCGCATCTCGCTGACCATCGGCATCGTCGCGGCGCTCGCCGCGGCGGCGCTCGGCACCGCCGTCGGCCTCGCCGCCGGCTATCTCGGCGGCTGGACCGACCGGCTGCTGATGCGCCTCGTCGACGGCGTCATCGCGCTGCCGCTGTTGCCGCTCCTCATCGTCCTCGCCGCGCTCGATCTCGGCAAGCTCGGGGTGCCGGCCTGGCTCGCGCTGTCGCCGGCGGCGAGCCTCCTGCGGATCGTCGCGCTGGCCGCGCTGGTCGGCTGGACGACCGCGGCGAGGCTGGTGCGCGGCGCGGCGCTGGTGACCCGCCGGCGCGACTTCGTGCGCGCGGCGCAGAGCCTCGGCGCCGGGGTGCCGCACATCCTGGTTCGCCACATCCTGCCCAATGTGATGGCGCCGCTGGTGGTGGCGACGACCCTGTCGGTCGGCGACATCATCCTCCTCGAATCGGTGCTGAGCTTTCTCGGGCTCGGCGTGCAGCCGCCGCTCGCCAGTTGGGGCAGCATGCTGTCGAACGCCGAGGAGCTGATCACCGCGGCGCCGCTGCTCGCGCTCTACCCGGGGATGCTGATCTTTCTCACGGTGATCGCCTGCAACCTCTTGGGCGACGCGCTGCTCGCGCGCTACGACCCGCGCGCCCGCGCGGGCAGGGTTGGCTCGGGCGGGGGCGGCTGAGGCGGCTCATACCACGCCCTTGTCCCTGAGCCGGGCGATGTCGCCGGCGCTGTAGCCGAGCTCGCCGAGGATCGCCTCGGTGTGCTCGCCGGCATCGGGGCTGGCGGTCTCGAGCCGGCTCGGCGTGCGGCTGAGCGTCACCGCCTGGCCGATCAGCGCGATGTCGCCGAGCTTGGGATGGCGCACGGTCTGGGCGATGCCGAGATGCCGCACCTGCGGGTCGGCGAAAACCTCGTCCATCCGGTAGATCGGCCCGGCCGGGACGCCGGCCTCGTTGAGCCGTTCGATCCACTCGGCGCTGGGGCGCGTCGCGGTAATCGCTTCGATCGCCGCGTTCAGGGCCTTGCGGTTGTCGGAGCGGGCGCGGCCGGTCTTGTAGTCGGGATGCTCGGCGAGGTCCGGCCGGTCGATCGCGCGGCAGAACCGGGCGAAGATGGCATCGCCGGCCGAGGCGATGTTGATATGGCCGTCGCGCGTCTTGAACACGCCGGTCGGGATGCTGGTCGGATGGTCGTTGCCGGCCTGCTCGGGCACCTCGCCGGCGATCGTCCAGCGCGCCGCCTGGAAGTCGAGCATCGCGATCTGCGCCGCGAGCAGCGAGCTTTCCACCCACTGTCCCTCGCCCGACACCTCGCGTTCCAAGAGCGCGACGAGGATCCCCATCGCCGCGAAGATGCCGGCCGAGAGGTCGGCGACCGGGATGCCGACGCGCACCGGCCCCTGCCCCGGCAGCCCGGTGATCGACATCAATCCGCCCATGCCCTGCGCGATCTGGTCGAAGCCGGGGCGCTCGCGATAGGGGCCGCTCTGGCCGAAGCCCGAGATGCTGGCATAGACGAGACGCGGGTTGATCGCCTTGAGCGCCGGATAGTCGATGCCGAGCCGCTCCTTGACGTCAGGCCGGTAATTCTCGACGACGACGTCGGCGCCGCGCACCAGCTGCTTGAAGATCGCGAGGCCCTCGGGCGATTTGAGGTCGAGCGTCAGACTGCGCTTGTTGCGGTGCAGGTTCTGGAAATCGGGGCCGAGCCGGGGGCCGCCGAGGCCCTCGCCGGGCGAGGGCGGCGCCTCGATCTTGATCACCTGCGCGCCCCAATCGGCGAGCTGGCGGACCGCGGTCGGACCGGCCCGCACCCGGGTCAGATCGAGCACCTTGAAGCGGGCGAGCGGCATCGGCGCGTCGGACATGGCGGCAAACCTCGCGAGACGGGGCCGGACTATTGAGGCCGCGGCGCGCGCCCCGGTCAACGGTCGTCGGCGAGCGAGAGCAGCGTCGCGTTGCCGCCCGCGGCGGTGGTGTCGACCGAGACCGTGCGCTCGGTCGCGAAGCGGTGCAGGTAATAGGGGCCGCCCGCCTTGGGGCCGGTGCCGGAGAGCCGCTCGCCGCCGAACGGCTGCACCCCGACCACCGCGCCGATCATGTTGCGGTTGACATAGCTGTTGCCGACGCCGAGACGGCCGAGGATGTGGCGGCTGGTGTCGTCGATTCGGCTGTGGATGCCGAGGGTCAGGGCAAAGCCGGTGGCGGCGATCTCGTCGATCACCCGGTCGAGCCGGTCGGCCGGCCAGCGGACGACGTGGAGGATCGGCCCGAACACCTCGCCGGTGAGGCGCCGGGCGCTGTCGATCTCGAAGGCACGCGGCGCGAAGAACGTGCCGTGCTCGGTGCCGGGCGGCAAAACGCATCGGTAGAGGAGGCGGCCCTCGCGCTCCATCCGCTCGGCGTGGCTTGCCAGGGCGGCGCGCGCCGGCTCGTCGATCACCGGTCCGACATCGGTCGCGATCAGCGCCGGGTCGCCGATCGCCAGCTCTTCCATCGCCCCCGCCAGCAGCGGCAACAGGCGCGGCGCGATGTCGTCCTGCACGTAGAGGAGACGCAGCGCCGAGCAGCGCTGCCCGGCGCTGTCGAAGGCGGAAATCAGCGCGTCGGCGACCACCTGCTCGGGCAGCGCCGACGAATCGACGATCATCGCGTTCTGCCCGCCGGTCTCGGCGATCAGCGGCACGATCGGCCCGTCGCGCCGGGCGAGCGCCAGGTTGATCGCCCGCGCGGTCTCGGTCGAGCCGGTGAAGGCGATCCCGGCGACGCGCGGGTCGCGGACGAGCGCGCCGCCGATCGCCGCGCCGTCGCCCGGCAGGAGGTGCAGCACCTCGCCGGGGATCCCGGCTGCCAGCAGTCGGCGCACCGCGGCGGCAGCAACGAGCGGCGTCTGCTCGGCCGGCTTGGCGACGACCGCGTTGCCGGCGGCGAGCGCGGCGGCAACTTGGCCGGTGAAGATCGCCAGCGGGAAGTTCCACGGCGCGATGCAGGCGAAGACGCCGCGGCCGTGCAGCGCAAGCCCGTTGCGCTCGCCGGTCGGGCCGGGCAGTGCCAGCGGCGCGGCGAAGTCGGCGCGGGCGCGCGAAGCGTAGTAGCGCAGATAGTCGGCCGCCTCGCGCAACTCGCTGAGCGCCGCCGGGATGGTCCGCCCGCCCTCGCGGACGATCAGCGCCATCAGCGCCTCGCGGTCGGCTTCGAAGCGATCGGCGGCGCGCTCGAGGATCGCCGCGCGTTCGCTCGCCGGCATGCGCTCCCATTGCGGCGCGGCCCGGGTCGCCGCGGCGAGCGCCGCCTCGACCGCCGCCCCGTCGGCCGCGACCACGGCGCCGATCGCGCGGCGCCGGTCGCTTGGGTCGAACACCGTCGCGGCCGGCCCGCGCACCGCTTCCCCCGCGACGATCGGTGCCGCCTCTGCCGGCTCGGCCAGCGCCGCGGCGAGCCCGTCGCGCAGCGCGGCGAGCGCGCCTCGGTCGGCGAGGTCGATCCCGGCCGAGTTCGTCCGCACCGGGCGGTAGAGGTCGCGCGGCAGCGGGATGCGCGGATGGGGCTTGGGCTCGACCCGTTCGAGCGCCGCGACCGGGTCGGCGACGATTGCCGCGATCGGCTGCTGCTCGTCGACGAGGCGGTTGACGAACGACGTGTTGGCGCCGTTTTCGAGCAGCCGGCGGACGAGATAGGCGAGCAGGTCCTCGTGGCTGCCGACCGGCGCGTAGACCCGGCACGGCCGGGCGAAGCCTCCGCCGCGGTCGACGACGCTTGCGTAGAGCGCCTCGCCCATGCCGTGCAGGCGCTGGAACTCCCAGTCCTGCTGCTTGGCGCGGCGCCGCCCC
>DATJOB010000070.1:0-4427 GCA_035507475.1 Allostellaceae bacterium | reverse complement strand
CATCCTGCTGTGGCCTGTGCCCGTGCAGGGCGAGGGGGCGGCGCGCGCGATCTGCGAGGCGCTGCGCGGCTTCGGCACGCTGCCGCGCGACGGCATCCCGCGCCCCGACGTGCTGATCGTCGCGCGCGGCGGCGGCAGCCTCGAGGATTTGATGGCGTTCAACGAGGAGGTCGTGGTGCGCGCCGCAGCCGCCTCGGCGATCCCGCTGATCTCGGCGGTCGGGCACGAGACCGACACGACCCTCATAGACCATGCGAGCGACCGCCGCGCGCCGACGCCGACCGCGGCGGCCGAGATGGCGGTGCCGGTGCGGCTCGACCTCGCCGCCGAGCTCGGCGGCAAGGATGCGCGGCTGGCCCAGGCGCTGTCGCGGCTGCTCAGCGAGAACCGGCTGCACCTCGCCGGGCTGGCGCGCGGGCTGCCCGACCCGCACGACCTGCTCGGCGCCGCCGCGCAACGCCTCGACGACCGCGCCGAGCGGCTGCGGCTGGCGATGCTCGGCCGGCTCGACGCGGCGCGCCACCGTCTCGTCGCGAGCCGGCTGCGCCCGGCTGCGCTTGCCGCCGACCTGGCGCGCGCCCGCACCCGGCTCGACGAGATCGCGCCGCGGCTCACCACCGCGGCAGCCCGCGCCATCGCCGAGCAGCGCCGCGCCGTCGAGGGGCTGGGCGGCCGGCTGCAGAGCCTCTCCGACACCCATGAGCGGCGACTGCGCGAGGGCTATGTCGTGGTGCGCCGCGGCGACGCGGTGATCGCCGACGCGGCCAAGGTGACGCCGGGCTGGCTGGAGCTTGAATTTCACGACGGCAAGGTCGATGTGGTGGCGGGCGCCGTGGCCCGGCCGCGCCGCTCGCCGCGGCCCAAGGTGCTGCCCGGCCAGGGCAGTCTGTTCTGACATGCGGCGCGACGCGGCGACGAGCGCGCCGCTGCCGAAGGTCGGGCGGATGCCCGACCGCACTTGATTGGGAGAAGCGGCCGAAGGTCGGGCGGATGCCCGACCGCACTTGATTGGGAGAAGCGAATGCGGCCTTCCGGACGGGCTTGCGAGGCGATGCGGCGGGTGACGCTCGAACCCGGCTTTGCGAAATACGCCGAGGGCTCCTGTCTGGCGAAGTTCGGCGATACCCACGTGCTGTGCGCCGCCACCGTCGAGGAGCGGGTGCCGCCGTTCCTGCGCAATACCGGGCGCGGCTGGGTGACCGCCGAATACGGCATGCTGCCGCGCTCGACCCACACCCGCACCGAGCGCGAGGCGGCGCGCGGCCGGCAGAGCGGCCGCACCCAGGAGATCCAGCGCCTGATCGGCCGCTCGCTGCGCGCGGTGACCGATCTCGGCGCGCTCGGCGAGCGGCAAATCCGCATCGACTGCGACGTGCTCCAGGCCGATGGCGGGACGCGCACCGCCGGCATCACCGGCAGCTATGTCGCGCTGCACCGCGCGCTGTCCGGGCTGGTCGCGGCGGGCGCGCTGCCCGGCCTGCCGCTCACCGACAGCGTCGCCGCGGTGTCGTGCGGCGTCTACGCCGGCACACCGGTGCTCGATCTCGACTACGCCGAGGATTCGGCGGCCGAGACCGACGCCAATTTCGTGCTGACAGGGAGCGGCAAGATCATTGAGATCCAGGCCACCGCCGAGGGCGCGCCGTTCGACGAGGCCGCCTTCACGGCGATGCTGCGGCTGGCGCGCGCCGGCATCGCCGAGCTGACCCGGCTGCAGCTCGCGGCGCTTGGCTGAGATGGCCTTCCGGCTCGGCCGCGACAAGCTGGTCATCGCCAGCCACAACCCCGGCAAGGTCGCCGAGATGGTCGCGCTGCTCGCGCCCCACCGGGTCGAGGCGCTGGGCGCCGCCGCGCTCGGCCTCGCCGAGCCGGAGGAGACCGGCGCGACCTTCGAGGCGAATGCGGCGCTCAAGGCCGAGGCCGCGACCGCGGCCACCGGCCTGGCCGCGCTCGCCGACGATTCGGGTCTCGTCGTGCCGGCGCTCGACGGTGGGCCCGGCATCTATTCGGCGCGCTGGGCCGGGCCGGCGAAGGATTTCGCGGTGGCGATGGCGCGGGTCCAGCGCGAGCTCGGCGACCGGCCGCGCGAGGCGCATTTCGTCTCCGTCCTGGCGCTCGCCGCGCCGGGGCGCGAGACGGCGCTGTTCCGCGGCGCGGTCGCCGGCCGCTTGACCTGGCCGCCGCGCGGCGACAACGGCTTCGGCTACGACCCGATGTTCATTCCCGAGGGTTACGCCGAGACCTTCGGCGAGCTGTCGCACGCGGTGAAATACGCGATCGACCATCGCGCCCGGGCCTTTGCCAAGCTGGTCGCTGCCTGCTTCGGCTGAGGCGATGCCGCTCCCGCCGCTCGCGGTCTACATCCACTGGCCGTTCTGCCGGTCGAAATGCCCGTATTGCGACTTCAACAGCCATGTGCGCGAGCGCATCGACGACGACGCCTGGACACAGGCGCTGATCGCCGATCTCGACCGCCAGGCCGAGCTCGCCGGCGACCGCGTTGTCGGCTCGATCTTTTTCGGCGGCGGCACGCCGTCGCTGATGCC
Organism: Allostellaceae bacterium; assembly: GCA_035507475.1. Taxonomy (GTDB): domain Bacteria; phylum Pseudomonadota; class Alphaproteobacteria; order ATCC43930; family CGMCC-115725; genus DATARH01. Next base: position 1,881 of record DATJOB010000070.1, on the reverse strand, counting down.
GCCCGAGACCGCCGCGGCGCTGATCGAGCGCGTGCGGCGCCATTGGCCGGCCGCGCCCGATCTTGAAATCACCCTCGAGGCCAACCCCAATTCCGCCGAGGCGGGGCGCTTCGCCGCCTTTGCCCGGGCCGGCGTCAATCGCCTGTCGCTCGGCGTCCAGGCGCTCGACCCGACCGCGCTCGCCGCGCTCGGCCGCGCCCACGACCGGGGCGAGGCGCTCGCCGCGATCGACTTGTCGCAGCGCCTCTTTCCGCACAGCTCGTTCGACCTGATCTACGCGCGCCCCGGACAGAGCCTCGCCGATTGGCGGCGCGAGCTCGACGAGGCGCTGGCGCTCGCCGGCGAGCACCTCTCGCTCTACCAGCTGACCATCGAGCCGGGCACCGCGTTTCATACCCGCGCCCGGCTCGGCGAGCTGGTCCTGCCCGAGGAGGAAACGGCGGCGGCGTTGTTCGAATGGACCCAGGCGCGGCTCGCGGCGCACGGGCTGCCGGCCTACGAGATCTCGAACCACGCGCGGCCGGGCGCCGAATGCCGCCACAACCTCGCCTATTGGCGCTACCAGGATTATCTCGGCGTCGGGCCGGGCGCGCATGGCCGGATCACCCGCGCCGGCGTCAAGCATGCGACGCGCCAGCGGCGCCTGCCCGAAGCCTGGCTGGCGCAGCCGGGATTCGAGGAGATCGCGCCGCTCGGCCGCGAGAGCGCGGTCGAGGAGATGGTGATGATGGGGCTGCGCCTCGCCGAGGGCGTCGCCCGGCCGCGGCTCGAGGCGCTCGCCGAATGCGATGTCGAGGCGCTGTTCGGCGTCGCCCTGGCGCGGCTGATCGACGGCGGCTTCGTGATCCTCGACAAGGAGCGCCTCGCCGCCACCGCCGCCGGCCGGCAGCGGCTCAACGCGGTGCTCGGCGTTTTGCTGGGATAGCCGCGGTCAGAACACCAGGTTCTGGAAGCTCTGCGGCGCCGGGCTGACCACCTTGTCGCCGCCCGGCTCGACCTCGAGCACCGCGAGCCCGCGCTGCACCAGCCCGTTCGGGCCGAAGCGGAAGAGGCCGTCGACACCGGTGAACCCGCTCGAGTTGGAGATCGCGCCAGCCGAGAACGGGTCGGGCGCGTCGCTCTTCGCGAGAACCGCGGCGAGCGCCGCGGCATCGAAGGCGAGCGAGGCGAGACGCGGCGCCGGGTGGCCGTAGGCGCTCTGGTAATGGGTCTCGAAGAAGCGCCGCTGGTCCGGCGGCGAGGCGGCGAACCAGCCGCCGGCCAGTGCCGGGTCGCCGGTGATCGACGGATCGTCCCACAGGCCGCTGCCGAGGAACCGGGTCCGCGTCGAATCGATCCCGGCCGATTTGAGCTGCCCGGCGATCTGCTTCAGCTGCTCGCCGCCCTCGGGCAGCAGCAGCGCATCGAACGACGACCCGGCCGGCATGCCGGCACCGGGGGCGCCGGGCGCGGCCGCGGCCGCGATGGCCGGGGTCAGCCGTTTGATCGCCGCGCCGAGATCGGTGCCCCGCGGATCGAAATATTCGACCCGCGCCGCGCCCGCGCCCTCGCTGGCGGCGATCTCGCGCAGCGCGTCGCCCATCAGGTGGCCATAGGGCGAATTCGGCGCCAGCGCGGCGAATTTGCCGAGCCCCTGGCCGTGCGCGAACGAGACCTCGCGCGCCACCTCCTGGCGCGGCAGGAAGCCCATCAGGAAGACGTTGCCGCCGGCGACCTCGGTCTTGGTCGCGAAGGCGATGACATTGACGTTGGCGGCCTGGGCGATCGGCTTCACCGCGACCACCTCGTCGGCGATCAGCGGCCCGAGGATCAGCTTGGCGCCGTCGGCGAGCACCGATTTCGCGGCGCTGGCGGCGCCCTCGGCGGTGCCGGTCGTGTCGC
>DATJOB010000069.1:0-6130 GCA_035507475.1 Allostellaceae bacterium | reverse complement strand
CGCGGGAGGCGACGATGGGCGAGCGGCGGACCGCAATGGGCACCGGCGCGGCGGGCGGCATCGGGCGCGCGCTCGTCGCCGGGCTGCTCGGCGACGGGCTGAAGGTCGCGGCCGTCGACCGCGACGCGGCGGGGCTCGCCGCGCTGGCGCAGGACGCCGCGGAGCGGCAGCAGGGCGCCGCATTGCTGACGATCGCCGCCGACTTGGCGCGCGACGACGCGATCCCCGCGATCGTCGAGCAGGCGCGCGGCCGCTTCGGCACGATCGACATCCTCGTCAACAATGCCGGGGTCGGCCAGGCGACGCTGCGCCGCGACAACCGCAGCCAGCCGATCAAGTTCTGGGAGGTGACCCCGGAGCAGTGGCAGCTCTTCGTCGCGGTCCACACCAACGCCCCGATGGCGCTGACGCGCGCCCTGGTGCACGAGATGATGCGCCAGCGCTGGGGCCGCATCGTCAACGTCACGACGAGCCTCGGCACGATGCTGCGCGACGGCTCGCCGACCTACGGCCCGTCGAAGGCGGCGCTCGAGGCCTTCTCGGCGATCGCCGCGAAGGACCTTGCCGGCACCGGCGTCACGGTCAACGTCCTGGTGCCGGGCGGCGTCACCAATACCGGCATGGTGCCGCACGAGGCAGGCTACGAACGCGCCGAGATGATCCAGCCCGAGGTGATGGCGCCGCCGCTCAACTGGCTCGTCTCCGACGCGGCGTCCGCGGTGAGCGGGCGGCGCTTTCTTGCGGTCCACTGGGACGCGAGCCTGCCGCCCGAGGCCGCCGCCGAGAAGGCCGGCGCGCCGATCGCCTGGAGCGCGATCGCCACGATGCCGATCGAGCCGCCCCGGCGCGGCTGATTTCGCGGCTGATTTCGCGCCTGATTTCGCGCCTGATTTCGCCGCTGCCGCACGCCGCGCCTCCGCCGATCGCGCGACCTGCGCGGGAATGATCTGCCGCTTCGGTTGTTGAACCGCTAGCTGCGCCCCAGTCGTGCGGGCGCGTGCATAGGAGGCAGCATGATCAGATACGCTCTCACCGCCGCTGTGGCGGCGCTTGCGCTCGGCGCGCCGGGCGCGGTCCAGGCGCAGATGGGGCCGCAGCCGATGCCGCAGCCGCAGCCGAACATGAGCAACGCCAACGCGACCATCGTCGGTCAGCCGCAGCCCGGCCCGAACGACTATGCCGACGATAACGGCACGGCGGCCTATGCCGCGCCGATGCCGGTGCCGGTGCCGGTCGCGGTCCCGTACGGCCCGGCCTTCACGCCGCGCACCACCTGGATCCCGGCCCATTATCGCTGGGACCCCAACACCAACAACTACGTGCTGACCGACGGCCAGTTCGTCGAGGCGCCGCACGCGAACGCGCGATGGATCCCGGGTCACTGGGAGCAGACGCCGACCGCGTGGATCTGGCTCGACGGCCGCTGGAACTGACGGGACGGGGGCAGGCGTGGCGCTCTCCTGGAAATGGCCGCTGCCGTCTCGCAAGAGCCGGCAGGAGCAGGCCCCCGATCCGATCGCTGCGCCGGGCCGCGCGCGCCCGGCGAGCGAATACGAGGATCGCTACCCCGATGCCTACGGCCATGGCGAGGAGTCCGGGTCGCCGGCGGCGCAGCCGCGCCATTTCACCGGCCTCGGCCTGCCGCGCCAGGTGCGCGACGCGCAGCTGCCGCCACTCGAACCGGGTGGCGGCGAAGCTCCGGCCGACGCCGCCCCGGTGGCGCCGGCGAATCCACGGCCGCGTGCGCAGCGCCATGTCGAGCGGCCGCGCCGGCCGCTCGTCCAGCGCACGCCGCGCGAGATCTGCGACGAGGTCTACGAGCGGCTCAACGACAATCCGTATATCGACGCGTCCGGCATCATGGTGTCGGTCGACGATGCGGAGGTGACGCTGAGCGGCACGATCAACAGCCTCATCGCGGTGTCGCTGGCGCAGGCGCTCGCGAGCGGCGTGCCGGGGGTCGGCCGCGTCCAGGTGCAGCTGCGGGTGCAGCCGGCGCCGCGCGGTTATGTGATGGTGCCCGACGACCGGGGTTAGCCTCGGCGGGGTTAGCCTCGGCCAGCCCATCTTATCGTCATGCCCGGACGTGATCCGGGTACACGTGATCCGGGCACCGGCCGGACATCTCAGCGGGCGCCGAACAGCGCGGCATAACGCTCGGGCTTGAAGCCGATCTCGAGCTTGCCGTCCGCTTCGAGTACGGGCCGCTTGATCATCGCGGGCTGCTCGACCATCAGGGCAATCGCCTTGTCCTGCGTCAGCCCCTCTTTGGCCGCGTCCGGAAGCTTGCGAAACGTCGTGCCGGCGCGATTGAGCACCGTCTGCCAGCCCGCGGCGCCGCACCAGCGCGCGAGCGCCGCCGCCGTCACCCCGGCCTTCTTGTAATCGTGGAAGTCATAGGCGACGCCGCCCGCGTCCAGCCATTTGAACGCCTTCTGCATCGTGTCGCAGGCTTTGATGCCGTAGATCGTGACGGTCATTTTTGCCGCACTCCCACTCGATCGTTCTGATGGGTAGTAATCCATTGATCTGGATACGAAATTCTTTCTGTACTCAGCCAAAAACCGTCTCGCCGATCCGTTAAAAATTCGCGCTCTTATCGTGAGCAGCCGCCCCTCATTCCCACTCGATGGTGCCGGGCGGCTTCGAGGTCACGTCGTAGACGACGCGGTTGATGCCGCGCACCTCGTTGATGATGCGGGTCGCGGTGCGGCCGAGCACGTCGTGCGGCAACGGGTAGTAGTCCGCGGTCATGCCGTCGGTCGAGGTCACCGCACGCAGCGCGCAGACATTGTCGTAGGAGCGCGCGTCGCCCATCACGCCGACGGTCTTCACCGGCAAGAGCACCGCGAAGGCCTGCCAAATCTCGTTGTAGAGCCCCGCTTTCCTGATCTCGTCGAGGAAGATCGCGTCGGCGCGCTGCAGGATCTGCACGCGCTCGCGCGTCACCTCGCCGGGGATGCGGATCGCCAGCCCCGGCCCGGGAAACGGGTGGCGCTCGACAAAATGCTCCGGCAGACCGAGCTCGCGGCCGAGCTCGCGCACCTCGTCCTTGAACAATTCGCGCAGCGGCTCGACCAGCGCCAGCTTCATCCGCGCCGGCAGCCCGCCGACATTGTGGTGCGACTTGATGGTGACGCTGGGCCCGCCGGTGGCGCTCACCGATTCGATGACGTCCGGGTAGAGCGTCCCCTGCGCAAGAAAGTCGACGCCGCCGAGCCTGTGCGCCTCCTCATCGAATACATCGATGAACAGCGAACCGATTATCTTGCGCTTCTGCTCGGGGTCGGTCACGCCGGCCAGCTTGCCGAGGAAAAGGTCGCCGGCGTCGCGGTGGACCAGCGGGATGTTGTAGTGGCCGCGGAACAGGCGCACCACCTCCTCGGCCTCGCCGAGACGCAACAGGCCGGTGTCGACGAAGATGCAGGCGAGCCGCTCGCCGATCGCCTCGTGGATCAGCGCCGCGGCGACCGCGCTGTCGACCCCGCCCGAGAGCCCGCAGACGACGCGCCCGCCCTTGACGCGCTCGCGGATGCGCGCGATCGCGTGCTCGCGGAACGCCGCCATCGTCCAGTCGCCGGCGCAGCCGCACAGCCGGTGCGTGAAATTCCGCAAGAGCGCGCCGCCTTGCGGCGTGTGCACCACCTCGGGGTGGAACAGGCAGCCGTAGAAGCGGCGCCGATCGTCGGCGATCGCGGCGTAGGGCGCGCTGTCGGTCGCCGCGGTGACGCGGAAGCCGGGCGGCAGCGCATCGACGCGGTCGCCGTGGCTCATCCATACCTGCGCCGCGGCGCCCTTCGGCCACAGCCCGGCGAAGAGCGGGCTGTCGTCGACGATGTCGATCACCGCGCGGCCGAATTCCTGGGCATCGGAAAGCGTGACGCGGCCGCCCAGCTGCGCGCACATCGTCTGCATGCCGTAGCAGATCGCCAGCACCGGCACGCCGAGCGCGAACACGATGTCGGGCGCGCGCGGCGTCGTCGCCTGGGTCACCGAGGCCGGGCCGCCCGAGAGGACGATGCCCTGCGGCGCGAATTCGCGGATCGCCGCTTCGCTCATCGTATAGGGATGGATTTCGCTGTAGACGCCGTTCTCGCGCACCCTGCGGGCGATCAGCTGGGTGACCTGGCTGCCGAAATCGAGGATGAGAATTTTATCGGTCATCGCCTGCGGCCTTGAAATGAAACATAAGAACGATTTAGCGCGAAGGGCGCAAAGAATCCGCAAAGTGCGCGAAGACGCTCGTCTCGCGTCGGCACGTCAACAAAATCACCAGGGCCGCATCGATCGTAAATCGCGCTTCGTGCCGGCAAGACCATCACCGACTGAATCCTTTGCGCAAACTTTGCAACCTTTGCGTCGATGTTTTTATTTTTCATTCGCTTTCCGCTCGAAGACCGCGACGAAGAAGCCGTCGGTATTATGCTGCGCCGGGGTGAGGCGCAGATACGGCTCGCCGCCGGGGCAGCGCGTGCCGATGGTTTCGTGCCAGGCCGCGGCGGCGGGCACGGCGGCGAAATCCGGCTGCTCGAGGAGGAAGCGCTCGGCCTGCGCCTCGTTTTCTTCGATCAGCATCGAACAGGTGACGTAGACAACGCGCCCGCCGGGCCGCGCCAGCCGCGCCGCGCTCGCCAGGATGTCGTGCTGACGCTCGCGCAGCTCTGCGAGGTCCTGCGGGCTCGCGCGCCACTTGGCGTCGGGGTTGCGGCGCCACGAGCCGATCCCGAGACACGGCGCGTCGACCAGCACCCGGTCGAAGCTCTTCTGGTGGCGCTTGACCCAGGGATCGCGCTCGTTGACGAGCGCGCGGCGCTCGACATTGCAGGCGCCGGCGCGGCGCAGCCGCTGCCCGGAGCGCTCGAGCCGCCAGGCGGCGGTGTCGCAGGCGACGAGCTTGCCCTTGTTGCGCATCGCCGCAGCGAGCGCCAGCGTCTTGCCGCCGGCGCCAGCGCAGAAATCGGCGACGCGCATGCCGGGGGCGGCGCCGACCAGCAGCGCCGCCAGCTGCGAGCCTTCGTCCTGCACCTCGACGAGCCCGTCCTTGAACGCGGCGAGGCCGGCGAGCGGCGCGCGCTCGGCGAGACGCAGCCCGATCGGCGACCACGGCGTCGGCGCCGCGTCGACGCCCTGGGCGGCGAGCGCGCCGATCGCCCCCTCGCGGTCGGTCCTGATCAGGTTGACGCGCAGATCGACCGGCGCCGGCGCGTTGAGCCCGGCCATCTCCGCCTCCAGCCGGTCGCCGTAAACCGCTTCGAGCGGCGCCAGCAGCCAGTCGGGAAGGTCGTTGGCAACCGCGCGCGGCATCGCCGGGTGGCGCAGCGTGCGACCGGCGAGGCCGCTGAGCAGCCGCCGCTCGGCCGGGGCCAGCGCCGCCGGGCGGAACCGGCCGCCGTCGAAGCTCGCCGCCACGTCGTTCTCGCGCGCCCCCTCGGCGAGGAGCAGCGCGGCGATCATCCGCGGGCGCGGCGCCGGGCCGAGCTCGCCCTTGGCGGCGCGGCCGACCCACCAGTCGAGCGCGGCGCGATGGCGCAGCACGCCGTAGACATGGCGCGCGACCTGGGCGCGGTCCTTCGACCCGATATAGCGGCGGCGGCGGAAATAATCGGCGGCAACATCGTCCGCCGGCCGCGTCCCGGCGGCGAGCGCTTCGAGGATGTCGATCGCGGCGGCGATGCGCGCTCCGGGGGTCACGTCGCCGAGATCGAGGAGGTCTTAAAAGGTGCGTTTTCGATCCTGTCCAGGATCAGCGTCTTTGATGCGATGTTGTCAGCGATTTCCACAAACTTTGCAGCGAGCCGAAGTCGTTCCTGTGAAATTCCCCAGCTTCCAGCGCGGAACGGCGATAAATAGGAGCAGATCAGCCTATCTAGGCTATCCGGATCTGACGGCGCTTCCTTCGCCAAAAACTCGGCGAAGCGTTCGGTCACATCCATATCACATATCCTGACGGTAATTTGGCGGCTCACGGGTGATCGCGATGTCGTGGACGTGGCTTTCGCGCAAGCCCGCACCGGTGATGCGCACGAACTGGCTGTTTGTCTGCAGCTCGGCGATCGTGCGGTTGCCGGTATAGCCCATCGCCGCTTTGAGGCCGCCGATCAGCTGGTGGATGATGTTGCCGACCGGCCCC
>DATJOB010000068.1:0-6734 GCA_035507475.1 Allostellaceae bacterium | reverse complement strand
TCACCGATCAGTATCGCCCGGGGCTCGACGGCGCGGTGTAGCCGCCGCCGGGGCTCTGGCCGTAGCTGCCGCCCGGTCGCGGGTTGTAGCCGCCGCCTGGTTCGTAGCCGCGCCCGGGGTTGTAATAGCCCGGCGCCGGCGGGTTGTAGGCTGGCGGGTTGTAGGCTGGCGGGTTGTAGGCTGGCGGGTTGTAGGCTGGCGGCTGCCCATAGGGCGTCGACGGCGGGTAATAGCCACCGCCCGGCGGGTTCGGCGCGGCAGGCGGCGCGTATTCCTCGGCCGGTGCGCCCGACCGGGACGGCGGACGGCGCTGCGGCTGCGGCTGCGCCAGCTCGGTGCGAGCCAGCAGCGCATTGAACTGCGCCTGTTTCCACGGAATCGGCGGAGTCGGGTCCTGGCCGGTCGAGACCCGGGCGCCCGAGCGCGCCGGGATCACCACGGTCACGCCGGTCGCCTTGCCGGTCAGCGCGACGCTGCCCGCCATCACCCCGACCACGGTTTCGCCCGGCTGCGCCTCGATGAACCAGTCGGTCGAGCGCACGCCGGCGGCGCCGACCGCGGTGTCGACCTCGAACGGGGCCGGCGGCGAGCCCGGCGACACCACCGCATGGAGCAGCCCCTGGCCGAGCGACAGCGTGGCGTCGTGCCGCTTGCCGTCGGCGTCGATATTGTAGGCGGCGACCGTCAGCTGGGTCCCGGCGGCGACCGAGAGGATCGAGCCGTCGGCCATGCGCAGCTTGAGCTTGCCGCCGGCCGGGACGTCGAGCGTATCGGCGACATGGATGTCGGCGCCGAGCTTGAGCGGGAGCCGCTTCCCTTCGCTCTCGATAAAGCACGCACCGCTGATGCCGACCACCGAGCCGGCGGTCGCCGCTGCGCGTGCCGCGCCGCTGCCGGCGGCGATCAGCAGAACCGCCAGCAGGATCCGGCCGAACGGCTTCGCCATCCGCTCCTCCCTCGGCTCCCTCCCGCCGCCCGGCGGCGGCGGCCGCGCCTCAGCGGCCCTTGAAGACCGGGCGGCGCTTCTCCATGAAGGCGGTACGGCCTTCGGTGTAGTCCTCGCTGGCGAAGCAGGCGTCGACCACCCGCTTGCACAGCGCCATATCGCGCTCGTTCGGATCCTTCAGCGCCTCGCGCACGATCTGCTTGACCGAGCGCACGGTCAGCGGTGCGTTGGCGGCGATCGTGTCGCAGTAGCTCTTGACGTAGCTGTCGAGCGCGTCGGCCGGCACCACCCGGTTGACGAGCCCCATCGCCAGCGCTTCCTCGGCGCTGAACTGGCGCGCGGTATAGAAGATCTCCCGCGCGTAGGCCGGGCCGACCAGGTCGATCAGCTTCCTGATCCCCTCATAGGCGTAGCCGAGCCCGAGCTTCGCGGCGGGAACGCCGAACTTCGACCCCTCGGCGGCGATGCGGATGTCGCAGGCGAGCGCGGTGGCGACGCCGCCGCCGATGCAGTAGCCCTGGATCATCGCGATCGTCGGCTTCAGCGTCTCCTGCAGCTTGACCCGCGCGCTCTCGGAGGTCTTGGCGTAGGCTTCGGCGGCCGCGACGCTGTCGCGCTTCTCCTTGAACTCGGAGATGTCGGCGCCCGAGACGAAGGCCTTGCCGCCGGCGCCCTGCAGCACGATGACGCGGATCGCCTCGTCGCTCTCGAAATCGTCCATGATCTGGCCGAGCGCCTGCCACATGTCGAGCGACACCGCGTTGTGGCGCGCCGGGTTGTTGAAGATGATCCGGCCGATCGCGCCGTCCTTTTCGCCGATCATCTTCGAGGTCGCGAGGGGCTGGTCGAGCATTTGCTGTTTCTCCTAAAGGCTGGCCGCGTTCCTTTCACCGTCATGCCCGGACCTGTTCCGGGGCCTGCACCTGGACCGCCGGGACAAGCCCGACCATTTCGGCGAGACGGGACGGTGTCGGGTAAATCCTAGATCACCCCGGCGGCGCGCAGATCGGCGATGTCGCCCTGGTGGTAGCCGAGCTCGCGCAGGATGTCCTCGCTGTGCTCGCCGAGATCGGGCGTCGGCAGCCGCATCCGCGCCGCTTCGGGTGTCTTCGTCATGTTGATCGCCTGGCCGACGACCTTGAGCTCGCCGAGCCGGGCGTGGTCCATCGGGCGCGCCATTTCGAGATGCTCGACCTGGGGGTCGGCGAAGACCTGGTCGATCGTGTAGACCGGGCCGCACGGCACGCCGACCTCGTTCAACAGCTCGATCCAATAGGCGCTCGGCCGCGTCCGCGTGATCTCGCCGATGATCTCGTTGAGCCGCTTGCGGTTCTTCGAGCGCGCCGGCCCGGTCGCGTAGTCCGGGTCGGCAAGCAGATGCTCGGCGCCGGCCGCCTCGCAAAACCGCTTGTAGAGGTTGTCGCCGGAGGCGGCGATGTTGATCTGCCCGTCGGCGGTCGGGAAGAGGCCGGTCGGGATCCCGGTCGGGTGGTCGTTGCCGGCCTGCTTGGCGACCTCGCCGGCCTGCAGCCAGCGCGAGGCCTGGAAGTCGAGCATGAAGATCTGCGCCTCGAGCAGCGAGGTATGGACCCACTGCCCCTCGCCCGAGCTTTCGCGCTCGATCAGCGCCATCAGGATCGCCTGGGCGAGGAGCAGCCCGGCGCACAGATCGTCGATCGGGATGCCGACCCGCACCGGCCCCTGCCCCGGCAGCCCGGTGATCGACATCAATCCGCCCATGCCCTGCGCGATCTGGTCGACGCCGGGGCGCTTCGCATAGGGGCCGCTCTGGCCGAAGCCGGAGATGCTGCCGTAGACGATGCGCGGGTTGACCCGCTTCACCGCCTCGTAATCGACGCCGAGCCGGTGCTTCACCGTCGAGCGGAAGTTCTCGACGATCACGTCCGCCTTCGCCGCGAGCTTCATGAAGATCGCCAGCCCGTCCTTGCTTTTCAGGTTGAGCGCCAGGCTCTTCTTGTTGCGGTGCAGGTTCTGGAAGTCGAACCCGTCGCGCTTCGAGCCGGTGATGTCGGTCGCCGACGCGCCCGGCGGCTCGATCTTGATGACCTTGGCGCCCCAGTCCGCGAGCTGGCGCACCGCGGTCGGCCCGGCGCGCGCATGGGTCAGGTCGAGCACGGTGAATTTCGACAGCGGCAGCGATCCGATGCTCACGGCGACATTCCTCCAAATCGAGAGCCGGCCATCGCGAGCCGGGCGTGCCGCGACTGTCGCCCGCCGCTCGCCCCAACGTCAAGGATGCCGGCCGCGACCCGGCCATCGGAATTCGCCGTCCGCGCTCGCCGCCGGCGGTTGACAGGCCGCGGCGGCGCGCCGCCAATTCGCGCACGGCGTGGGAGGGACGAATGCGCACATTGACGCGGGCGGCAGCCTTGTTCGGCCTGATCCTGGCGGCGACGATGCCGGCCGGGCCGGCCCTGGCGCAGAAATCGGGCGGCGTGCTGCGGGTCTATCACCGCGACAGCCCGGCGAGCATGTCGATCCTCGAAGAGGCGACGATCTCGACCGTGATGCCGGTGATGGGCGTCTTCAACAACCTCGTCGTCTTCGACCAGCACGTCGCGCAGAACAGCCTCAAATCGATCGTGCCCGATCTCGCCGAGAGCTGGTCGTGGAGCGCCGACGGCACCGAGCTCACCTTCAAGCTGCGGCACGGCGTCAAGTGGCATGACGGCAAGCCGTTCACCGCGGCCGACGTCAAATGCACCTTCGAGCTCTTGCAGGGCAAGGCCCAGGCGAGGCTCAGGGTCAACCCGCGCAAGTCGTGGTACGGCAATCTCGTCGAGGTGACGGCCAACGGCGACGACGAGGCGGTGTTTCACCTGAAGCGGCCGCAGCCCGCCTTGCTCGCGCTCCTCGCCTCGGGCTATTCGCCGATCTATCCGTGTCACGTGCCGCCGGCGCAGATGCGCCAGCATCCGATCGGCACCGGGCCGTTCAAGTTCGTCGAGTTCAAGCCCAACGAATCGATCAAGCTGGTCAGGAACCCGGATTACTGGAAGCCCGGCCTGCCCTATCTCGACGGCATCGAGTTCACCATCGTCACCAACCGCTCGACGGCGATCCTCGGCTTCATCGCCGGCAAGTTCGACATGACCTTCACCACCGAAGTCACGGTGCCGTTGATGAAGGACATCGCGACGCAGGATCCGACGGCGATCTGCCAGGTGGTGCCCAACAACAACAGCACCAACCTGCTGCTCAACCGCACCAAGCCGCCATTCGACAACGCCGATATCCGGCGCGCGGTGATGCTGGCGCTCGACCGCAAGGCGTTCATCCAGATCCTCGGCGAGGGCCAGGGCGACGCGTCGGGCGCGATGCAGCCGCCGCCCGAAGGCTTGTGGGGGCTGCCGCCCGACCAGCTCGCGACGCTCCCCGGCTACGGGCCCGACATCGACAAGAACCGGGCCGAGGCGCGGGCGCTGATGGAAAAGGCCGGCTACGGCCCCGACAAGCACTTGCCGCTCAAGGTGTCGACCCGCAACATCGCCGCCTATCGCGACCCGGCGGTGATCCTGATCGACCAGCTCAAGACCGTCTATATCGACGGCGAGCTCGAACCGATCGAGACCGCCAACTGGTTCCCCAAGGTCGCCCGCAAGGACTACCAGGTCGGGCTCAACATCACCGGCAATGCGGTCGATGACCCCGACCAGCAATTCTTCGAGAATTTCGCCTGCGGCTCGGAGCGCAACTACAGCGACTACTGCAATCCCGAGCTCGACAAGAAATTCGCCGAGCAGTCGCAGATCGCCGACCCGGACAAGCGGCGCCAGCTTGTGTGGGAGATCGACAAGCAGCTCCAGCTCGACGCGGCGCGGCCGATCATCATGTTCAACCGCACCGCCACCTGCTGGCAGAAGGAGGTCAAGAACGAGACGCTGATGGTCAACAGCATCTTCAACGGCTGGCGCTTCGAGGATATCTGGCTCGACCGCTGAGGTCGGGCGCGCGGCGGGTCAGTCCGCGGCCGGCTGGCTCTCGACGAGGCGCAGCCGCGCCTCGCGCCGGCTGAGCCGCGCGATCGGCGCGCAGAGCACGAGCAGCAGCGCGCCGAGAGTGACGAAGCTCGCGGTCGCGCCCCACCAGTCGGCGATCAGCCCCATCACCGGCGGAATGACGATCGCGGCGAGACGGTTCAGGGTCTGGCGCAGCCCGACCACCGCGCCCTGCCGGTAGGGTCCCACCGCCTTTGCCTGGACCGAGAACATCATCGGCTGGACGATGCCCTGCAGCCAGCCGCGCACGACGTTGGTGACGAGGAGCAGCGCATAAATCCCGCCGAGGAACGGCGTCACGCAGATCAGCACGATCGAGGCCACGGTGCCGCTCAGCATCGTGCGCTGCGGGTCGCCGAGCCGCATCGCACGGCCGGCGAAGAGCGAGCCGAGCCCGCCGAACACCTCGACCGAGGCGCATAACAGGCCGATCGTCGTGCCCATGAGCCCGAGGCCGTTGAGGTAGACGATGTAGAGCGACGACTGCACGCCCATCGTCGCGGTGCGCAGGAAGATGATCGCCATCGACGTCGCCACCGCCGGGATCGCCATCAGCGCGAGGCAGCTCGCGTAGTCGCTGAGGCGCGGCAGCACGTCGCGCAGCCGCACCGGTCCCGGCGCGCGCGGGGTCCGCGCCGCGGCCTCGGGCGCGCGCAGCAGCGCCACGGTCAGCACCACCCCCCACAGCCCGCCGAGCAGGTAGGCCGGCCACGCGCCGCCGAAATCCCAGGCGAGCCCGGCGACGATCGGCGCCGCGGTGGTGCCGATCCGCGCGAAGAAGCTGAAGCGGCCGATGTATTCGGCCTCGCCCTCGGCGAGCTGGGCGATCAGCGTCTGCGCGCCCGACCAGGCAAAGGACAGCGCGCCGCCATTGACGATCTGCAGCAGCAGGAGCGGCCAGAACGACGGCAGCAGCGGAAAGACCGGCGCCAGGCAGATCGCCGACCAGACGAAGAACAGCGTGACGCGGCGCGTGCCGAAACGGTCCATCAGCACGCCGACATGGATCGACAACACCACCGCGAGCAGCGAGCGGCCGCCGACCAGCAGGCCGATCTCGCCGGCGCTCATGCCGAGCGAGATGCCGTAGAGCGGGATGAGGAAGATGTAGAAGTCGGTGTAGCCCATGCCGAACAGGCCGACGACATAGATCGGCGCCGGGCGGCTCAGCCCGGGCGGCGGCGCGGGTGCTTCCTCCCTCATGTTGCCGCGATAGTCGGGCGTTTCGCACCCGCCCCCAAGCGCCGAGTTTGCAACCGAGAGGCGCGCGGCACGCGGCCGCCGCGCCAGACCGTCGGCCTTGCTAAAGCGTCGGGCGGGCGGCGAAGCCGGCGCTGCCGTCGTCGTCGGCCGCGGCGACGACAACCTCGTCGACGAGCGCGGCGCGCGGGCCCTGACCGCAGGCCTCGATCAGCGCGGCGATCGCCGCCGCATCGCCGGTGCCGAGGAGCTCGACGCGGCCGTCGGCGCGGTTGCGCACCCAGCCGCGGATGCCGAGCGCCGCGGCGGTGCGCTCGGCCCACAGGCGATAGCCGACGCCCTGGACCCGGCCGCTGACGAAGAGCCGCACGGTGCGCATGCGTCAGGGGCGCTGCTGCATCCGCGGCCGCCTGCGGCGCCGGCCTTGCGCAACGGGCATCAGGCGAATTCCAGGATCACCTGGTCGACCGCGAGGCTGTCGCCCGGCTTGGCGCAGAGTCGGGCGATCGTCCCGTCGCGCTCGGCGCGCAGCACATTCTCCATCTTCATCGCCTCGACCACGGCGAGCG
>DATJOB010000067.1:0-4839 GCA_035507475.1 Allostellaceae bacterium | reverse complement strand
GAGAACGTGACGACGCGCGGGCTCGACCTTCTCGCGCTGCCGGCGGGCGCGCGGCTGCGGCTCGGCGATGCCGCGCTCGTCGAGGTGACCGGGCTGCGCAACCCGTGCCGCCAGCTCGACGACCTCCGGCCGGGGCTGATGGCGGCGACGCTGGCGCGCGACGCCGCCGGCAACCTCGTGCGCAAGGCCGGAATCATGGCGGTGGTGCTGGCCTCGGGCGAGGTGAGGCCGGGCGACCCGATCGTGGTCGAGCTGCCGCCCGCGCCGCACCGCCGGCTGGAGCCGGTCTGACGCGCTTACCGCCCCGGGCTATTCGTGCGGCGGGCTATCCGTGCGGCGGGCTATTCGTGGGGTCCGGCGAGCCGGTCCATCCAGGCGAGCAGCACGCCGCTGATCGCAAAGCTCGCGAGGATCGCGATCTGCCACAGGACATCGGTCTTGTTGACCGCGCCGATGTCGACAAAGCTTTCGAGGAGGTCGACCGCGCCGATCGCGACGAGCGAGACCACGACCTTGAGCTTCAGCCCGCTGAAATCGATCTTGCCCATGAACTGCGCCCAGTCGGCATGGCCGTCGCCGGCGCTCGGCACCCCGAGAGTGCCGATCCCGGCGCTGATCAGGATCAGCACCAGGTTGGCGATCAGCACGAGGTCGATCAGCTTGAGCACCGCGAGGATGACGCCGTCGACGTCGAGCGCGGTAAACCCGGCGATGGTGCGGATCAGCTCGATGAAGAACGCGACGCCGATCACCACCAGCGCGGCAATCAGCCCGAGATAGAGCGGCGCCATCAGCCAGCGGCTGGCCACCAGCAGGGCCGCGATCGTCGCTTCGAGGCGCTTCAGCATGCAAATGCGCTTATCGGCGGCAGCCGCCACTGTCAACCGGCGGTAGCGCGCGGTGGCGGCCTGCGGCAGGGCAGCGTTGCCGAGCGGGCGCTTGCCGCCTGCCGGTTGCCGCCCTAATTTCAGCCAACGAGAGGTTTCGGGAGCTGACGCCGATGCCGAGCGATGCGGCCGCCCTCGCGGGTGCCGGCGAACGGTCGCGTCGCGGTCGCGGCGGCGAGCGCGGCCGCGAGATGCACGTCATCGCGGTCGTCTCGGCGGCGCATTTCGTGCAGCATTTCCAGACGCTGGTGCTGCCGCCGCTGTTCCCGTTCCTCAAGACGCAGCTCGGCATCGGCTTTGTCGAGCTCGGCTTCGCGCTGACCGTATCGAGCGTCGTCGCGGTGGCCTCGCAACTGCCGATCGGCTTTCTCGTCGATCGCGTCGGCTCGCGGCGCATGCTGCTGTGCGGGCTCATGGTCAGCGCGCTTGCCTTCATCAGCTTCGCGCTGTCGCCGAGCTATCCGCGGCTGCTCCTGGCGATGGCGTTTGTCGGCCTGTCGAGCAGCGTCTTCCACCCGGCGGATTACGCGATCCTGTCGGCGCTGATCCCGCCGGCGCGGGTCGGCCGGGCGTTTTCGGTGCACACGTTCACCGGGTTCATCGGTACCGCGGCGGCGCCGGCGGTGCTGCTGCCGGTGGCCGCGAGCTTCGGCCTGCGGTCGGCGATCCTCACGGTGAGTGCGGTTGCGATCGTCGCGGCGCTGCCGCTGCTCGCCAGTCGCGGCGTCGACAACCGCCAGGCGCTGGCGGCCGGCGCGCCGCCGCCGGCCGAAAAAAAGCTCGGCCTCACCGGCATCCTGACGCCGACGATCGTCTTCCTCACCGGCTTCTTCGCGCTGCTCAGCCTGTCGGGGAGCGGCATCAGCAATTTCTCGGTGGTCGCGTTGCGCGGCGCCTTCGACACGCCGCTTTCGACCGCCAGTTTGGCGCTGACCGCCTACCTCCTGATGCAGGCGCTGGGCGTTCTCGCCGGCGGCTTCATCGCCGACAAGACCCGCCGCCACGGCGAGGTCGCCTCGATCGGCTACGCGGTCAACGCCTGCATCGTGCTGGCGATCGGCACACTCGGCCTGCCCGCCGTGCCGCTCCTCGCGGCGATGGGCACGGCCGGGCTGCTCGGCGGCCTCATCATGCCGTCGCGCGACATGCTGGTGCGCGCCGCGGCGCCGCCGGGCGCGGTCGGCCGCACCTTCGGCGTCGTCACCAGCGGCTTCAGCATGGGCGGGATGGTCGGGCCGCTGCTGTTCGGCTTCATCATGGACCACCACGCCCCACGCTGGGTGTTCGGCGCGAGCGTCGTCATCATGGCGACCGTCGCCGGGGTGGCGCTGGTGGCCGACCGGCGGACGGCGCGCAAGCGGGCGTTGGCGGCGGCGGAATAGTCAGCCTGCGCGGGTCAATTCCGACAGCCGCTGAAGCTGGGCGCCGTCGGCGGTGAAATTCGCCGGATCGAGCCAATGCTCGAACGCCGCTTTGACCGCCGGCCATTCGCCGTCGGTGATCGAGAACCAGGCGGTGTCGCGGTTGCGTCCCTTGACGACGTCGGCCTGGCGGAAGATCCCCTCGAAGCGAAACCCGTAGCGCAAAGCTGCGCTGCGCGACGGCGCGTTGAGCGCGTTGCATTTCCATTCGTAGCGGCGATAGCCGAGCTCGTCGAAGGCGCGGCGCATCATCAGGAACATGGCTTCGGTGCCGGCGGGCCTGCGTTGCAGCGCGGGCGAATAGGCGATGCCGCCGACCTCGATGCTTCCCGCCGCCGGGTTGATGTTGAGATAGCTGGCGACGCCGACGGCCGCGTCGCTCGCGGCGTCGATCACCGCGTAGGTGACGAAATGCTCGCGCTGCAGCCCGGCCTCGGTCGCGGCGCGGAATTCGGCGAAGTCCGCATAGGGGCCCCAGGGCAGATAGGTCCACATCCGCCCGTCGCGATCGGCGCTGTAGGCATCGTAGAGCGGCGCGCAATGCCGCTCGGCGTCCAGCGGCTCGACGCGGCAATAGCGGCCTTGCATCGGGGTCGTCGGCGGCCGCTCGCGCGGCCTCCAATCGGCGACCGGGAAGCCGATCGGCTGGCCGAGATGGTTGACGTGCCCGCTCATTTTCCCTGCCCGCTCATTTGATCGGCCCGTAGAACACGACCCAGGCGGCAAAATCGGTCGAGAAATCCTCGAAACGATGCACCTCGTGCGCCGCCGCGTAGAGCAGCGCACCCGGCGCGAAATCCTCGATCCGCTCGCCGACGCGGAATTTCCCATGGCCCGCGGCGACGATGTAGAGCTCGTCGCGGTCGTGCGGCGTCTGTGGGTCGTGGCCCTTGGGCGCATAGAGGCGGATTTCGAGGTCGCCGTCGACAAACACCTCGGACGAGCGCCGCCCCTCGGGCAACGGCAGGGCGAGCGCGGCGGCGAGCGACAGCGGCGGCGGGGTCTTATCCATATCGTGCTCCCTGGCGCGCGGTGGCGAGCAGCACCTCGTCAAACCTGGCGCCCTCGGCGAAATGGCCGACCTCCGGCGCCGGCACCGCGCGCGGCGGTGCGATCGGGTCGGGGATCGGCGTCCCCATGACCTGGGAGATCGGGATCGTCCCGGCCCAGCAATCGGCGGCATAGTCCTCGGCGAGGTCGAGCGGGCCGCTGCTGCGCACCTTGGCCGAGGCGTCCTCGATGGTCATGCCGAGGAGGCTCGTCGCCTTCAGCTCCTGCCGCGAGATCGGCCGCATCCGCACGGTGCGGCCGGGATAGACGCGCTCGATAAAGGCGTTGAGGCCGGCCTCCTTTTCGGCCGGATCGTCGACGATCGCCGCGTTGCCGAACGCCATGACCGCGCGGTAGTTGAGCGAATGGCGGAAGGCGCTGCGCGCCAGGATCAGCGCGTCGACATGCGCGACCGTCAGGCAGACCGGGATGCCGCCCGACTGGTTGCGCAGCATCCGGCTCGCCGACGAGCCGTGCCAATAGAGCCGCTCGCCTTCGCGCCAGAACAGCGTCGGCGTCACGTAAGGCTGGCCGTCGATGACGTAGCCGAGATGGCACATCAGCGCCGCGTCGAGGATCGCGAAGACGCTCTCGCGGTCGTAATGCGCGCGCTCAGGGTGGCGGCGCACCCGCGTGCGCGGACTGCGGGTGAAGGCGGATAACGGGGCGGTGTCGGGCATGGTCGGCGTTCCGCAGCAAGACGGCGGATGCTAGGCGGATAACCGGTCCGCTCGAAGGTCCGGTTTCGCAGAAACGATGAGACCGGTTTGCGGCGCCAGCACCCGTGCCATGACCTCGACGGCGCGCGCCATCGCCGCCTCGCCATGCCCGGTATAGCCGAGGATCAGGGCCGGGCGGCGCGCGGTTTCGAGGGTCAGCGCCGAGAGCGGCACCGCGGCGACGCCGGCGGCGAGGAGCGCCGCGGCGGCGGCTCGGTCGGACCAGCTTTCGGGAAGCCAGGCGGTCAGGTACATGCCGCTTTCCGCCGGGTGTATTTCGACGACGTCGCCGAGCCGGCGGGCGAGCAGCGCGGCGAGCCAGGCGTGACGCTCGGCGTAGCGCGCCCGTGTCCGCTTCAGATGACGCGCGAAATGCCCGCCCAGCATGAATTCGGTCATGATCGCCTGGATGAGGCCGGAGCTCTGGCGGTCGGCGAGGTGGCGCGCGGCGGCGAACGGCGCGACGAGGTCGTGCGGCAGCACCGCATAGCCGAGCCGCAGCGAGGGAAACAGCAGCTTGCTGAAGGTGCCGAGATAGACGACGCGCCCGGCGCGGTCGAGGCCCTGGAGCGAGGGCAGCATGCGGCCGGGCGACTGGAACTCGCTCTCGTAATCGTCCTCGACGATCCAGCTGCCGTGCTCGGCCGCCCAGCCGAGCAGCGCGGCGCGGCGCGCCAGCGGCATCGCCATGCCGAGCGGGTATTGCCGCGACGGCGTCGTGTAGACGAGTCGCGGCGGCGCCAAGTGGCGGCGCTCGCCGGC
>DATJOB010000066.1:0-12456 GCA_035507475.1 Allostellaceae bacterium | reverse complement strand
CGCCTCGGCGAATGTCGCGCCATCGATGACGCCGCAAGCGGCCATGCGCCGCAGCACCGCATCGCGCGCGCCGCGCGCCGCCGCGGGATGGCGGTCCGGCCGCAGCCGCTCGGGCGAGCGTGGGATCGCCACCAGGAGCGCCGCCTCGGCGGCGGTCAGATGCGCCGGCTCCTTGCCAAAATACGCAAGACTCGCGGCGCGCGCGCCTTCGAGGTTGCCGCCGAACGGCGCCAGAGTCAGGTAGATGCCGAGGATGTCGTTCTTGCTCGCCCGGCGCTCCAGCGCCAGCGCCTCGGCGCTCTCGGCGAGCTTCGCGGCGAGCGTGCGGGGCCGCCGTTCGAGCAGGCGCACCGCCTGCATCGTCAGCGTCGAGGCGCCGGAGACGACATGCCCGTGCGCGACCCATTGCCCGGCGGCGCGCAGCACGGCGAGCGGGTCGACGCCGGGATGGGCGAGGAAGCGGCGGTCCTCGGTGGCGATCAGCATGCGGCGGTAGAGCGGGTCGACCTCGTCCGCGGCGACCGGCAGCCGCCATTTGCCGTCGGCCGACAAGAAGCCGCGCAGGATCGAGCCGTCGCGCGCCAGCACCAGCTGCGCAAGGCTTTGGCTGCGCGCCAGGTCCGGCGCCGGCAGCAGCAGATAGCCGAGCCCCAGGCAAGCGGCCGCGGCCGCCGCGCCGAAAACCGCATAAAGCCGCCGCCCTGCCGAAAACACGGCCGTCCGCTCCTCAGGGCGCTTGGACGACGAGCTTGCCGATCGCGGTGCGGCCGTAGGTCTCAGGGTCGTACATGTCCTCGACCTCGAGCGCCGGGTACTTGAACTCGCCGGGGGTCACCGCCCGCACCGTATAGGCGAGCTTGAAGTCGCCGGTGCCGCTCTGCAGGTCGAGCGCGGCGACGTAGCGGTCGTCGCGCGCCTCGGTATTGTCGGCGCCGGTGAGGTCCTTCAGCCAGTCGTAATAGCCGTCGATCCCGCTCGCATTGACGATCTCGAAGCCCGCCGGCAGCAGGTCGACGACGAGCGCGCGCGCCGGCTGCCCGGCATTCTTGCGCGTGCCCTTCAGGACGACGACGAAGAGGTCGGTCTGCCGCGCCTTGCCGAGGTCGGCCGGCGTGCCGTCGGTGTTGTAGACCGTGCGCGACACCGCGTAGCCGTCGCTCTCGGCGGGCAGGTCGGCCTTGACGACGCCGGTGATCGACACGCTGCGCCACAAGGGCGCGGTGCCGCGGTTGGCGACGGTCAGCGCCGGCGCGCCGGTGCCGATCGCGCGGCGGAAATATTCGGGCGTGCTGCGGGTCTCGGGCTGCCCGCCGGCGGCCGCCACGGTCATGCTATTGCCGCTGATCTTGGCCGCGGCCTCGGCGGCGAGCAGCAGCCAGGCCTGCTCCTGCGTGCTGGTGCGCTGCGCATGGGCGAAGAGCTCGGCGATCCGGTCGATGACCGCGGTCAGCCGGCCCTGGCTCGCCGGGTCGCCGGCGGCGACCGCGAGCGCCGCGGCGCTGTCGCGCAGGTCGCTGCCGAAATCGACGTAGCGCAGCTTCGGATCGCGCGCCGGCGGCGGCGCCAGCGCCGCGGCGTAGGCCGCCGCGGCGCGGGTCGCGTCGCCATAGCTGGCGAGCGCGGCGGCCAGCTGCGCCTTCGCCAGCTGGGTCGGCAGCCGCGCCATCGCGGTGTCGTTGAAATAGCGCAGCGCGCCGAGATCGTCGGCCTTGGCGCGCGCCAGCACGTAATGCGCATAGGCGAGCGCAGCGAGGTCGCGGTCATCGTCATGCTCCTGGCGCACATAGTCGTGCAGCCACGACACCGCCCCCTTCAGCGCGAAGTCGGGCACGGCGTAGCCGTGCTCCTTGGCGCGCATCAGGAAATCGGTGGCATAGGCGTCGAGCCACGGCGCCGCCCGGTCGCTGTCGCTCCACAGGCCGAAGCTGCCGTCCGAGTGCTGCAGCTCGGCGATGTGGCCGATCGCGCCGGCAATCGTCTTCGCCGGGTCAAAACCGGGGTCGGTGCGCCACAGCTGCGCCACCTCGTCGACATAGAGCAGCGGCAGCGCCCGGCTCGTCGTCTGTTCGAGACAGCCATAGGCATAGCGGTCGAGCGCGCGCAGCAGGCCCGGCACGTCCCATTCGGGGCGCGGGCTGACGCTCAATACCGCCTCGGCGGTGCCGGGCAGGAATTCGTCGGCGCTGGCGTCGTCGAGCGTCACGCTCTGGCCCGGCGCCAGCTGACCGACAAAGCGCCGCAGCTGGTAGGCCTGCGCCGGGCGCACGCCGATCTTGAAGTCGCGCGCCAGGTGCATGTCGCCCGGCCCGGCGAGATCGAGATGGATCGCGACATTGCCGATCGTCGTCGCGGCAAGCGCGAAGCGGTCGCTGAAATTGGCCCCCGCGTCGAGGTGGAGCGTCCGATCGACCGGCGCGACGAAACCGCCCGCCCCGGTCGCCGTCATCCTCAGGCGATAGTCGCCGGCCAGCCCTTCGAGGTTGTTGACCGTGACGGCAAGCCGCGCGGTGTCGCCCGGCGCCAGGAAGCGCGGCAGCGCAACCTGCGTCACGACCGGGTCGCGCACGGTCAGCATCGCGGTCGCCGAGCCGACCTTGTGCGCCGCGAAGGCGACCGCCATCAAGCGCACCTGGCCCTGGAAGTCGGGCATGTCGAGCTTGACGGTCGCCGCGCCCTGGGCGTCGAGCTTGACGATCCCCGAGAACAGCGCGACCACCTGGTTGCTCTTGTCGGGGAGCCCGGCGACCGCACGCTTGGCGAACTCGTCGCCGCCGCTGCGCAGCGCGCCGATCGCGTTGGCGTGCGGGTCGATCAGCCGGCCGTAGAGGTCGCGCAGCTCCACGCCAAGCTTGCGCTTGCCGTAGAAATAGTCGGCGGGCGCGGGGCTCGCGAAATCGGTGAGCTTGAGCACCGCCTCGTCGACCGCGGCGAGCGTCACATAAGCCTCCTCGCCCGGCGCGAGCCCGGCGACCTTGACCGGCAGCGAGACCGGGGCGCGCGGCCGCGCGACGTCCGGCGGCGACAGCGTCACGCCGAGCGTGCGCGGCGCCGGATCGAGACCGAGCCAGGCGACGCCGACCGCGCGGCCGGGGCCGCGCAACGAGGTGCCGTTGCCGCCGGCCGCTGCCGGCACCGGCGCGCGATATGCGGTCACGAGCGCGTAGGCGCCGGCGCCCCACGCCGCATCGACCGGAATCTCGATGGTCGTGCCGCCTTCCGGCAGCGTGAACGAGCGCATCGCCAGGATCCGGTCGGAGGCGATCGCCAGCTCGGCCGGGCCGGCGAACGGCGCCTTGACGAACAGCTTGGCGGTGTCGCCGGCGCTGTAGCTCGGCTTGTCGAGCGTCGTCGTCAGCTTGTCGGGCACGTCGGGCAGCTCGGCCTCGACCCACCAGCCGACATGGAAGCGCAGGCTCGACTGGGCGCCGCTCGCCGCGTCGGTCACCTCCCAGCGATAGCGGCCCGCCGGCAAGGTCTTCGACAGGCTGGCGGCAGCGCCGGCGGCGATGTCGAGCGTGCCGCTGTCGATCGGCGTATCGCGGATCTGCGTCCGGTGTCGCCACATCCCGTTGACCGAGTACCAGTCGTATTGCCAGTTCTCGCGCACCAGCTCCCAGCGCAGGCCGTGCGCGGCGATGCGCTTGCCCGCCTCGTCGACGGCGATGACGTCGAGCTTCGCCGGCTGGCCCTCGGTGACCGCCTCGTCGCCGCTCGGCGAGCGCAGGCCGATCGCGACCGGGCGCAGGCGGATCGGCCGGGTCAGGGTCGCGCCGATCGCCCGGCCGCTCGGCTCGAAGACGCTCACCTCGATCGTGGCCGCGAGCGGCCGCGTCAGGTCCGGAAGGTCGGTGAGGTTGACGTCGAGCGTCGATTTGCCATTGGCGTCGGTCGCCGGAGCGTCGAGGTCGCGGCGGTCGGAATCGTGCTCCTCGTCGGCGAGACCGAATTGGAAGTCGGGCTCGCTGGGGAACGGCTTGGGGTCGAAGCCGATGGTCGCATGCGCCTGGACCGCAAGACCGGCCCCCGGCGCGCCGTAGTAATAGGTGCCGGCGATCGAGACCGGAAACGGCTCGTTGGGGTGGATCGGCGTGTCCGCCGCCGACAACTCGACCTTGAGGGTCGGCGGCACGAAGTCCTCGACGCGGAACTCGGCGGTCCCGATCGGCGGCGCCTTCGGGTCGACGCGCAACTCGACCTGCCAGGTGCCCATCCGCGCGTCGCGCGGCAGCGCGTAGCGCTGATAATGCGCGCCGAGGTCGCCGGCATCGAGCTGCTTGGTGTCGACGACGACGCCGTCCGGGCGCAGCAGGCGCAGCGTCAGCGGCAGGTTGGTCAGCGCCTCCGCCTTCTCGTCGCGCACCAGCGCCATCAAATGCACGCTCTCGCCGGGCCGGTAGATGCCGCGGTCGGTGTAGAGATAGGCGTCGACCGGGCCGGGCGGTTCGCGGCCGCCGACCCCGCGGTCGCTGAGGTCGAACGCGGCGCGGCCGAGCTCGAGGAAGTTGAAATCGCCTTCGGCGCCGTAGGCCATCACCGCATAGGGTTCGTCGCCGCCCTTGCCGTGCAGCAGGCCGCCGGCGAAGCGGGCAATGCCGTCGGCGCCGGTCGTGGCGGTGCCGAGCTCGCCGTTGTTGTGCGCGTAAAGGCGCAGCGCGACGCCCGGCAGCGGCCGACCGTCGGCGAGCGAGCGCACCGCGACGGCCATCCCGTCGGCGCCGTTATAGGCGGTCAGCCCGAGATCGGAGACGAGGATCCAGTTGGTCGCGCGCTTCTCGTATTCGTCATCCTTGTTGTCGGGGGGATCGACCACCGCGAGGTAGACCCCCGGCCCCTTGTCCTTGAGGATGTCCTTCAGCGGGATCGCGGTGCTGACCGCGCGGTTGCGCGGGCCCGAGACGGTCATCTCGCCCTGCCAGACGAGGCTCCCCGAGCCGTTGGCGATCTCGTCGACGTCCTGCGCGTTGAAGCCCATCGTCAGCTTTTCAGCGTCGAGGCTCGGCACGAGATTCCGCTCGTTGATCTTGAGGATGCGGACCTTGACCCGGTCGAGGTTGATCGTCGTCACCGGCAGCCCGGCGCTGCCGGTTTGCGGCAGCACGTAGCCGCGCCCGGTGAAGCTGATCGAGGGCTTGCGGTCGGGCACGACGACGTTGGTCTTGAAAGTCGACAGCGTCTTCTCGCCGCTCGCCGCAGGAAAGCCGGCGAGCAGCTCGACCTGGTAGGTCTCGCCGTGCTTCAGCCCTTCGAGGCAGATCGTGTCGCCGCGCCCGGTGACGATGCCGTCGAGATTGGGGGTGGAGCGCACATAGGCGCCGTAGGACACGTCGGCCTTGGCCGAGATCGGGTCGTTGAAGCGCAGGCAGGCGCGCGCCGCGTCGGCCTCGGCCTCGACCTGCACCTTGACGACGTGGAAGGCGACCAGCGCCTTCAGCTGCTCGACCCGCGTCGCCACCGCGCTCGACTGGTTGAGCGCCAGCCCGGCCTCGAAGACCGCGAGCGCCTCCTTGTACTTGTCGTGGCGGTCATAGTCGCGGCCGATGACGAACAGCGCTGCCGCGCGATGCGCCGGGTCGCTCGCCTTGCGGTAGGCGTTGTAGGCCGCTGCCATCGCGTGGTCTTCGTCGTCGTTGCCGAGCTGCGCCTCGGCGAGCCGCAGCCAGACAAGACCGTCATCGGCGCCGTTGGCGACCGCCTTTTCCAGGTCGTCGACCGCCTGCTGCCAGCGCTTCGCCTGGATTTCCTCGTCGGCGTCCTTCCGCAGCCGCGCGATCAGCTTGGCGTTGCGCTGGCCCGGCGACAGCGTGCCCAGCAGCCCCTGATGGTAGGTGTTGCCGGCGTCGGCCAGCTCCTTCGACTCGTAATCGGCGGCCGTGGCCGGAGCCGCCCAGGAGCCGACGACGAGCACCAGGACGAGCGACAATGCACGCAGCATGCGGTTACCCCCAAGGCGCCGCGGCGCGGCGCGAAAGCCGATGGCGAAAATACGATTATTGCGCCGGCCTGGTTGCAAGGTAGCGATCCACCAGCGGGCCCCATATCGCCGAGCCGCCGACCCCGAAAAACAGCCGGTGGCCGTCGGGCCCGTAGCCGCCGAGCTGGTAGAATTCGGCCCGGCCGCCGTTCTGCGCGAACTGCGCGTACATTGCCGCGGCGATCTCCGGAGCGAAAAAGCTGTCGTTGGCGGCGTATATCCAGATCATCGGCGTCGTCGCGCTCCGGCCATATTGCCCGGCGGCCGCTTCGAGCTGGTCCGGCCGGCAGTTCCGGTTCGCCTGGTTGTGCTCGTGGCCGCCGCGCCCGCCGGCCATGTTGACGAAGGCGGTGACCCGCGGGTGGGGCAGCGAATCGTAGGCGAGTGTCGCCCAGCCGCCGGCCGATTGCCCGACCAGCACCATGCCCTGCGGCCGCGCATAGGGAAGCGCCGCGGCATACTCCACGGTCGCGGCGATGTCGCGCGCGCTTTCGAGCCCGATGCGGGCATATTCCTGCTGGTTGCAGATGCCGACCGCCTCGACGTCGATGCCGCCGGTCGCGCCGTAGCCGCGGCGCATCGCCGCGATCACCATGTAGCCGCGCTCGAGGAACCAGCGCACCGCCTCGCTGTCGCAGGCGGAGGGCGCCATACCCGGCCGCGCCGACTCGCTGGGCGGCGAGCCGTGCGCGAGGATGACGACGCGCGCCGGCGTCTCCCCCGGCGGCCGACAGACCCGCGCGTAGAGCAGATGCCTCGCGCCAGCGGCGTCGGTCATCGGCACCCAATGGATCTGGTCGCGCCACGGGCCGCTCGGCGCACCGACCGGCCCCGGCGCCTGCTGCGCCGCGGCCGCGCCGCACATCGCGACGACGAGCAGCACCGCCCCCAGCCCCCGCACGGCCCCTCCCCGCTTGAGACTCGCAGCGCATCTGTAGCACTGTGCGCGCCGGCTCAGAAAGCGCGGCCAATCCGCACAACGGCCGATCGGCACAAAGCCCGGTCGCACAAAGGAGGGTGCACCATGAAAATCGGTTTCGTCGGTCTGGGGATCATGGGGCACCCGATGGCGCTCAACCTCGCCAAGGGCGGCCACCAGCTCTACGTCTACGGCAAGCGGACCTGCCCCGCCCCGGTCAAGGAGGCGGGCGCCGTCGTCTGCGACACGCTGAAGGAGATCGCCGCGCAGTCCGAAATCGTCATCATCATGGTGCCCGACACGCCCGACGTCGCCGACGTGCTGTTCTCGCCCGACGGTGTCGCCGCCGGCCTGTCCGCCGGCAAGATTGTCGTCGACATGAGCTCGATCTCGCCGATCGAGACCAAGGAATTTGCGAAGCGCATCGCGGAACAGGGCTGCGGCTACGTCGATGCGCCGGTCTCGGGCGGCGAGGTCGGCGCCAGGGCCGCCTCGCTCACCATCATGGTCGGCGGCAGCGAGGCCGACTTCGCGAAGGTCAAGCCGCTCTTCGAGCTGATGGGCAAGAACATCACGCTGGTCGGCGCAGTCGGCGCCGGGCAGACCACCAAGGTCGCCAACCAGATCATCGTCGCGCTGACCATCGAGGCGGTCGGCGAGGCATTGCTGTTCGCCTCCAAGGCCGGCGCCGACCCGGCCAAGGTGCGGCAGGCGCTGATGGGCGGGTTCGCCGCCTCGCGCATCCTCGAAGTCCACGGCGAGCGCATGATCAAGCGCACCTTCGACCCCGGCTTCCGCATCGAGCTGCACCAGAAGGATCTCAACCTGGCGCTGTCCGGGGCGCGGGCGATGGGCATGTCCTTGCCCAACACCGCGACGACGCAGGAGCTGTTCAATGCGGCGACGCCCCTCGGCGGCAAGGGCTGGGACCATTCGGGGCTGGTGCGCGTCCTCGAGCATCTCGCTGGGCACAAGGTGGCCGAAGGCTAGAGCCGGGCTCGGACCGATCGCGGGCCGGGACCGCCATAGGACGGACCGGCGAAACGGATACCCGTCAAAGACGCATGGCAGCACAACCAGAAACTAAACGGCCTAGTACCGTTTCAACGGAGCGATCCGGCACCATATCCGTTCTCCGGTTAGCACGCGGTCACGCCAGCGGGCAGCAGCCGCGGGAAGGAGATTGGAGATGACGTTCGAATTCGCGAAAAAGACCGGCCGGGCGCTGGCCTTGACCACCGCCCTCGTTGCCGCGGTGTCGCTCGGTACCGCCGGCAGCGCCGAGGCCGCCTGGGGCGGCGGCTGGAACGGCGGTGGCGGCGGCTGGCATGGCGGCGGCGGCTGGCACGGCGGCTACGCCGGCGGCTGGCATGGCGGTTGGCATGGTGGCGGCTGGGGCGGCTTCGGCTGGGGCCTGGCGGCCGGCGCATTGACCGGCGCGGCGATCGCCTCGACCTATCCGTATTACGGCTACGGCTATTATGGCTATCCGTATTACGGCTACCCGTATTACGGGTATTACGGCTACTAATCGCAGCGCTTAGCGAGAGGCAGGGCGGACGGCGGCAACGCTGCCCGCCCTGTTTTCCTGCCTACTCGGCGGCCGCCGGCTTGTGCCGGTAGTGGTAGTTGCGGTTGATCCGGTCGAGCAGGTAGTCGCCGTAGCGCACCGGCGGGTATTTCGCCGGGTTGCCGGGTCCGGTGCAGGTCGCCAGGCATTCGATCGTCGAGGCCATCGACGTATCGAAGAAATAGGGCAGCGAATAGCGGTCGCCGCCCGAGCGGTTGACGACGCGGTGCGGTGTCGAGACGAAGCGGTCGTTGGTCCAGCGCGCCAGCATGTCGGCGACGTTGAGCACGAAGGTGCCGGCGAGCGGCGCGGCGTCGATCCAGCCGCCGTCGCGGCGCCGGACCTGCAGCCCGCCGCTCGAATCCTGCGCCAACAGCGTGATGATCCCGTAATCGGTGTGCGGCGCGGCGCCGAACTGGTCGTCCTCGGCGTCGACCGGGTGCGGCGGGTAGTGCAAGAGGCGCAGAAAGGTCGTCGGGCGCGCGAAATGCGGATCGAGCGCGTCCTCTCCCAGGTCGAGCGCGCGGGCGATCAGCCGGATGATGCGGCGCGACACGCCCTCGGCGGCGTCGCGATAGGCGTCGATCGCCGGGCGGAAGCCGGGGAGCCAATCGGGCCACTGGTTCGGCCCCTGCAGCGGCTCGCCCCAATCCGCGTCGCCGGGTGCGACGTCCTGCATGATCATCACGGATTCGCTGAGGTTCGGCCGCGTCACCTTGGCGACGCTGGAGCTGACCACCGTCGAGGTCGCCATGCCGATATAGCCGCGGTGCCATTCGTTGATCGCCAGCGACCGCTTGCGCGCGAGCGGCGAGGCATGGAAGGCGCGCGAGGCGGCGAAGGCGGCGTCGATCGTCGGCTGCGGCACGGAGTGCCCGGCGACATAGGCGAAGCCGATCTCCTCGAGCGCGCGGCCGAGCGCGGTGGCGGCGCCGGGCGCGGAAATGTCGATGACCGGCAGCGTCCCGCTCATCGCCCGAGCACCCGGTCGAGCGTCGCGATCGCGTTGTCGGCGCCGGGTCCCGTTTCGGCCTCGGCCGCGGCGAGAAAGTCGTACAGCTTGGCGATGTCGCGATACATGGCCGAGGACGGCGGGTTGGCGTCGAGGAAGTCGGCAATCTCCTCCATTTCGCCGACCCAGCGATAGGCCTTGTCGTACATGCCGGGTATGCCGGTTCTCATGCGCTTCAAGAGTTCCGGCTGCGAGGCGCCGAGCTCGGCGAGCAGCGCCTCGGCGCAGCCGAACCGCGCCGCGCCGAGCAGCATCGCCGCGGCGATCGCGGTCGTCCCCTTGGTGATCCCGGCATAGGACATCTTGAGCCCCGAGGCGGCGCCGAGCGGGCCTGCGACGATCCGCCAGTCGAGCCCGTAATCCTTGAGCACCGCGCTGCGCCCGGCGGCCGGTCCCGAGGCGTAGATCGCGGGGCTGTAGCCCGCGCGCGGCGGGCCGCCGATGATCCCGCCATCGACAAAGGCGGCGCCGGTCGGCTCGACGAGTGCGGCGACGCGCAGCGCGGTCTGCGGGCTGATCGCATTGCAATCGACATAGACCGGCTTGCGCGGCAGCGACTGCAGCGCCGGCGCGAGCCGGGCGGCCACCGCCTCGGCCTCGCTCGGCGGCAGGATCGAGAGAAAGAAGTCGGCGTCCTCCAGCAGCGCGCGCTCGTCGGCCGCCGCCGCCATGCCGGCGTCGCGGGCGCGCGCGGCGCTGGCTTCGCTGCGCCCGGCGAGCAGCGTGCGGACCGCCGCGCCGCGCTCGGCGAGCCGCCGCCCGACACCCGCGCCCATCGTCCCTTGCGCGATGATCGCGACCGTAATGCCCATGCGCCATGCCCCGTTGCGAAGCTGTCGTCGCAGCCTAGCGCGCCGCCGGCGCCGGCGCGAGGACGACGCGCCGAGGCAGCGCGGATTCGGCCAATCGGTCGAGAACGACGACCGGCCCCACCCCGCGCTTTTGAACAATAAGCGGGAACAGAATGGGAGGCGTGGCGTTAGCTTTCCGAAATTCCAAATGGAAGCGTCCGGCAGCGAAGAACACTCTGCTGACGTTCAGCAAATGGAGGTAGACATGAAGATCATCGGTGCTGTTGCAATTCTTGCCAGTATGGCGGCCGCCGCGCCAGCCTTTGCGCAGACTCCCAATCCGGCGACGAATGCCGTGGAAGGCGGGACGGGCGGCGCGGCCACCGGCGCGCTGATCGGCTGCCTGGTGACGATCCCGGTCGGCTGCGCCCCGGGCGCGGCGGTCGGCGCCGCGATCGGCGGCGGCGTCGGCGCGACGGCCGGCGTGGCGAGCACCCCCGCCTATTATCCGCCGCCCCCGCCGCCCTATCGCTGATCGCGGCCGAGGATGACGAAACCAACCGGCCCGGGCTCCCCGGGCCGGTTTTTCGTTGCCCCGGCGTTCATATGCGGCCTCGGCTCATACCTGTTCGAGTGCCCGGGCGAGGTCGGCGAGCAGGTCGCGCTCGGCCTCGAGCCCGGCGGAAAGCCGCACCAGCGAATCGCCGATGCCGAGCGCGGCGCGCTCCTCTGGCTTGAGCCGCGAATGCGTCGTCGTCGCCGGGTGCGTCACGAGGCTCTTCGAATCGCCGAGGTTGTTCGAGATGTCGACCAGCCGCAGCGCGTCGAGGAAGCGGAAGCACGCGGCCTTGTCGCCGGCAATGTCGCAGCACACGACGCTGCCCCCCAGCGTCATCTGCCGCCTGGCGAGCTCGTATTGCGGATGGCTCGGCAGCGCCGGGTAAAGCACGCGCCCGATCTTGGGATGGCCTTCGAGAAAGCGGGCCATCGCCGCCGCGGTGCGGCATTGCCGCTCGACGCGCAGTTCGAGGGTCTCGAGCCCCTTGAGCAGCAGCCAGGCGTTGAACGGCGAGAGCGAGGGGCCGGTATGCCGGTAGAACTGGCCGAGATCGTCCTTGAGATACTGCGCGCTGCCGAGAATTGCGCCGCCGAGCGCGCGGCCCTGCCCGTCGATATGCTTGGTCGCCGAATAGACGACGACGTCGGCGCCGAGCTGCAGCGGCTTCTGCAGCAGCGGCGTCGCGAACACGTTGTCGACGACGAGGATGCCGCCGGCGCGGTGCGTCAGCCGCGCGACCTCGGCGAGGTCGATGATATCCATCGCCGGGTTCGACGGGCTTTCGCAGAACGTCAGCTTGACATTGCCGCCGATCGCCGCCTCCCAGGCCGAGAGGTCGCGCCCGTCGACCAGCACCGTCTCGACGCCGTAGCGCGGCAGCAGCTCGCTGACGATGTAGAAGCACGAGCCGAAGAGCGCGCGGCTCGCGACGACGCGGTCGCCCGCCTTGAGCTTGCACATCAGCGCCGCGAACACCGCCGCCATGCCGCTCGCGGTCGCGCGACACGCCTCGGCGCCTTCGAGGAGCCGCAGCCGCTCCTCGAACATCGCGACCGTGGGATTGCGGTAGCGCGAGTAGACAAAGCGCGAGCCGTCGTTCTTGAACGCCTCCTCGGCTTCGGCGGCGCTGCCGTAGACGTAGCCCGAGGTCAGATAGAGCGCCTCGCAGGTCTCCTCGAACCCGCTGCGCGTCGCCCCGCCGCGCACCAGCAGGGTCGCCGGCTCGACCGTCGCGGCAAGCTCGGGCGGCAGGATCGGTTTGGTCATCGGCGCGCGCTCCTTCTCGTTTCGGCCGCGCGCGGTCGGGACAAACAAAAACCCCGGCCGCCGGCGGCCAGGGTTCCTTTCGGCGAACTCCCGACCTTTTAGCGCCTTGTTTAACGTGGCGCGCAAGCCGGTCGGCTCAAATCACCACGAACGATGCGCAACTACGCGCCCGACGGTCTTATGTCAAGCGTCTCGCCGCCCGGGTAGTCCTATCGCGGCGTAACGGAGGCGGCGCAGCGCCGCCTCCGCGCCCGGAACTAGCGCCAGCCCGATTCCTGGTCGCACGCCTTGCGTTCGGCGACGTGGGTCTTTTCCCATTGGGTGATCGACTGGGTCTCGTTTTCGCTCATCTTGTTGTTCATGCAAGT
>DATJOB010000065.1:0-3050 GCA_035507475.1 Allostellaceae bacterium | reverse complement strand
CTGAATAGTGTCCTTTATCTGATTAGCTCAGCATCTCAGGGCGTAATCCGGGCAAACCCGACCACCCCGGCGAAGGCTGGGGCCCATTTAACCATCGCTCGTGCGGCGGAAGAATCGGGCCCGACCTTCGTCGGGATGGTTGCGAGCTAAATCTCGACCTGGCCGCCGAGTTCGACGACGCGGTTGACAGGGATGCGGAAGAACTCGGTCGCGTCGAGCGCCAGTTCGGAGAGCAGCACGAAGAGCCGCTTGAACGGCATCAGCCAGCGGGTGCGGCGGCCGGCGACGATCTTTTCGTGGCCGACGAAGAACGAGGTGTCCATCAGGTTGAAGCGAAACCCGCCGACGCGGCACAGCGCCAGCGCGCGCGGGATGTCGGGTTCCTCGGCGAAGCCGTAGCGGATGCGCACGGTGTGGAAATTCTGGTCGTAATGGCGGATTTCGAGCCGGTCGGCCTCGGGCATACGCGGCACGTCGGCGGTCTGCACGGTCATCAGCACGGTGCGCTCGTGCAGCACCTTGTTGTGCTTCATGTTGTGCAGCAGTGCGGCGGGGACGTTGTTGACCTGCGCGGTCATGTAGATCGCGGTGCCGGGGACGCGCGCCGGGCGGTCGGGCCGCAGCCCGGCGATCAGCATATCGAGCGGCATGCCGCCGCTGGCGCGCTGCCGGGCGAGCTTTCCGCGGCCCCAGATCCAGGTGATCATCATCGCGTAGAGCGCCAGGGCAATCACCAGCGGATACCAGCCGCCTTCGTGGATCTTCAGAAGGTTGGCGCTGAAGAACGAGAGGTCGACGACGAGGAAGACGAGGAAGATCGGCACCAGCCGCCACAGCGGCCAGCGGGCGCCGCGGCGCAGATGGGTGAAGGCGAGTACCGTGGTGACCGTCATCGTGCCGGTCACCGCGATGCCGTAGGCGGCGCCGAGCGCGTCCGACGAGCGGAAGCCGATCACCGTCGCCGCCACCGCGACGAGCAGCAGGTTGTTGATCGCCGGGACGTAGACCTGGCCCATCTCGCGCTCCGAGGTGTGCCGCACCTGCATCCGCGGCAGGAAACCGAGCTGCACCGCCTGGTGCGTCAGCGAGAACGCGCCGGAGATCACCGCCTGCGAGGCGATCACGGTCGCGGTCGAGGCCAGCACGACGAGCGGCAGGACCGCCCATTCCGGCGCCAGCAGGTAGAACGGGTTGAGCACCGCCTCCGGCCGCGCCAGCAGCAGCGCGCCCTGGCCGAAATAATTGAGCAGCAGCGCCGGGAACACGAAGCGCAGCCAGGCGCGGCGGATCGGCCCGCGCCCGAAATGGCCCATATCGGCATAGAGCGCCTCGGCGCCGGTCACCGCGAGTACGACCGCGCCGAGCAGCACGAAACCGGAGAGCGGGTTCTGGCGGATCAGCTCGATGCCGTAATACGGGTTGAGCGCCCACATGATCATCGGGTGGCGCGCGACCTCGCGCAGCCCGAGCAGCCCGATCACGGTGAACCAGACGATCAGCACCGGACCGAAGAAGCCGCCGACCCGCCCGGTGCCGCGCGCCTGTGCGAGAAACAGGAACACCAGGAGCAGCAGCGTCAGCGGGATGACGAACGGTTGCAGCTCGGGCGTCTTGACCTGGAGCCCTTCGACCGCGCTCAGCACCGAGATGGCCGGCGTCAGCACGCCGTCGCCGTAGAACAGCGCCGCCCCGAACAGCCCCGCCCACAACACCCAGCGGTTGGGGCCGCGCAAGGTCGCGCGCAGCGCCAGCACCATCAGCGCGAGGATGCCGCCCTCGCCGCGGTTGTCGGCCCGCATCAAGACGATCACGTATTTGAGCGTGACTACCAGGGTCAGCGACCAGGCGATCAGCGACAGCACGCCGAAGACGCGCGGCGTGGTAACGGAATCGACACCGTCGAAGCATTGCTTGACGGTGTAGAGCGGCGAGGTGCCGATATCGCCATAGACGACGCCGAGCGCGGCGACCGCCAGGCTCTGGCGCATGCCGCTACGCTCGGCGGCGGGCGCCGGGGCAGATTTGGCCGCCGCCGCCTCGGGCGGCGCGTCCGGAGGTCTCTCGGCTAGGTCGTTCACGCCCGGTCTTGCGGCCTCAACCGTCGTTGCGCGCAAAACGCATGCCGCGCCGAGCGCGCCGTTTACTCCACCTACAGCCCTTGTGCCAGGATCATTTATCGCCGACCCTCGGCCTTCGAGGAGAACGCGCATGAGCGACCCCGGGTTTCGCAGCGGCATGCTGGTCTTTGCCGACATGACCCAGCTCGACCTGACCGGACCCTACGAGGTGCTGGCGCGACTGCCCGGCGCCGAGACGCTGCTCGTCGGCAAGACCCGCGACCCGGTGCGCAGCGAGTTCGGCCTGACCGTGCTGCCGAACGCGACGCTCGACGATTGCGGACCGCTCGACCTCGTCATGGTGCCGGGCGGGGTCGGGATGAACCCGCTGCTCGAAGACGCGGCGGTGCTTGCCTTCCTGCGCCGCCAGGCGGCAGGCGCACGCTACGTCGTCGGCATTTGCACCGGGTCCTTGGTGCTGGGCGCCGCCGGGCTGCTGCGCGGCCGGCGCGCCAGCACCCACTGGACGGCGCATGAGTTCCTCGCACGCTTCGGCGCGATCCCGGTGCGCGAGCGCGTCGTGGTCGACGGAAATGTGTTCACCGGCGGCGGCGTCACCGCCGGGATCGACGTGGCGCTCGCCGTCGCCGCCGCGGTCGTCGGGCAGGACGCCGCCGAGGCGATCCAGTTGGCGATCGAATACGACCCCGCCCCGCCCTTCGCCTCGGGCTCGCCCGAGCGCGCGCCGCGCGCGGTGGTGGAGCGGGTCCTGGCGCGCGGGGCGCAGCGCCAGCGCGACCGCGCCGCGCGGGTCGAGCGCGCCGCCGCCCGGCTCGGATGACGCATCCTGCCGCGGATGCCGGGCGCCGCGTCCGTACTGTTTCTTCTGCCAAACCATGCTAAATCACGTGGAAAATCGGTGGACGCCGGGAGGAAGGGTGGTTCGAGATGGCCAAAACCGCGCTCAATCAGTTGCAAGATCAGATCGAGGCG
>DATJOB010000064.1:0-3667 GCA_035507475.1 Allostellaceae bacterium | reverse complement strand
GCGGCGAGCGCCGCCGCATCGGCGACATCGGCGGCATGCACCGAGACGACGGCGCCGAGCGCGGCAAGCTCGGCGACCCGCTCGGCGGCGCCCGGCGTCGCGGCGCCGCGCCGCCCGATCAGCGCCAGCCGGCGCGCGCCGTGCCCGGCCAGCCAGCGCGCGGCGGCGAAGCCGAAGCCGGCAAGGCCGCCGGTCACGACGTAGCAGCCATCCGGGTGCAAGGCGAAACCGGGCGGCGGCGCGACGGCGACGGGAAGCCGCCCCGCCTCACCCGGCACCAGCACCAGCTTGCCGACATGCTGCGCCGCCTGCATCAGGCGAAACGCGTCGGCGAGCTCGGCGAAGGCGAACGCGCGATGCGCGAGCGGGCGGATCGCGCCGGCGGCGAGCGCCGCCGCCAGCTCGGCGAGGAGGCGGCGGGCGAGACTTGGCCGCTCTGCCGCGAGCTGGTCCACATCGACCGTGAAATAGGAAATGTTGCGGCGCAGCGGGCGGGTGCGCAGCGGCCGGTTCTCGACGAGGTCGCGCTTGCCGAGCTCGACAAAGCGGCCGAACGGCTTGAGCAGTTCGAGGCTCGCCTCGGCCGCCGCGCCGTGCAGCGAGTTGAGCACGACGTCGACGCCGCTGCCGCCGGTCGCCTGCCGCACCGCCGCGACAAAGCCGAGCCCGCGCGAATCGCAGACATGGTCGGCGCCGACGAGGCGCAGGAAGGCGCGCTTCACCGGCGAGCCGGCGGTCGCGACGACGATCGCGCCGCGTTGCTTGGCGATCTGGATCGCCGCGAGGCCGAGCCCGCCCGAGGCGGCATGGATCAGCACGTGCTCGCCCGGCGCGACCCGCGCCAGCATGTCGAGCGCGTAGCTCGCGGTGACGAAGGCGACCGGCAACGTCGCGGCGGCGGCGAAGCCGAGCCCGTCCGGGATCCGGATCACCGCGGCGGCGCTCGTCACCGCGCGGCTGGCGAGCGCGTCCGGAGCGAAGCCGGCGACGCGGTCGCCGACCGCGATCCCGCGCACCTCCTCGCCGAGCGCGCGGACGATCCCGGCGCATTCGAGGCCGAGCCCGCTGCCGGCGAGGCCGTCGAGCAGCGCCGCCTCGGGCAGCATGCCGCCCGCCACCATCACGTCGCGGAAGTTGAGCCCGGCGGCGCGCACCTCGATCTCGATCTCGCCAGGACCCGGACGGCGCCGGTCCAGCCTGTGCCAGGCGAGGCGGTCGAGCGAGCCCGGCGGCTCGCAGCGCGCGACCAGATCGACAGCGGCGGTGCCGCCCTGCGCCCCGCCTTGCGGCACCGGCAGGCCGGGCCGCACCCGCAACACGTGGCGGCCGACCGGCGTCCAGACGATCTCGCCCTCGCGGCCGGCGGCGGCGAGCTCCTGCACGATGCGCTCCGCCTGCCCGGCCGCCGCGGTGCCGGACGGCAGGTCGACCGCGCGCAGGCACAGGCCGGGCGTCTCGTTGACCAGCACGCGCGCGAAGCTCCACAGCGCGGCGGCGAGCGGCGAGGCCGCGACGCCCGGCTGATGCGCCCCGGCGGTGACCAGCCAGAGCGGCACGCCGCGCCCGGCGCAGCGCGCGGCGAGACCGGCGAGGCGCGGCAGCAGCGACGCCGCGTCTCCGCCCGAGCCGCCGGTTCCGTCGAGCGCCAGGATGACCGCATCCGCCGCCGTTTCCGGGACAAGCGCGTGCCCGGCCGCCTGCAGCGCCGCGGCAAGGCCGGGATCGGCACCTTCTACGAGCACGGCGAGCGCGAGCGGCGGCTGCGCCAGCGCGGCCTCCGCCCGATAAGGGCAGCGGGCCGCGATCACGGCGCAGGGCCACGGCGACATCGCCGCCGGCGCCGCCGCGACCAGCTCCAACCCGGCCGCCGTCAGCGTCATGCGCGCGTCGGCGGCGTCGGCGAAGAGCATGTCCCAGAGCGGGTTGGGCAATGGCGCGATGCCGAGCGCCGCCCCGCCCGGCAGCAGCCCGCTCAGCCGCTCCGCAGCCGCCGGGTCGTCGAGCACCGCGATATCGCAGGGCTCGCCGGTGGCGACGCGCGACACGGCGAGCCCGTCGCAGGCCATGCCGTCCGGCAGCGGCATGTCTTCGGGCAGGCACAGACGCAGCGGCCGGTCGCGCGGCCAGGCCGCGGCGAGCGCGGCGAGGATGTCGGCCAGCACCGCGCGCGCCACGGCGACGGGCAGCCCGGCCCGGCGCAAGGCCTGCAGCGCGGGCGACGTGGCGTCGGGCGCGGCAACGTCGCGGAGCCGGCCCGGGAGGGCGTCGCGCAGCATCGCGGCCGCGGTCAGCTCGACGACGAGCTCGGGCCCGTCGGCGAGCATCGAGCGCCACAGCTCGCCGGCGTCGGGCAGCGGATGATCGTCCGTCAGCCGCCACCGCCCACCCTGCTGCTCGGCGGCGCCGAAGCGCCGCAGCAGCGACAGCAGGCGCGGCTCGATCTGCGCGACCTGCTCCAGATCCGCGGCCGCGGCGACGGCGTCGCGGCAGATCGCAGCGACGAGCGCATCGAGCAGCAGCGCCTGCTGCGCGTCGTCGCGCGCCGCGTCGCGCCGGCGCGCGGCGATCTCGCCGACGAGCGACGCCAGCCGCTCGAGCACCGCCGGAGGCGGCGCCGGACCGAGCGGCGCCGGCAGCAGGTCGACGCGCAGGATGCGGGCCGCCGATCCGGCGGCGGGCGCGAGGTCGATCGCGGCGAACCAGCAATCGCCGAGCTCGACGAGCGGCGCGCCGCCCGCATCGTAGAGCGCGACATCGGCCGCCGCGCCGCGCCGGCCGACCCGCCTCAGGCGCAGCTCGGCGCGCTCCGGTCGCCGGCCGAACGGTGCGAAGGCGCGGATGCGGCCGCAGCTCCGCGGCACCAGCGGCCGCGGCGCCTCGCCGCCGCCATCGCTGTGCGGCGCCAGCGCCAGCAGGCCCTGGAACGCCGCATCGAGCAGGGCGGGATCGATCAAATGCCCGGGCGGTGCGCCGTCCACATCCGGCGTCAGCGCGACGTCGGCGCGCCCGCCCTCGGCAAGCGTCACCGCGGCGACCCGGCGGAAAGCGTCGCCATAATCGAGCCCGAGCCGGGCAGCGCGGCGGTAGAGCGTCGCCGCGTCGATCGTCTCGCCCGCGATGCCGGCGGGCGGCGGCGCCGGCAGCAGCGGCCCGGCCGGCGCCGCGTCGAGGCGCGCCGTCGCATGGACGGCAAACGGCTCCTCGGCGAGGCGCCGCCGGCTCGCCAGCTGCCAGTCGCCGTCCGGCGAGAGCAGCGCGGCGCGCAGCTCGCGCGTCTCGCCGTCGGCGAGGACGAGGGGGCGCAGCAGCTCGAGGTCGCGCAGCTCGAGCGCCGCGGCGTCCGGATGGCGCACGCGCGCCGCGGCGAGCGCCATGTCGATGATCGCCGCCGCCGGCAGCACCGGCGTGCCGGCGAGGCGATGGTCGGCGAGCGCGGGGAAGAGCGCGGCGTCGACATGGTTGAGCCAGGACGGCAGCGCGCCGCCCTGGCGAAACCCGAGCAGCGGGTGGTCGTGCGCGGGATCGAGCGGCGCGGTCGCCTCGCCGGTCCGGGTGAACCAGTGGCGCTCGCGCTGCCAGGGGTGATGCGGCAGCGGGTGCGGGTCGGCGACGCCGTCGAAGACCGCCGCGCCGCTCATGTCTTGCCCGGCGACGTGCAGCGCCGCGG
>DATJOB010000063.1:0-5600 GCA_035507475.1 Allostellaceae bacterium | reverse complement strand
TGAAGGTCGACGCCAAGACGCCGTTACCGGCCGCCGCCTGGGGCGATTCCAACCAGGCCAAGGTCGGCGACTGGGTACTGGCGATCGGCAATCCGTTCGGGCTCGGCGGAACGGTCACTGCCGGGATCATCTCGGCGACCGCGCGCGACATCCATTCCGGGCCTTATGACGACTATCTGCAGACCGACGCGTCGATCAACCGCGGCAATTCCGGCGGGCCGATGTTCAACCTCCAGGGCGAGGTGATCGGCATCAACACCGCGATTTATTCGCCCTCCGGCGGGTCGATCGGCATCGGCTTCGCGATCCCGACCGCACTCGCCCAGCCGATCATCGAGCAGCTGAAGACCACCGGCAAGGTCGAGCGCGGCTGGATCGGCGCGCGCATCCAGCCGGTGACCGACGAGATCGCCGAGAGCGTGGCGCTCGACAAGCCGCGCGGTGCGCTGATCGCGTCGATCGACCCGTCGAGCCCGGCGACCCAGGCGGGCTTGCGTCCCGGCGACGTGATCCTGAGCTATGACGGCAAGCCGGTCGACCGCAGCCGCCAGCTGCCGCGGCTGGTCGCCGATTCCGCGCCGAACAAGCCGGTCAAGGTGACCATCTGGCGCGACGGGAAGGAGACCGAGTTGACGCTCACCGTCGCGGCCTACGACCCCAACCGGCCGCCGCCCCCGCCGCCCGTGGCCGAGCAGCCGAAGCCGCCGCCGGCGGTCGACGTGCTCGGCCTCAAGCTGGCCCGGCTGACGCCCGAATGGCGCAAATATTACGGCCTCGGCGAGGCGGCGCGCGGCGTGGTGATCGTCGAGGTGCCGCAGAACAGCCCCGGCGCGGCGCAGGGCGTGCGGGCCGGCGACCTCGTGGTCGGCGCCGGCGCCGCCGCGGTGACCACGCCCGAGGAGGTGCTGCAGCAGGCCGCGGCGGCCAAGAAGGCCGGCCGCAAGAACCTGCTGATCCGGGTCGAGCGCGACGGCAATTTGCGGTTTATCACGCTGCCGACCGAAACCGGTTGACCGGCCGCCGCGGTGCCGGCGCCGCGCGGCCTAGCCGAGCAGCAGGCGGCGCAGCTTCTCGGGCTCCTGCAGCAGCCGCCCGACCTCGCTCAGCGCGGCGTTGACCGCGTCGGCGTATTTCTTCGCGCCGCCGAACCGCTCCAGCGTTTCCGGCGGGACGAACTTGATCAGCAGATCGGCGGTTCCCGGCGGCAGCCCGACAAAGTGCACCATCAGCATGTTGTGCTGCTTGAGGAGCAGCATCGACAGCGCGGCCGAGGCCTCGTAAGGCACGACCGGCGGGGGGCCAGCGAGGCCGCCGCGCTCCATCGCGATGTCGAGGATGTCGTCGGCCGGGATCTGCACCGTGGTCGGGGTCTCGCGCAGCCGGTTGCCGAGCAGCGGGCGCAGCTCGGCGGCGATGCGCTTGGTGGCGTCGATCAGCGCGCGCACGCGTGCCGGATCGTAGCCGTCGAGGGTGCGCACGACCGCCGGGTAGAGCGCTTGCCGCGCCTCCATGCCGAACTCGAAGCCCTTGGCGCGGATGCGGCCGACGAGGTCCTTGCGGCCGGCGAGGAGGCCGAAGCGCGGGCCCTGCGTGCCGTATTTGTCGAGCCCGGTGGCGCCGATATCGACGTCAAGCTCGAGCGTCTTCGGCTGGTCGAACGCGGCCGGCCCGACGCGCGCCCCGCCGGCGTCGTCGACATAGACGATGGCGCCCTTGTCATGCGCCAGCCGGACGACGGTGCGGATCGCATCGAGCGGCATCAGATCGTAGGTCACCGCGAGGCGCGTCAGCACCACCAGCGCCGGCCGCTCGGTCGCGATCGCGTCGCGAAACGCGGCGAGCCCGGCGGTGTCGATGAACTTCGCGCCGGCCTGCGCCGCCGCGCGCACCACCGAGGGATGGCTGTGCGTCTCGGAGACGCCGATCACCGTCTCGCCGGGTTTGACGAGCGTCAGATGGGTTGCCATCGTCGCGCCGGTCAGCCGGTTGAACACCGCGATGTCGTGCCGCTCCGGCGAGCCGCCGAAATGCTCGAGGGTCAGCGCCTTCAGCCGCTCGAAGGACAGCGCCGGTCCGATCTCGTCGTCGGCGAATTCGAGCTCCTCGGCCGCCAGCGGCATCGTGTGGTCGAGCCCGGTGAACACGAAGACGTTGCGCGGGCCCTTGTCGCGGATCAGCGACCAGGCGACCTGCAGCTTCTGGAAGTCGTCCTCGGTGCCGGTGAGGATGCGGCCCCGCGCATAGGACAGGTTCGGTGCATGCGGGTTGCCGAAGCGGTCGACGGTCATCGCGAACTCCCCGAGCCGGTGGGAGCGCGCACTATACACGCTCGCGCCGCCCTGACCTCTGCGAAGCGGGCATGGCGTTAGGCGCGCATTCCCCGCATTATCGCGGCGGAACCGGTGATGAACGACCACGCCCCGCTTGCCGCCGCAACGGCTGCCGAACGCGCCTGCGATCCGATCACGCTCGAGATCGTGCGCGGCGCATTGCGCGCGACCCAGGGCGAGATGGAGGCGCTGATCGAGCGCACCGCGATGTCGCCCTTCATCCGCGAGAAGAAGGATTTCTACGCCGCGCTATTCGACGGCGAGGGGCGGCTCGTCGTCGGCTCGAACCTGCCGATCTTCGGCGACGTGATCGGGCCGATAGTCGCGCAATACCCGCTCGCGACGATGCGCGAGGGCGACATCTACTGGTACAACGACTGCTACGCCTCGCGCGGCGCGGTCTCGCATTCGCCCGACCAGGTGTTCGCCTGCCCGGTGTTCTGCGACGACGAGATCGTCGCCTTCGCGCAGTCCTGGGCGCATTTCAACGATATCGGCGGGATGCGCGCCGGCTCGCTGTCGCCCGATTGCGAGGAGATCTTTCAGGAGGGGATCATCGTGCCGCCGGTGCGGGTGGCGCGCGACGGGCAGTTCAACGACGATCTGCTGCGCGTCTTCGCGCGCAACTCGCGCTTTCCGGCGATGGTGCAGGGCGACACGCGCGCCTCGATCGCCGCGATCCGCCTCGGCGAGCGGCGACTCGCCGAGCTCTTCGCGCGCTTCGGCCGGGAGCGCATGCGCGACGCCTTCGCGCAGCTGGTCGAGCGCACCCGCGCGGCGGTCAGGCAGCGCTTCCGCGCGCTGATCCCGCCGGGCGAATACCGCTTTGCCGATGCGCTCGATTCTGACGGGCAGGGCCACGGCCCGGTGACGCTGCGCTACCGGCTGACGGTCGACGCCGAGCGGATCGAGCTCGACACGACCGACAGCGACGACCAGGTGCCGGGTCCGGTCAATTTCCTGATGAGCCCGTCGGTCCCGGCGGCGGTTTTCGCCTCCTACCTGCTCGGCGAGGGGGCTGAGCACCTGATCAACGCCGGCGCCGAGCAGGCGCTCGACAAGGTGCATCTGCGCCCGGGCTCGGTGCTGCAGCCGCAGTTCCCTGCGCCGCTCGGCCTCAGGGGCATCACGCTGATGCGCCACATGGCGGTCTGCCTCGGTCTCATCGCGACCGCGACGGAGGGCCGGGCGGGGGCGGCCGCGCACAGCGCCTATGTGATCTGGTATCTGCGCGGGCGCACCGATGACGGCGAGTTCTTCCTGATGTCGGACGGGATCGGCGTCGGCTACGGCGCGCGGCCGTTCGCCGACGGCCACGACGCGGTCTATCTCGTCGCCCAGGAGAATTATCCGGCGGAATTCCTCGAGCCGATCTACCCGGTGCGGTTGCGGCGCTACGCGATCAACCCCGATACCGGCGGCCCCGGCCGCTGGCGCGGCGGCTGCGGCATCGTCCGCGAGTTCGCGCTGCTGGCGGCCGAGGCCGTCATCTCGGTGCGCATCGACGGCATCGACTTCCCGCCCTGGGGCGTCAGCGGCGGTCGTCAGGGCGGTGCGGGGCGCTGCGTCGTCAATCCGGGGCGCGCCGACGAGCGGACGATCGCGCCGATCAGCGACGGCACGGTGCTGAAGCGCGGCGACGTCGTGCGCATCGAGACCGGCGGCGGCGGCGGGTTCGGCCATCCGTTCGACCGCGAGCCCGAGCGCGTCGCCGCCGATGTGCGCGGCGGCTTTGTCGGTCGCGCCAGCGCGGCAGACGATTACGGCGTGCTGCTGACCTCCGATTTCAGGGTGGACGAGGCAGCGACGCGGCGGCGGCGCCAAGCGCGCCCGCCGACCGCCTTGTTCCACCGGCGCGGCTATCGCGACCGGCTCGATGCAGAGGGATCGACAGAATGACCGAGACACCCGATTTTCTCGCCGAGGCGAAGCGGCTGCTGCCCGACGCGGTGGCGCTGCGCCGTCGCATCCACCGCAAGCCCGAGCTCGGCCTCGACCTGCCGATGACGACCGAGGCGGTGCTCGACGGGCTCAAGGGGCTCGACGTCGCGATCGCCCGGGGCAAGTCGACCTCCGGCCTCGTCGTCTCGCTGACCGGCACCAAGCCCGGCTCGCAGAGCGGCCGCACGATCCTCTTGCGCGGCGACATGGACGCGCTGCCAATGCCGGAGGAGACCGGGCTCGACTTCGCCAGCGAAATCCCCGGCCGGATGCACGCCTGCGGCCACGATGCGCATACCGCGATGCTGGTCCAGGCGGTGCACCTGCTGCATCGCCACCGCGAAGAGCTGCCGGGCACGGTCAAGTTCATGTTCCAGCCCGGCGAGGAGGGCCATGGCGGCGCCCGGCACATGATCGCGGACGGGCTGCTCGACGCCGATCCCAAGCCCGATGCCGCCTTTGCCCTGCACATCTTCCCGAACTTCAAGGCCGGCGCGATCGCCGGACGGCCCGGGCCGCTGCTTGCCGCGGTCGACACCTGGACGATCAAGGTGCGCGGCAAGGGCGGCCACGCCTCGATGCCGCATCTCGCGGTCGATCCGATCCCGGTCGCCTGCGAGATCGGCGTCGCGCTGCACGCGATGGTGACGCGCCGGGCCAATGCGTTCGACCCGATCGTCTTGACCTGCGGCCGGATCGCCGGCGGCACCACGAGCAATGTCATCCCCGAGACGGTCGAGATGCTCGGCACGCTGCGCACCACCTCGCAGGCGGCGCGCGACAACGCGCATGAGGGCATCCGCCGGGTCGCCGCCAACATCGCCGCGGCGCATCTCTGCGAGGCGGCGATCGAGATCAGGCCGGGCTATCCGGTGACGGTCAACGACGCGGGGTTTGTCGATTTCGCGCGCGGCGTCGCGGTCGACCTGCTCGGCGCCGACAATTATGTCCCGATGCCGGCGCCGTTCATGGGCGCCGAGGATTTCTCCTACGTGCTGCAGCGCATGCCGGGCTGCATGATGTTCCTCGGCGTCATGCCGGAAGGGCATGACGGGCACGACCACGTCGCCTCGTGCCACTCGAACCACATGATCCTCAACGAGGACGCGATGGCGACCGGGATCGCGATGCACGCGGCGGTCGCCCACCGGTTCCTCACCGAGCCGCCGCCGGCGTGATAGAAGCGGGGTGATAATCGCCCGCCGGAAGCATCTCAATCTAACGCCCGAGACCGGACTTCGCGGAGGATAACCGCCGCGGCCACACGCCCCAGCGACCACCGGTTGCATTGGGTCGAGGAACAGCGCCCGGCGACGATGCGTTTCCGCC
>DATJOB010000062.1:0-3587 GCA_035507475.1 Allostellaceae bacterium | reverse complement strand
GCAACGAGATCGTCTTCGGCGACGGCTTTCCGACGGCCTCGGGCCGCGCCAAGCTGGTGCCGGCGGCGATCATCCCACCCGCCGAGGAGCCGGACGCCGAATACCCGCTGGTGCTGACCACCGGCCGCCAGCTCGAACACTGGCACACCGGCGCGATGACGCGCCGCTCGACGGTGCTCGACGAGATCGAGCCCGAGGCGGTGGCGAGTCTCGCTCCGGCCGAGCTGCGCAGGCTCGGCATCGC
Organism: Allostellaceae bacterium; assembly: GCA_035507475.1. Classification (GTDB taxonomy): domain Bacteria; phylum Pseudomonadota; class Alphaproteobacteria; order ATCC43930; family CGMCC-115725; genus DATARH01. The sequence continues at coordinate 3,343 of DATJOB010000062.1, read as the reverse complement.
CGCCGGCGACCCGGTGCGGGTCACCACGCGGCGGGGACACATCGAATTGAAGGCGCGCGCCGACAGCAACGTCGCGCCGGGCATGGTCTTCGTGCCGTTCTGCTTCGCCGAGGCCGCCGCCAACATCCTCACCAACCCGCAGCTCGACCCGATCGGCAAGATCCCCGAGTTCAAGTACTGCGCCGCCAAGGTCGAGCCGGTGCTGCAGCAGGCGGCGGCGGAGTAGAGCTCAACCCCCCGGCCGGGCGGGACCCGGCGATTCCACGTCGTCAGGCGGGCGCGAACGATGCCGAGGAGTCCGAGACAAGGATGCGCGGAGCGAGCCCGAGCGTGGGGCAGCCTGGTGGCGGCTCTCGGTCTGCTCGGCGGCTGCGCGGAACCGGCGCCGCAACCCGCGCCTGCCGCCGCGGCACCACCCGCGCCCTATCAGTGCATCCTGCCGTCGGAGCAGCGAATGCTGGTCGCCGAGCTGTTCTTCGGCCGCGACCGGGCCGGTCGCAAGCTGGTCGGCGACGCGGAATGGGGCAATTTCCTCAATACCGTCATCACCCCGAATTTCCCCGACGGGCTCACGGTGTTCGACGGCTACGGCCAATGGCGCAACCCGCAGACAGGGGTCATCGGCCGCTCGCCCGATGTCAAAATCGTGCTGATCGCGGCCAAGCGCAGCCCCGATCTCGGCGACCGGCTGGCCCGCGTGATCGACGCCTACAAGATGCGCTTCGCCCAGCAATCGGTCGGCATCGTCACCCGCGATTCCTGCGCGGCGTTCTAGGGACGGGCATCGTCGGCAGCGCGTTTGTGGTATCGGACTTCCATGCCGCTCGCTTCCGGCCTCGCCCTTGTCACCGGCGCCACCGGGTTTGTCGGCGCCGCCGTCGCGCGCCGGCTGCTCGCCGCGGGCTGCGCGGTGCGGGTGCTGGCGCGGCCGAGCAGCGATCGCCGCAATCTCGCCGGGCTCGATGCCGAGATCGCCGAAGGCGCGCTCGAAGACGCGGCCTCGCTGGCGCGCGCCGTCGCCGGTTGCCGCTATCTCTTTCACGTCGCCGCCGATTACCGGCTCTGGGTCCCCGACCCCGAGGCGATGTTCCGCGCCAATGTCGGGGGCACCTGGGCGCTGATGCTGGCGGCGCTCGATGCCGGGGTCGAACGGATCGTCTACACCAGCAGCGTCGCGACGCTGGGGCTCGTGTCGGGCGCCGCCGCCGACGAGGCGACGCCGAGCAGTCCGGCGGCGATGATCGGCCCCTACAAGCAGTCGAAATTCGCCGCCGAGGCGGCGGTGCGCGAGCTTATCGCCGACCGCGGCTTGCCCGCGGTCATCGTCAACCCGTCGACGCCGATCGGTCCGGGTGACGTCAAGCCGACCCCGACCGGCCGGCTCATCGTCGAGGCGGCCAAGGGCAGGATGCCGGGCTATGTCGACACCGGCCTCAACGTCGTCCATGTCGACGATGTCGCCGAGGGCGAGCTGCTCGCCGCCGAGCGCGGCGTCGTCGGCGAGCGCTACATCCTCGGCGGCGAGAATTTGAGCCTTGCCGAGATCCTGGCTGCGGTGGCGGCGGCGGTCGGCCGGCGCCCGCCGGCGCTCAAAATCCCCTACGCGGCGATCCTGCCGATCGCGGCCGGCGCCGAGCTCGTGGCGCGCTTCACCGGGCGCGAGCCGTTCACCACCTTGGACGGGGTGCGCATGTCGCGTAAGAAGATGTATTTCAGCAGCGCCAAGGCGATGCGCGAGCTGGGCTACGCGCCGCGCCCGGCGCGCTCCGCGATCGCCGATGCGGTCGCCTGGTTCGCCGCCAACGGGTATCTCGCGAAGAGGAGCTGAGTGACCGCGCTCGCCAGCGAAACGCGCCCCGCCGCGGCGGTCGAAACGCCCTCGGGCAAGGGCCGCGGCGACGAGAACTTCCCGGTCGGCTCGTGGCTGATCCGCAAGGATTTGCGGCCGCACGTCCACGCCTTCTACCGGTTCGCGCGCAACGCCGACGACATCGCCGACAACCCGGTCCTGTCGGCCGACGACAAGCTGCGTCGGCTCGACCGCATGGGCGAGATCCTGGATGGCGCGGCGGGCGACGACTCGCCGGCGGCGCGCGCGATGCGCGAAAGCCTCGCCGCGACCGGCACCACCGCGCAGCACTGCCATGATGTGCTGCACGCCTTTCGCCTCGACGCGACCAAGCTGCGCTACAAGGACTGGGACGATCTGATGGAGTATTGCCGCTACTCGGCCTCGCCGGTCGGGCGGCAGCTGCTCGACCTGCACGGCGAGAGCCGCGAGACCTGGCCGCCCTCGGATGCGCTGTGCTCGGCGCTGCAGGTGCTCAACCACCTGCAGGATTGCGCCGACGACTACCGCAACCTCGACCGCGTCTACCTGCCGCTCGAGCTGTTGGACGGGAACGGCGTCGCCGTCGCGGATCTGACCTCGCCGGCCGCCGCGCCGGGCCTGCGGCGGGTGATCGACAGCCTGCTCGATTCGACCGACCGGCTGGTCGGCGAGGCCGGGCTGCTGCCGGGACGCGTCGCGGCGCGCGGGCTGCGCTGGGAAGCGGCGACGATCGTCGATCTGGCGCGGCGCCTGTCCCGCCGGCTGCGCGCCGGCGACCCGCTGGCGACACGCGTGGCGCTGAGCAAGGGCGACTTCGCCGCCGCGCTTCTCGCCGGCATCTTCGGCCGCCGCCGGCGATGACCGGCGCCGCCCTCGGCGGCGTCGGGACGGTGCCCGAGGATGCCGCGCTGCGCGAGACCATTCGCCGCCGGGTCGAAGCCGCCGGCACCTCGTTCTATTGGGCGATGCGGCTCCTGCCGCGCGAGCGCCGCGAGGCGATGTACGCGGTCTATGCCTTCTGCCGCGAGATCGACGACATCGCCGACGACTGGCCGGCGGCCGAGCGCGCCGCCGGCCTCGCCACGTGGCGCGACGAGATCGAGGCGCTCTACGGCGGCGGACGGCCGCGCCACCTCGTCGCTCGCGCGCTGCAGCAGCCGGTGGCGCGGTTCGCGCTGCGCAAGGGCGACTTCCACGACCTGATCGCCGGGATGGAGATGGACGCCGCAGCGGATATCCGCGCGCCCGACCTCGCGACCCTCGACCTCTACTGCGCCCGGGTCGCCTCGGCGGTCGGCCACCTGTCGGTGTCGATCTTTGGCGATCCCGGCGCCGCGGCGCACGAGGTCGCCGATGCGCTCGGCCGGGCGCTGCAGCTCACCAACATCCTGCGCGACCTCGACGAGGATGCCGCGCGCGGCCGCCTCTATTTGCCGCGCGAGCTGCTCGACCGGCATGGCATCCGCGACCTCGAGCCGCGTGCGGTGCTGCGCCATCCCGCGCTGCCCGCGG
>DATJOB010000061.1:0-5467 GCA_035507475.1 Allostellaceae bacterium | reverse complement strand
GCCGAGTTTCGACCTGCCGTGGCCGCCCGCGCGCAACCCGTGGGACATCGAGCGCATGCCGGGCGGCTCGTCGAGCGGCCCAGGCGCGGCGGTCGCCGCGGGCTTCGTCCCGGCGGCGATCGGCACCGATACCGGCGGCTCGATCCGCGGCCCCGCCGCGGTCTGCGGGATCGCCGGGCTCAAGCCGACCTATGGCCGGGTAAGCCGCCGCGGCGTCTTTCCCAACACCTTCTCGATGGATCATTGCGGCCCGATGACGCGCAGCGCCGAGGACATCGCGCTGATGCTGCAGGCGATCGCCGGCTTCGATCCGCGCGACCCCGGAAGCGCCGACTGTCCGGTGCCGGATTATCGCGCCGCGCTGGACCGCGGCGTCGAGGGGATGCGGCTCGGCCTCGTCGAAGGCTGGCACGACGGCGACGGCGCCCACCCCGACCTCGGCCCGGCGATCCGCGATGCGCTCGACGTGCTCGAACGGCTGGGCGCGAGGGTCGAACCGGTGCGCCTCTCGAGCCTGCGCGACTACACCGACTGCAAGACGACGATCTCGAGCGTCGAACTCTATTCGATCCACGAGCGCGACCTGCGCACCCGGCCGCAGGATTTCGGCCGCATCCTGCGCAACCGGGTGCTGCCCGGGGCGCTCATCCGCGGCGAGGATTACCTCGCGGCGCTGCGCTGGCGCGCGGCGCTCGCCGCCGAGCAGGCGGCGGTGCTGCGGCGCGTCGATGCGCTCGTCACCGCCGGCGCCCGCGGCATCGCCGAGCGCGCCGACCCCGATCAGCCCGACCGCCATGTCAGCACGCCCAGCATCACCATGCCGTTCAGCATCAGCGGGGTGCCGGCGCTGGCGATCCCGTGCGGCTTCAGCCGCGCCGAGGGGATGCCGCTGTCGCTGCAGATCGCCGCCGGCCCGATGCAGGAGGCGACGGTGCTGCGCATCGCCCACGCCTACCAGCAGGCGACGGACTGGCACCGCCGCCACCCCGTGCTCGGCTAGAGGAGCCCGTCATGCGCGACGATCTGAGCGACCTGCCGGCGTCGACCCCCGACGAGATCCGCGCCCTCGTCAAGCGTGCCGGGCTCGATCTGCCCGAAGAGCTGCTGCAGCAGTTCATCGCCGCCTGGCCCGCCTACGAGCAGATGGTGCGGCGCCTGCCGCGCGGTCGCGAATATGCCGAGGAGCCGCCCCATATCTTCCGCCCGACGGACCGCGCCGGCGGCTGAGCCCGCCGGCTTGGCGCAGCGCGTGCATGGGCGGCCGCGGCAATCCGACGGGCGCCAGATGGGCGATTGCGTTCTCGACGGCTACGATCCGGGCGCCTTCTACTGCGAGATGCTGCGCTGCCCGGCGACCGCCGAGCTGCGCGACCGGCTCGCCCGGATGGCGATGGCCGAGTTCAAGCGCCGCGCCGCGGGTGCCGAGCAGGCGCTCTACCGGCTCGGCATCACCTTCACGGTCTATTCCGACAGCCAGGCGATCGACCGCATCCTGCCGTTCGACGCGATCCCGCGGGTGCTGCCGGCCGAGGAATGGGCGCTCATCGAGCGCGGCGTCCAGCAGCGCGTCGCGGCGATCAACCTGCTGCTCGACGACCTCTACCACGATCAGAAAATCCTCAAGGACAAGATCGTCCCCGCCGAGCTGATCCTCGGCAACGCCAACTGGCGGCCGCAGATGCAGGGCCTGACCCTGCCGCACAAGGCCTACGTCAACATCTGCGGCACCGACATCATCCGCGACGAAACCGGCGCCTTTCGCGTACTCGAAGACAATGCGCGCACCCCCTCCGGGGTCAGCTACGTCATCGAGAACCGCCACATGATGCTGCGCTCGTTTCCCGACCTCGTCGACGAGATCGGCCTGCGCTCGGTCGAGGAATACGGGCTGCGGCTGGTCGCGGCGATGCGCGAGATCGCGCCCGCCGGCGTCGGCGACCCGGAGATCGTGCTGCTGTCGCCCGGGACCTACAATTCGGCCTATTTCGAGCATGTCTTCCTGGCGCGCGAGATGGGCGTGCCGCTGGTCGAGGGGCGCGATCTGGTGGTCGAGAACGAGCGCGTCTACATGCGCACCACCCGCGGCCTGTCGCGCGTCGACGTGATCTACCGGCGCATCAACGACGACTTCCTCGACCCCGAGGTGTTCCGCCCCGACAGCATGCTTGGCGTCAAGGGGCTGATGCGTGCCTATTTTGCGGGCAACGTGGCGCTGGCCAATGCGGTCGGCACCGGCGTCGCCGACGACAAGGCGGTCTATGCCTATATGCCGCGCATCATCCGCTACTACCTCGACGAGGAGCCGATCCTGGAAAACGTCGAGACCCATATCTGCCGCGAGCCGCAGGCGCTGCGCTATGCGCTCGACAATCTCGACCGGCTGGTGGTGAAGCCGGTCGGCGAGGCGGGCGGCTACGGCATCACGATCGGCCCGCGCGCCAGCCGCGCCGAACTCGAGGAGTGCCGCGCCAAGCTCGTCGCCGACCCGGCCAACTACATCGCGCAGCCTTGCATCTCGCTGTCGGTGTCGCCGACCCTGATCGACGGCGCGGTCGAACCGCGGCACGTCGACCTGCGGCCCTTTGCGATCACCGGCGCGAGCACCTGGGTGCTGCCCGGCGGGCTGACGCGCGTCGCGCTGCGCCGCGGCTCGCTCGTCGTCAACTCGTCGCAGGGAGGCGGGTCGAAAGACACGTGGGTGCTTGAGTAGCCCGCTCCTCGCCCGCTATGCCGAATGCATCTTCTGGCTCGCCCGGCAGGTCGAGCGGGCCGAGAACCTCGCCCGCATCATCGAGGTGCACGAGACCTATGCGCGCGACCGCGACGGGATGCGCGACTGGTCCTCGATCGTCCAGCTCAACGCCGATGAAGAGGCGTTCGCCGCAAAGCACGGCGTCGCCAGCGCGCGCAACGTGATCCGCTTCTACCTGACCGACCGGGAGAACCCGACCGCGATCCTCGCGACGGTGCGCGACGCGCGCGAGAACGCGCGCACGCTGCGGCCGCTGGTCTCGACCGAGATGTGGGTGCAGCTCAACGTGTTCTACAACCGCCTCATGGCGATCGCCGAGCGCGAGCTGACGCCGGGCAGCCTGTCGCCGCTGCTCGACGAGATCAAGCGCGCCTGCCAGACCTTCACCGGCATCACCGAGGGAACGTTCTACCGCGATCAGGCCTGGTTCTTCTATCGGCTCGGCCGCTACATCGAGCGCGCCGACCAGACGACGCGGCTGCTCGATTCGAAATACTACGTGCTGATGCGCGATACCGACGTCGGCAACATGGTCAATACCGGCCAGTGGCTGGCGCTGCTGCGCGCCGCCTCGGGCTATCACGCCTTCCGGCTGCTGCACCAGAGCGACCTGACGCCGTGGCGGGTCGCCGCCTTCCTGTTGTTCAACCCGAGCTTCCCGCGCTCGGTGCTGCTTTGCGTGCGCGAGCTCGACGCCGCGGTGACCGGCCTCAAATCGCATTACAATCTGCGCGGCGGCAACGACGTCGCCGAAGGCATCGACCAGCTTCGCTCGATTCTCATAAGCCGCTCGATCGACGAGGTGCTGGCCGCCGGGCTGCACGAATTCATCGACTTCATCCAGCGCTACCTGGTGGCGATCACCGATCGGCTCGGCGCCGCGTTTTTCGGCCACCCGCCGGTCGCCCGCGCGCCCTGGCAGGACGCCGAGCTGTGGCCGCCCCTCGGCCCCACCGCCGACGGCTTGCAAATCCAGTCGCAAGCCCAATGATGGCAGCATGAAAATCCTGACGGTCCACCACGTCACCACCTATCGCTACAAGCAGCCGGTCTCGCTCGGCGAGCACCGCATGATGCTGCGCCCGCGCGACAGCTACGACCAGCGCCTGATCGAGGCGCGGCTGGTGATCGAGCCCGAGCCGGCCGTGCTCAACTGGACGCACGACGCGTTCGGCAACTGCGTGGCGATCGCGCGCTTCGCCGGGCGCGCCGACCGGCTGGTCTTCGACAGCATGATCCGGCTCGACCACGAGCCCAACCACGCCCTCGACTTCGAACTCGAGGATTACGCGCGCGAATATCCGTTCGCCTACAGCGCCGACGAGATCCCCGATTTGTCGCGCACGATCGAGCGGCAATACCTCGACCGCGAGCGCGAGGTCGACCGCTGGGCGCGGCAGTTCCTCCGAAAGCAGGGGCCGACCGGGACACGCGACCTGCTTGCCGCGGTGACGCACGCGATCCACGAGCGCTTCGCCTACATCTCCCGTTCGGAGATGGGGACGCAGGATCCGGCGGCGACGCTGCGGATCGGCAGCGGCAGCTGCCGCGACTTCGCGCTGTTGATGATGGAGGCGGTGCGCTCGCTCGGCCTCGCGGCGCGCTTCGTCTCGGGCTATCTCGCGCCGTCGGGCGAGATCGACCGCGCGCGCCTCGGCGGCGAGTCGACGCATGCCTGGTGCGAGGTCTACCTGCCCGGCGCCGGCTGGGTCGAATACGACCCGACCAACGGTCTCGTCGGCAACGACGCGCTGATCCGCGTCGCGGTGGTGCGCGACCCGCGCCAAGCGGTGCCGATCTCGGGCACCTGGACGGGGTTTCCCTCCGACTTCATCGACATGACGGTCGATGTCGCGGTCGTCCCGGAAGCGCCTCCCGCCCCCGAGGAACCGGCCCGCGTCCGCGCCTAGCGGGGTTCAGCGCATCCGTGAGCCCGGGTCCAAGCCCAGATAGACCCGGCCGCCGATCGGGTACCACTCGGGCGCGAGGGTCACCGTCTGCCCGACCGTGTGGAGGTCGCGCCAGCATTCGGCGAGCCGGCTTTCGCGCTTGAACGAGGTGCTGCCGCCGTGCCGGTACATCAGATCCATCGCCTCGCGCGCGCTGTCGGCCGCGTAAGTCGCGGCGAGCCGGCAACGGGCGCGCTGTTCGAGGGTGGTTTCCCCGCCGGCGGCGATGGTGTTCCACAATTCGGCGATCATCGCCGTGCGATAGGCGCGGCCGGCATTGAGGATCGCGTCGGCGCGCCCGACCGCATCCTGCACCTGCGGGTTGTCGCACAATAGGCCGGTCGGGCGGCCGCGCGGCTGCTTGCCGCCGGCCAGCTCGATCAGCGCGTTGATCCCGGCGCGCGCGAGGCCGGTGATGACCGAGCTGTGATGCGGTCCGACCCAGCATTGCGCCGGCAGCTGATAGGTCACGCCCGGCCAGCGGTTCCACTGATTGTCGAGCGGCGCACCGGCATGAACCATGACCCGTCGCTCCGGCAGGAAGACATCGTTCGCCGTCCAGTCGAAGCTGCCGGTGCCGCGCAGGCCGCTCACATCCCAACTGCCCGGCACGATCTCGACCTCGGAGCGCTTGAAGACGGCACGCCAATAGCTGCCCGTGCCGTCGGGCCGGGGAACCGGCTGGCCGTCATCGCCAATGATCTGAAAGCTGCCGAGCATCCACACGGCCTCGTTGATCCCGCTGCCGAACTGCCAGCGACCGGTC
>DATJOB010000060.1:0-12792 GCA_035507475.1 Allostellaceae bacterium | reverse complement strand
GGAACACGTCGATATGGCCGTTGAGCGCGAGGTGGCGGCCGGGCTTTGCGGCGTCGAACGTTGCGATGAGGTTCGGCATCGCCTCGTTGGGCGCGATGACCCGAACTTCGACCCCATGCTGCGACAGGAACTGGCGGATGTGATCTGCGGCCTCGCGCGTATCGCCCGGCGGGTTGGGGCTCGGGCAGCGCACAAAGCGCCGGAAGAAATCGAGCAGCGGCTCGCGATCGTTCTCGATCCGCTGCAACAGCTCCGCCTTGCGCGCGTCCATGTCAGCCATCGAGCACGCGATCGAGGATCCAGTTGTCGATCTCGTGCACCAGCGGCTCGCGATGCGAGAACCGGCCCGGTTTCGCGAAAGGCGAGTCGAGCCCGCGCTGCTGGCGCTCCGAGGCGACGATGTCCTCCTCGATCGTGATGTCCCAGCGCTTGTAGTAGTTCTGGGCGATGTCGGCGAAATCGTTGCGGGCCAGCCGGTCCTTCGGGAACAGCGCGCCGTGGACGAGCCGGGTGCGCGACGGGCCGAGCGGGTGCAGCTCGAGATACCAGGCGCAATCGATCGTGCAGGCAAGGTAGGTGCTGGGATAGATAAGCGGCGCGGTGGTGCCGCCGGCCTCGCGCCGCCCCAGCAGGCCTTCGTTGGTCGGGAAGCCGCCGTCGCCCTTGAGGAGCGCCATGCTGCCTTCGTGCTGGGCGAAGGTGATGCAGTATTCGCCCTGCGCCTCCTCGACCCAATAGCCCGACGAGCGGGCCGAGGCGTATTTATTGATCGTCTGCCGGTGGACGGTGGCGATGTGGTACGACTCCTTGGCGTTTTCGACGAAGAGCTTCCAGTTGCACTCCATCACGTATTCCTTGCGCCGCGCGCAGGCCATCTCGTCGAGCCGATAGGGCGCGACCTTCTGCGGCAGGTCGCCGAGGAACGCCGAAAGCGGCGCGGGGTCGGGGTCGAAATTGAGGAACAGGAAGCCGCCCCAGCTGTCGAGCGCGATCGGCACCAGCGAATAGGCCGCCGGGTCGAAATCGTGCGTCTTGTGCATCTCGGGCGTGCCCGAAAGCGTGCCGTCGAGCCGGTAGGTCCAGCTGTGGTAGGGGCAGGCGATCCAGCGGCAATTGCCTTCGCCCTCAAGCAGTGCCGAGCCGCGATGCCGGCAGGAATTGGCGAAGGCGCGCAGCACCCCGTCCTGATCGCGCAGCACGATGACCGGCACCCCGGCGAAATCGAGCGCGAAATAGTCGCCCGGCGCGCGCAGCCGGTCGGCGGCGCCGAGGAAGTTCCAGGCTTTGTGCCAGATGCGCTCGACCTCGCGCCGGTAGAAGGCGGGCGAGGTGTAGCACCAGGCCGGCAGGGTCTCGGCGTCGAGCAGCGGGCGCCGCACCGCCGCGTAATGCCGGGGGTCGAAGATGTCGCTCTCAGGGACCATGCGCCCCGGCTCCTCGGGTGCCGCGGAAAGCGGCAGTCTAGGAGCGGGCCGGGGCGCGGGCAAGGCCGCCCGGGCCGGTCGCGCCGCCGTTTTGCTCGGCTCGGCAAGCCGACAGCGCGCTTTATCCTGCGTCGAGCGAGATGGAGCAGGACCGTTCGTATTGGCGGGGAGCGGTAAAATTTTCGATGCCGCTCAACTCGACATGCGTGCCGTTGAGGCGTCCGGCATAGCGCGCGCTGAACGCGCCGAGACGTCCGTTGATGCCGCCCTGAAGGACGATCGTGCCGTCGGCGCTTACGGTGCCCGTCCCGGTCTCCTGGCCGACGGTGGCGTGACCGTCATAGGAGAGCACGGGACGCTGATACGACGCCGAGGCGCCGCGCACAATCATCGTGAAGTCGACAGTGACCGGGGCGATTGTGAGCGTCGGAATCGCCGCGCAATTGAGCTTGCCGCGATAGACGCCGTCGGCCGCCACGGCGGGAGCGCAGATTGCGACGATCGCGGCCAGCGCGGCCGCCGGCCGCGCCGCGGCCCTTGCGCACTGGGCAGGCCCGCACTGGCGCGATAAGCGAAATGCCATAGGGCACCTCCTTGGGCACCGTGACTCGACGGGCCTCGCGGCTTTACTACCGCAGCGTGTTGCGCGGGAATAGGCCGATCAAGGGAAACCCGGCCGCCATCGGCGAGACCGGCGGCGTCGAGCATCGGCCCGAGCGCCCCACAGGGGCTGCCGTGAGGGGCGGAGCGTATGCCGGCTCAGCCGAGCGCGAGCAGACCGGCGCGCAACCGCTCCGCTCCCCGGTCGGCGAGCAGCGCGTCGAGCGCGGCGTGCTCCTGCCGCCAGATCGGCAGCGCGGCGGCGAGCAGGCGGCGACCTGCCGCGGTCAGCGCCAGATGCTTCGAGCGGCGGTCGGCGGGGTCGGCGGCGATGCCGACAAGGCCGCGGCGTGCGAGCGGCTTCAGGGCCGCGGTCAGCGTCGTGCGGTCCATCGCCAGGAGCGTCGCGACGCTGCGCATCGTCGCCGGACCCGGCCGGTTCAGCGACATCAGCAGCGAGAATTGCAGGTTGGTCAGATCGAGCGGGCGGAACGCCGCGTCAAAGCGCCGCGACACGGCCCGCGCCGCGCGCTGCAGATGCAGGCAAAGGCAGGTGTCGCGCACCAGATGGGTCGCGTCGAAGCCGATGTCGCAGGTGTCGGCGAGGTCCTTCGGGTTTGACATGCCCAAAGTATGTTGATATCAACTTAGAACGTCAAGGCCGCCCGCGCGCGGGCGCCGGAACCCCTTCAGCCAGCAAGGAGCGAGACGATGCCGATCCAACCCTATCTGATGTTCAACGGCCGCTGCGAGGAGGCGATCGAGTTCTACAAGCAGGCGCTCGGCGCCGAGCTGCAGATGGCGCTGCGCTTCAAGGACGCGCCGGAGCAGGGCATGATGCCGCCCGGCAATGGCGACAAGATCATGCATGCCGCGCTCAAGATCGGCGACGCCGTGGTGCTGATGTCGGACGGCATGTGCAGCGGGCAGCAGAGCTTCGAGGGGTTTTCGCTGTCGTTCACGGTGCCGGACGAGACCGCGGCGGCGCGGACCTTCGATGCGCTGGCCGAGGGCGGCGAGGTGCGCATGCCGCTCGGCAAGACCTTCTTCTCGCCGAGCTTCGGCGCGCTCGCCGATCGGTTCGGGGTCGGCTGGATGATCTATGTCGAGCCCAAGGAAGCCTATCGGCCGAACGCCTGAGGAACCGAGCGATGCGTTTCATGCTGCTGGTCTATCCCGAGGGGTTCGACAAAGCGGGAGCCGATTTCGCCCCGCCGCCCGAGGAGGTGGCGGCGATGATGGCGTTCAACGAAGAGCTGCAGAAGGCGGGCGTGCTGCTCGCCCTCGACGGGCTGCACCCGCCGGCCGGCGGGGCGCGGGTCAGCTTCGGCGACGGCGCGCCGCGCGTCACGCACGGGCCGTTCACCGACGGCAGGGCGACGCTCGGCGGCTATTGGATGATCGAGGTCGCTTCGCAGGACGAGGCGATCGACTGGGTCAGGCGCGTGCCGATCTTCGGCAAGGGGACGATCGAGATCCGTCAGGTTTTCGAGATGGCCGACTTCCCGGAGGACGTGCAGAAGGCGGCGGGCGACACGCCGGCTCGGCTCAAGGCGGCGCTGCAACGCTAGGCCTGCAACGCCAGGCCTGCAACGCTAGAGAGGCCGCTCGCCGCTGCGCCGGCCGGCTGCGGTCTGGCGGAGCGGCGGGCGGCGCTCTACATTGAGCGCATACAGCGCGAGGGCAGGGCGATGATCGTCGAGCAGATCTGGACCGCGAATTCCGGCCGCAATTTCAACTACCTGATCGCCTGCGCCGAGACCGGCGAGGCGATTGCCGTCGACCCGCTCGACCACCAGAAATGCCTCGCCAAGGCCAAGGAAAAGGGCTGGACGATCACCCAGATCCTCAACACCCACGAACACCGCGACCATACCGGCGGCAATGCCGAGATGGTGCGCGCCACGGGAGCCAAGGTGCTGGCGCACCGCAATGCCAAGCCGCGCATCCCGGAGATGGATATCGGGCTCGGCGCCGGCGACGTGATCAAGGTCGGCCGCACCGTCGAGCTGCAATGCCTCGACACGCCGGGCCACACGATGTCGCATATCTGCATCCTCGCGCATGCCGACACGCCGGCGCTGTTCTGCGGCGACACGCTGTTCAACGCCGGCGCCGGCAATTGCCACAACGGCGGCCATCCGAACGAGCTTTACAACACCTTCGCCTCGCAGCTCTCGAAGCTACCCGGCTCGACGCTGATCTATCCCGGCCACGACTACATCGTGAACAATCTGCGTTTCACGCTCGACCGCGAGCCGGACAACGCCAAGGCGCAGGCGCTGCTGCCGACGATGGAGAAGCAGGACACCGACAAGGCGCTGGTGACGACGCTCGGCCTCGAGATGGAGATCAACACCTTCTTTCGCCTGACCAGCCCCTCGGTCATCAGGCGGCTGCGCGAGGCGTTCCCCGACCTGCCCGACGAGCCCGACCAGAGGACAGTGTTTCTCAAGCTGCGCGAATTGCGCAACAAGTGGTGAGCCGCTCGCGGTTCACGATCCCGGCCTAGGCTGACGCTATTTGCTGCCGCTATTTGAAGTGCGGCATGACCTCGGTGATGTAGAGCTTGAGCGAGGCCATGACCTGGTCGTGGCTGAGCAGCGAGCCGGGGTTGATCTCGGCCGAGACGCCGGCGAGCTGCGCCGCGTCGCGCAACTCCATGAGGCGCCGCGTCACCATCTCGGGCGTCCCGACGATGCCCTTCTCGCGCTGCACCGTCGCATAGTCCATCGGCCCGCGCACCAGGTCGCGGCGGTAGGTCGAGAAGCGCATCAGCCCGGCTTCCGCCTCGGCGAGCGCCTTGTCGCGCGTCGCCGCCACATAGATCGGCACCTGGAGATAGGCCTGCGGCTGGCCGCGATGCCCGGCGGCGCGCCAGCCCTCGCGATAGGCGCGGGTATGGTCGGCGAGCTCGGAGAGCGGCGACGCGCGCACCGCGGAGAACAGCTTATAGCCGAGCGCGCCGATCGCCGCGTAGGTGTCGTGCTGGCTGGCGGCGATCCTGATCTCGGGATGCGGCTGCTGCAGCGGGCGCGGCACCAGCGTGAAGTTCTCGAAGCTGTACCAGCGGCCGCGATGCGAGCAGGTCTCCTCGGTCCATGCCTTCTTGACGATCTCGAGGCATTCGGCGAAGCGCTCCTGGCTTTCGTCATAGGCGATGCCGTAGGCGCGATACGCGGTCGGAAAGGCGCTGCGGCCGATGCCGAAGACGAGGCGGCCGCCGCTGATCTGGTCGATCGTCGCGGTCTCCTCGGCGAGCCGCAGCGGGTGCCCGAGCGGCAGGATCTGCACCGCGGTGCCGATCTTGATGCGCTGCGTGCGCGCCGCGATCGCCGCCGCCACGGTGAGCGGCGCCGACAACAGCGAGCGCGTCGGGTTCATATGGATTTCGGCGAGCCAGACGACGTCGAGCCCCCATTCCTCGGCCGCCGCGATCTGCGCGAACGAGTTGCGGAACGCCTCGTGTTGCGAGCCGCTCGGTGTCGTCAGGAACTCGTGGTAGATGCCGAATTCCATCGTCGGCGGCCGCTTCACGCACTGAAATGCGCCGGCTTGAGCACGATCGGCTCGCCGTGCGGCGTGGCGTCGGCGGCGCGCGCCCAGGCGCCGCGGTAGCGGGTCTGGGTATCGCGGTCGGCGACCCCCTTCTCGGCGACGATGCGCTCCAGCGCGGCGAGCCAGTGCCGGTAATAGGTGTCGCCGCGGTCGGGGTCGCCCGCCGCCTGGGCGCGGGCGATCTCGTCGGCGAGCAACGCCGCCCACTCGCCCCAGGTGAAGAGGCCGCGGCGGTGCAGCGCCAGCGCCATCGCGAAGGCCTGCGCCTCCCACGGCTCGTTGAAGACGGGGCCGTCCTCGCCGCGCGGCAGGCCGGGCAGGTCGGGCACGGAGCGCAGGTCGGGTGGGGTCATGCCGGCAGCAGATAGGGCTCGAACGCCTCGATCGACACCGTGATCGCCGGATCGGCGTCCTCGCCCCACAGCTCCCTGCCGCTGAACACCACCGTGTAGAGCCATTGCGGGTTCTCGTCGGCCGGGTCGAGCGCGGCGGTGTCGGGATAGACGTGGCAGCCGCGGATCGCCTCGACCACGCCCTCCTTGTCGCGGGCGTAGCGCGGCAGCCGGGTGTGCGTCGCCGGGTTGAGTTCGCGCGTGCGGACCGGGTCGCCAGGCTTGAATTTGGCGGCGGCGTTCGCCGGGCGCGCGAAATCGCCGCGCACCGGCGGTTTGGCGGCGTCGGCGGCGGTCATGCGGCGCGCCAGCGCGGCGCCGGGCCGCAGCGAATGGCCGGCGGCGAGCTCGTCCTCGCCGACGAGGCCGTGCGCCAGGAGCCGCCGCTCCAGCCCGAGAAACCAGCGCTGGTAGTACGAGCAGGAAAGATAGGTCACGGTCGGCAGCACCTCCATCGAGGCGCGGCCGCCGTCGATCGTCCATAGCCCGGCGGCGGCCGTCGCGCGCTGCAGCGCGTGGACGCGCCCCTCCCAGGCGGCGTGAAAGACCGGCTCGTCGGGCTCCGGCTCGACCGGGCCGAAGCCGTGCATCCCGCCCATGTCGTGGATCGTGTTGCTCATCGGCCGGCCTTCGGCTGCGGCAGCCCGGTGCCGATCATGCAGTCGCGGGTGACGATCTCGGCAAGCCGCTCCTCGCTCCAGTTCTCGGTCCCCGGCGGGCGCATCGGCAGCACGATGAAGCGGGTCTCGGCGGTCGAATCCCAGATGCGGATCTCGGTCTCGGGCGGCAGCGTCACGCCGAAATCGCCGAGCACGCCCTTCGGGTCGATCACCGCGCGCGAGCGGTAGGGCGCCGATTTGTACCAGACCGGCGGCAGGCCGAGCACCTCCCACGGATAGCAGGAGCACAGCGTGCAGACGATGAGGTTGTGCGTCTTCGGCGTGTTCTCGACCGCGATCAGGTGGCTGCCGACCGGGCTGACATGGCCGAGCGCATTGGCCGCCTTGGTCGCGTCGTCGAGTAGCGCTGCCTTGAAGTCGGGGTCGATCCAGGCGCGCGCGACGAGGCGCGCGCCGTTCTTGGGACCGATCTTGGTCTCGTAGGCCTCGACCAGCAGGTCGAGCGCCGCCGGCTCGACATAGCCCTTCTCGGTCAGGATCGTTTCGAGCGCACGCACCCGCAGCGCGATGTCGCTCAATTCGGAATGCTCGTGGCCGTGCTGGTGATCGTGGCCGTGACCCTTGTCGTCGTGGCCATGCTTCCGGTCGTCCTCGGCAGCCATCGCCGTCCCTCCCGCGCAGTTCGCCAGCCTCGCACAGAGCCGGCCGGGCTTTCAACGTTCGCCCGGTTGCGGCAAGGTTTGCGCATCGCGCTCGCGATCGTGCCGGAGACGAAGATGGCCATCTCTTTCCGTCAGCTGCGCCCGACCTTCGCCGCCGAGGTCGACGGGGTCGACTGCCGCGCGGCGCTCGGCGCAGACGCGGTCGCGGCGATCGAACAAGCGATGGACCGCTATGCGGTGCTGGTGTTTCGCGGCCAGGCGCTGAGCGACGAGCAGCAGGTCGCCTTCACCCGGCATTTCGGCGAGCTCGAGAGCTATGCCACCGCCGGCCACATCCGCAAGAAGACCGAGCACCGGCTCGCCACCCCCGGCATCATCGACTTCTCGAACCTCGACAAGGACAGCCGCATCATCGCCGCCGACGACCGCGTCTGGTTCTTCAAGCTGGGCGATCGGCTGTGGCACTCCGACAGCTCGTTCCGGCCGGTCCCGGCGAAATACTCGCTGCTCTCGGCGCGCGCGCTGCCGTCATGGGGCGGCAACACCGAGTTCGCCGACATGCGCGCCGCCTGGGATGCGCTCGACGCCCGCAGCAAGGCCGAGATCGAGCCGCTGGTCTGCCTGCATTCGCTGATCTATTCGCGCGAGGCGATCGGCTTCAGCGAGCTGTCGCCGGAGGAGCGCGACGCCTTCCGCCCGGTGCGCCAGCGCCTGGTGCGCACGCATCCGGTGACCGGGCGGAAATCGCTGTTCCTCGCCGCGCATGCCGGGGCGATCGAGGGCTGGACGATCCCCGAGGCGCGCATGTTCCTGCGCGACCTGACCGAGCACGCGACGCAACCGGCCTTCGTCTATGCGCATCAATGGCGGCTCGGCGACCTTGTGATGTGGGACAATCGCCAGACGATGCACCGCGCCCGCCGCTTCGACCGCGACGAGGTGCGCGACATGCGGCGCACGACGCTGGCCGGCGACGGCGCGACGATCTAGCCCGTTGGCGACGCGATGTCTGCGTCGTGGCGGATCACCCGAAATCCTTCCTTGCCCGACGGCGGCGTGAAGTAGCGGGTCACTTCGTCGAACCGCGCCTCGAGCAGCGTCAGCCATTCGTCCTCGCGGAACAACACCGCCGCGTGTCGCGCCGCCAGCTCCCGCCCGAGCGTCGTTTTGCCGGAAGCGGCCTTGCCGCAGATGAGGTGCAGCGTCGCCATTCGCGGTTTCCGGCGCGACGAGACCGCCGGCGCCGCGGCCTACCCGTTGACCTGGCGCATCAGCCCGGCCCATTTGTCGAGGATCGGCATCAGCTGGTCGGCCTTCTCCGACATCAGGCTGGTGCTGACCCGGACGATGCCGAGGTCGCGCAGGCGCTTCAGCCTGTCCGCGTCGAACGGTGCGCCGCCGAGGCTGATCGGCAGCGGCTTGCGTCCCGCCTCCGCGGCCATCTTGTTGAACTTCGGGATGTAGTCCTCCGGGTCGCCGGCATTGGCGTTGGGAAACCAGCCGTCGCCGTAGCGCACCGCACGGCGCGCCGCATAGGGGAACGCCCCGCCGAGAACGACCGGCGGGTGCGGCCGCTGCACCGGCTTCGGCCAGGTCTGCATCGGCACGACCTTGACCGTCTCGCCGTCGTACTCGGCGGTGTCCTTGGTCCAAATCTCCTTCATCGCCTCGATCTGCTCACGCATGTGCAACGCCCGCGTCGCGAACGGGGTGCCGTGGCTCTCGACCTCCTCGACATTCCAGCCGGCGCCGATGCCGAAGACGAAGCGGCCGTTCGACGTCACGTCGAGCGAGGCGACCGATTTGGCGGTCTGGATCGTGTCGCGCTGGATGACGAGGCAGACCCCGGTGCCGAGCTTCAATTTCTTGGTGACCGCGCCGGCGACCGCCAGCGTGACGAACGGGTCCATCACGTCGTAATAGCGCTTGGCGAGCTCGCCGCCGCCCGGCGGCGGGGTCTTGCGCGGCACCGGAATATGCGAATGCTCGGCGACCCACAGGATCCCGAGGCCGCGCTCTTCGAGCGCGATCGCCAGCTCGGCCGGGCCGATCGAATAGTCGGTGAAGAAGATCGAGACGCCGAATTCCATGGGGTGCCTCCAAAAGCGGAATTTCGCTGGCGCGATCCTAGGACGGCCGGCGCCGAGAGTGCTAGCCTCGGCGCGTCGGGCGACCGCGGGAGAGCGAGGGAGGAGCCTGATCGTCCGCACAGGCCAAGATCGGGCGGCCTTGAACCGGGCGGGGCCCCGGGACTTTGCCCGGGACTTTGCCCGGGACTTTGAACGAGAAGACACGAGCCGGATCGGCTAGACTGCGGCGGGCGAAACGGGGCCAGATCGATGCCGGACGGACCGCGCTACGACGATGATTTCTACGCCTGGACGCAGCACCAGGCGCGGGTATTGCGCTCATTGCGCACGCGCGACAATCGCTTTGACCGCGAGCACCTTGCCGAGGAGATCGAGGATTTGGGCAAGAGCGAGCGCAACGCAGTACGCAGCCAAATCCAGCGTGTGCTCGTTCATTTTCTGAAGCTCGCGCATTCGCCCGCGCGCGACCCCCGCCTCGACTGGATGGACTCGATCATCGAGGCGAGAGCCGCGCTCGCTGACGAGCTTTCGCCCTCTTTACGCCGAGACATCGAGGCGGAGTTACCCCGGATCTACACAATTGCCTGCAAACGAGCGCTGCTCGAACTGGCCAAACATGGGGAGCAGGATGCGGCTCGGTCATTGCCGTCGGTCTGCCCCTACACGGTCGATGAAATCCTCGCCGAAGATTGGTATCCGGAACCACGTTAGCCCCGCACGGCGCGGATAGTCGAACATGCAAAGAGATGTGCCATGAGCCAAGCCCTTGACGGCATCCGCGTCATCGACATGACGCACAACCAGGCGGGACCGGCCTGCGCGCAGATGCTGGCCTTCCTCGGCGCCGACGTCATCAAGCTCGAGGAGCCGAAGGCGGGCGACGTCGCGCGCACCGTCCACGCCGACAAGCAGGGCAGCGACAGCCTCTTCTTCCTGCTGTTCAACGCCAACAAGCGGAGCCTGACGCTCAATCTCAAGACCGACGAGGGCAAGCGCCTGTTCAAGGAGGTCATCAAGCAGTCCGATGTACTGATCGAGAATTTCGGACCCGGCGCGATGGAGCGGCTGGGGCTCGGCTGGGACGCGCTCAAGGAGCTCAACCCGCGCCTCGTCTACGCCACGATCAAGGGCTTCGGCAGCTACGGACCCTTGGCGCATTTCAAGAGCTACGAGCCGGTGGCGCAGGCGATGGGCGGGGCGATGAGCGTCACCGGCTTTCCCGAGAACCCGCCGACCTTGGTCCTGCCGGCGATCGGCGACAGCGGCACCGGGATGCATATGGCGATCGGCATCCTCGCCGCGCTGCAGCAGCGCCACCGCACCGGCAGGGGCCAGCATGTCGAGGTCTCGATGCAGGATGCGGTCGTCAACCTGATCCGTGTCAGCCTGCGCGACCACCAGCGCCAGGGCCGCGCGATGGAGCGCCACGGCAACCAGCTCGGCCACACCGTCCCGGGGATGACCTATCCCTGCGCCGGGTCGGGTGGTGGACCGGGCGGGCCCAACGACCATGTGCTGATCTTCTGCCAGCAGCAGATGTGGAAGGCGTTCTGCGGTGCGATGGAGCGGCCGGAGCTGGCCGACGA
The DNA here is from genome assembly GCA_035507475.1 of Allostellaceae bacterium. Lineage (GTDB taxonomy): Bacteria > Pseudomonadota > Alphaproteobacteria > ATCC43930 > CGMCC-115725 > DATARH01. Next base: position 1,860 of record DATJOB010000060.1, on the reverse strand, counting down.
CCCGCGCTTCGCGACCGCCGACGCGCGCTGGCAGAACCGCGCGATGCTCAACCCGCTGATCGAGGAATGGACGGGCCGCCACACCAAGCACGATGTCATGACGCGGCTCGGCGATGCCGGTGTGCCGTGCGGCGCCTGCCAGGACACCGGCGAGGTGCTCGCCGACCCGCACCTCAAGGCGCGCGAGATGATCGTCGACATCGACTATCCGACGCGCGGCACCTACCAGACCGTCGGCTGCCCGGTGAAACTTTCCGACTCGCCGGCCGAGCTCAGCCGGCCGCCGCTTTTGGGCGAGCACACCGAAGCGCTGCTTGCCGAGCTGTGCGGCGTCGACCCGGAACAGATCGCGCGGTTGCGCGAGGCGGGTGTCGTATGAGCCGGGGCGGCGCCCGGGCGAAGCGAAGGGCGGCGCGATGATCGGCTATCGCGCGCGGCTCGGGTTTCTGCTGCCGCCGGGCAATCCGACGGTCGAGGCCGAGACCGTGGCGATGGCAAGGGAGCTGGCCGGCGTCTCGCTGCATTTCCACCGCATGGTCGCGCGCGGCAGTCCGGGCGCGCCCGACGGCCAGAACGAGCGCAACCGCTCGATGGTCGAGCATATCGACGAGAGCGTCGAGATGCTGGCGCTGGTCAGCCCCGACATCATCACCATCGCGCATACCGCGACGAGCTACGACCTGACGGCCGCCGAAGAGGCGGCGCTGCTCGACCGGTTGGCGAAGGCGAGCGGTACGCGGGTGACGAGCGCGTTCGCGAGCGTGGCGGCGGCCCTCGAACGGCTCGGCGTCAAGCGCGTCGCGCTCGGCACACCCTATTCGGCCGAGACGACGGCGCTCGGCAAACGGCATCTCGAAGCGCACGGCTTTTCCGTGGTGCATGTCGAGAATCTCGACGTCGCCAACATCTACGACACCACCGCCGAGGACGCCTACCGGCTGGCGCGCAGGATCGACCGGCCCGAGGCCGAGGCGATCTTCCTCTCCGGCACCGGCATGCCGACGGTGGCAGTCGTCGAGATGCTCGAAGCCGACCTGCAGAAGCCGGTCGTTTCGAGTAACCTGGCGATGATGTGGCTGGCGCTGAGGGCCTGCGGCGTCAACCGGAAGATTGCCGGCTACGGCCGCCTGTTGACGCTCGATTGAGCGACCCCATCTAGCTATAGGCTCATATACGCCTATTTGAGGGAACCGCGATGGCCGAGATCGCCGAACTCGACGCCCCCGAAACGCTCGAAGCCGAGCTCAACTATTACGTCGATACCGGCGAGACGCCGGTCTCGCTGGTCGCCGGGCCGGGCGGGATCGACACGCGGGTCGGCGGCGGCAGCAGCGAGGCGCACCGGGTGCGGCTGTTGAACGGCCGCCGGCATCTCGACGAGTTCGCGATCGACCGGAACGGTTTCGTGTTCGTGCCGCACCCGACCAAAATGCGCGACTTCTACGACGAGGACGAGGTCCGCCGGGTCTATTACCCGGAGATGGAGGCGCTCATCAAACGCGAGACCGGCGCCAGGCGGGTCGTCGTCTTCGACCACACGCTGCGCACCCAGGACCAGGCGCAGCGCGAGACCAGGCAGATCCGCGACGTCGTGCGTCGCGTCCATAACGACTACACCGAGTCCTCGGCGAGAAAGCGGGTGCGCGACCTGATGGGCGACGAGGCCGAGGCACTGCTCGCCGGCCATTTCGCGATCGTCCAGTGCTGGCGGCCTATCCGCCTGCCGGTCGAGAGCTGGCCGCTGGCGATCGCCGGCTCGCGCACGCTCAGCGAGAAAAGCATGGTCGTCACCGAGCGGCGCTACCAGGACCGCGTCGGCCAGACGATGGCGATCACCTGGGACCCCAGCCATCGCTGGTA
>DATJOB010000059.1:0-25300 GCA_035507475.1 Allostellaceae bacterium | reverse complement strand
TCCTCCGCCCGCGCCACCCCTTGTAGACGACCGGCAGCAGCGCCAGCGCCGCAAGCCCGAGCAGCGGCAGCAGGATGCTCGGACGGAAGATCGCGTATTTGTCGGGATGCTGGCCCGCCTCGATCAGCGCGCCGAGGCCGTTGCCGAGGCTGGCATAGACGAAGGTCCCCGGGATCATCCCGAACCAGGTGGCGGTGAGATAGGCGCCGAGCCGCATCCCGGTCGCGCCGGCCACCAGGTTGACGAGCCAGAACGGGAAGGCCGGCACGAGCCGCAGGCACAGGAGATAGCTGAATGCGTCCTCGCGAAACCCGGCCTCGAGGCGCTGGATGCGCGGCCCGGCGCGCGCCGCGAGCCCGGCCAGCCCGGCGCGCGCGGCGAGAAAAACCGCGCCCGCCCCCAGCGTCGCGCCGATCAGCGCATAGAGCGTGCCGAGCCACACGCCGAAGAGGAACCCGCTCGCCAGCGTCATCAGCATCGCGCCGGGGACCGACAACGCGGTCAGCCCGGCATAGCCGACGACGAAGCCGAGCGCGGCGAGCGCACCGCCCTGCGCGACGATCGCGCAGAGCAGCGCGCGATGCTCGGCGAGCGCGGCGAACGACAGGTAGCGGCGGCCGCCGGCCAGTATGAAGAGCGCGCCGCCGCCGACGAGCAGCACGAGCGGGATCAGCCGTTGGAACGAGAAACCGGGCGGGGTCGCGTCGGCCATGTCCTCATTGTTGGGGTGATCGGCCGCCGAATGCCACTTCCGGCGCGCGCTGCCGCGTCATTTTCGTGTGAACGGCAGGGTCGCGCCGCGCTCAGCGCTGCAGCCCGAACCGGATGGTCACCGACACCTCGATCTCCGGCTCGGCCATGCTCGCCGGGAAGGCCGGCAGCACCGCGCCGCGCATCATGTTCTCGACCGCGGCGTCGAGATCGCCGAACCCGGTGCTGCTGACCACCGCATAATCGAGCACCCGGCCGTTGCGCGCGACCCGGAAGCGCAGCACCGCGCGCCCCTCCTCGCCGCGCTGGCGCGCCTCCTCGGGGTAGCGCTTGTGGCTCTCGAGCCAGTTGCTGAGCAGCGCCCGGTAATCCGGGCTGATGGTCGGGGCGGGGGGCGGCGCTGGCGGCCGCGGGATCGCCGCGAGCTGCGGCTGGGTCGGCAGCGGCAGCGGCATCTGCGGCAGTGGCTGCTGCGGCAGGGGCGGCGGCGGCTCGGCCGGTTCGCGCCGCTGTACCGGCTGCACCGGCCGCGGCTTCGGTTTCGGCAACGGCTTCGGTTCGGGCTTCGGCGGCGGGAGCGGCGGCACCTCGGCGACCGGCGCCGGGGGCGGCGGTGGCTGCTCGACGACGGGTGGCGGCGGCGGGGGCTGCTCGGCGACAGGTGGTGGTGGCGGCGGCGGTTGTTCGACAACCGGCGGCGGCGGCGGCGGTGGTGGTGGCGGCGGCGTCTCGACCACTGGCGGTGCGGGCGGCGGCGCGGGCGCGGGCGGTGCCGGCGGCGGCTGGAACACCACCGCGATGGCCTTCGACAGATCGACCCTCGGCGGCGGCACCGAATGCGGCAGCACCAGCAGCAGCGCGATCAGCGCACCATGCGCCGCGGCAGAGACTGGAAGCGAGGCCTTCAATCGCACACCCGAGCCTTGCCGCTCTCCGATCCTGCAATCATATACGGCGACCCCGGCCCCTGGCATCTCGCGATTGCGGACGTCACGTTAGAACTCCTTGGTAATACTGGCGAAGACCGAACGACGCGGGCCGTACTGGTTGGCGAAGACGCCGACCCCGGTCTGGCTGCGCAGCAGATAAACCTCGTCGAACAGGTTGACAACGCTGAGCCGCAGCGTGATCGGCCCGCCCGGCGCTTGCTCGAAACGGTGCGAGACCGACAGGTTGACCTGCTCGTAGGACGGTACCGTGCCGCCGTTATAGGTCGTGTCGCCCGGGTTGACAGTGCGTAGCCCCGAGCCGGCGATCATGTCGGCGGCAAAGCGTGTTCCGTACCAGGTATACGCGACCCCGCCCGATGCCGTGTACAGCTGGCTGTGGTCGGTATTGACCAGCCTACTGTCGGCCGAGGCGAGATCGTCGGGACTGAAGTTGAACTGCGACGAATTGATGCCCTTTGCCTTCTGCTTGGCGATCGCCAGATTGCCGTAGAAGTCGAAATTTCCGGCGTGGTAGTTGGCGGTCAGCTCGACGCCCTGGTTGATCCCGAGATGGTAATTGAACGGGGTGAGCACCACAGGCGCGCCGAACTGGCCCTCGTCGAGCAGGTTGCGCGCGTATTTGTAATAAAGATCGATGCCGGTCTTGAGGCCGGGCAACCATTCCTGCGTCACGCCAGCGTCAAGATATTGGGCGCGCTCGTTCTTGATTGGATCGTTCTGGGTGCTCGGAGGCGCCCCGCTGGTATTGGCGAAGAGGGCGATATCCGCGGTCGATACCAGCTCCTGCGGCGGCGGCGTGAAATAGCTGGCGTACCCGGCGTGGACTGTCGTCGAGGGCGTCGCCTGCCACACCGTGTTGAGGCGCGGGCTGATCTGGCTCCCGGTGGTGTAGCCGTTGACCACGTCGTAGCGCACGCCGGGATTGACGGTCACGGTATCGAGCGCGTGCCATTCGTCTTGCAGATAAGCGCTGTAGGAGAAGCTCATCTTGTTGCTGTTATCCAAGATCGTCGTCGTGTTGGTCGCGTAGATCGGGTTGCCGGAGTCATCGGTGCCCGTCTGTGCCAGCACGTCCGCCGTGCTGTTCGAGGTCACGTACTCACCGGTGACCAGGATGCCGGCGCGCAGCGTATGATCCTCGTTGAGCCGATAGCTGCCCTCAGCCTGGAGATAGTTCGCCCAGCTGCTGCGCACAGCTTCCTCGCCAATCCCATTGAAGGCGATATCGCCTAGCAGATCGGGGTGATAATGCAGCTGGCTGTATTTGGTGATCCATGAGACTTGGTAATCGAGCGGCCCTTCCGAGTGGAGGAACGAAAGCGCGCCGAATTGCGCGCTCTCGGTCTGGTGCTCGTTGAGCTGGGCCGAGTTGAACGCGGAAATCGGTGTGCCGTTGATCGCGCTGATCCCGCCGAAGGTCGGTTGGCCGGGATTGTTCGGAATCTGGAACTGCGAGTTGAACTCGCCCAGCATGAAGCTGAGCTTGTTGTTGGGATCGAGGATCTTTTCGAGATAGGCGAAGTCGTGCGTCTGCTCGCTGTGGTCGTGGATCGGCCGGTAGCTGCCGGTGACGTTGTTGACCCCCTCCTGCGTATCGAGATAGTCGCCCGAGAAGTAGAAGTTATAGCCCTGGATCGAGGTGCCGTATTCGAGGCTCGGGTTGATCGTGCCGTGACTGCCGCCGAACAGCGTCACCGAACCGCCCGGCTGAAACAGCCCGCTCTTGCTCTGGATGTCGACGATGCCGGCGGTTCGCAGCCCGTATTCCGCCGGCAAGGCGCCGGTGATGAGCTGCATCGAGTCGACAAAGCGGGTGCTGAGGTCCTGGCCGAAAAAGCTCACCCCGTCGGGCAGGATCACGCCGTTGATGCGATACTGGACGTTGAGGTGCTCGTTGCGCACGTGCAGCCCGCCATTGGCGGCGTTGTCCTGGTCGACGCCGGGCATCTGCAGGATCGCGTCGTCGATCGGCGTGTTGGAGCCGTTCGGCAGATCCTGGATCGACGGCTGGCTCAGCGTATAGGTCGACGCGCCGATCTTCGGCTCGATATTGATCCGCGCCTCGTTGAGCGCCTTGGCGACGATGTCGATGTCGAACGACGTGCCCGGCGCCAGGTTTGCTGCCGCGGGCTGGGCGGCGGGCTGGGCGGCGGGCTGGGCGGCGGGCTGCGCCGCGGGCGGCGCCGCGGATTGCGGCGGCTGGTCGTCGGCCAGCGCGGCAAAAGGCAGCAGGGAAATCCCGGCGATCGACGCACCGGCTAGGCGGATCCGCGCACGCATACCGTGCCGGACCCGAAAGAGCGGGCTGGTCATGTTTCCACCTCGTCTTGAGCTGCGCCGCGATGCCCGCGGCTCGGCGGGCGGCTGGGCTTCAGCCGCCGACAGCGTCAGGCGAGGGTGGGCGGCGCGCGGGCCCGGAACGCGAGGGTGCGAGAACCGGAGAGGCGGGCGGCCGCGCTTTGCGCCGCGACCGCCACCGTGCCGGGGCTCGGCGGCGGATCGCCGATGTCGGGCGCCGCCGCGAAGAGGTGATGCAGGACCTGGCAGATTTCGCAGCCGTCGGCGTCGTCGGCGGGCTGCGCGACGGCGGCCGCGTTTTCGACGACCGGCAGCGGCAGTTGCCCGCGGATCGGCAGGTCGTGGTGATGCCAGCCGAAGAGGACCGCCTGAAACAGGATCGCGATGCCGGCGAGGCGCGCGGTCGCGCGGCGCAGCGCGGGTCGCGCCAGGCTCATGCCGAGCCGTCCGCGAGGAGGATGCGGCAGCGCCACGCCTGGGTCGCCGACACGAAGGTGGTGACGCCAACGCCGAGGACGGTGAACACGACCAGTGCGAATGGCAGGCCGAGCGTGTCGAGGTTGTGGACGTGCAGCGGGGTCGCGACGCCGAGCACCAACGCGGTCGCCAGGTCGATCGTGACGCTGACATGGCCGGGGTTCCACAGGCTGAGCGCCTCGCTCACGCCGGCCCCTCCTGCGCCTGCGACGCGCTGAGGCAGGTGCGGCACAGCCCGCTCAACACGAGGTGGTGGTCGCGGATCGCGATCCCGGCGTCGCGTTCGAGCGCGGCGAAGTCGCCGCGCGCGATCAGGCAGGGGACCGGCACCAGCTCGCCGCAGGCGGTGCAGTAGAGATGGTCGTGATGCGCGTCGCTGAGCTCGAAGCGGGCGCGCCCGTCATCGAGGACGATCTTGCGCACGAGGCCCGCCGCGGCGAGCTTCTCGGCGGCGCGGAACACCGACGAGAAATCCGCGGCGACCAGCCGCCCGGTCAGCGCTCCCTGCAGGTCCTCGAGCGTCCAGGCGTGGTGGTGGCGCTCGTGCATCAGCTCGAGGATCGCCGCCGACACGACCGGTTTGCGCGCCATACCGCGACCTTAATGGCCGCGCCGGCTTATCGCAAGTCGCTTGCGTTACTGCATCGCCATCGCGGCCTCGATCGCCGGCGGCCAGGTGCCGAGCACCGCCACGACCGCGAGGATCGCCAGGCCCAGCGCCTGCTCGACCAAGACCGAGCGGTAGAGCACGCGCAGCGCTGCCGGCGTCGCCGCGAGCTCGCGCATCCGCGGCACCAGCCGGAAGCGGTTGACGAGCGCCAGAGCGACCATCGCCAGAAACAGCCCGATCTTGACTGCCAGCAGCCGGCCGTAAGGGGTGCCGAACAGCGCGCCGAAGCTGCCGACCAGCATCGCGCTGTTGACCGTGCCGGTGATCGCCAGCAGGGCCACCGCGGCGTAGCCCATCTGCGAGAAATGCGGCAGCGCCACGCGCGCGAGCGGCACGCAATCGGCGTCGCCGCCGCGAGTGGCGCGGTGCAGCAGCACGCCCAGCGGCAGCAGCCCGCCGAGCCACAGCCCGGCCGCGGTCAGGTGCGCCATCTGGTTGATCGCGTGATTCCAGCCGCCGCCCATGTCCATCGCGGCATGCCCGGTGAGGCCGAGGCTCGCGACCAGCAGCAGCGCCGCCAGCATGGCGGCGGCCGACTGCCAGCGCTGCCGGTGCGGCGCGCAGAGTGCGAGCAGCAGCGCGGCGAAGCCGATATGCCAGCACCAGACATGGCCGAAAGCGGTGCGGCTCAGCACGGTCCACCAGACGCCGGGATCGCCGGCGGCGGCGGCCGAGCCGGCCATCTCGGCCGCGGTGAACGGCACGATCGCCAGCGCCGAGAGTAGCGAGAGCAGCGCGGCGACCGTCATCAGCCGCACCAGCTCGCGGTCGAGCGCGGCGCTTCCCGGGCCTGCCGTCGCCGGCGCGCTGCCGGCGAAGGCGTAAAGCCGGAAGGCGGCGGTCCCGAACGCGGCCAGGGTCGCGGCGAAATGAACAAAGCGCGCCGCGACCCACGCCTCATTCATGCGGCGCGCCTCACTGCTGGACGTCGAAGCTGAAACTGCCCTCGGTGCGGTGCGTGTCGACCGAGAGCGCGTGCCAGCTGACCTTGTAGTGTCCGGGCGGGAGCTTCGGCAGGTTGAGGATCATCTCCATCTTGTTCTGCGGATCGAAGACCGCCGCGCCGGTGGCGATCGGCTGGCCGTTCGCATCGGCCAGTGTCGCGCTGGAGAAGGCCGGCTCCAGCCCCTGGGTAAAGAACAACTGGACCTGCGCCGGCGCGGTGGCGACCGTCGAGCCGACCGCCGGGACGGCATGGTCGAGAAAGGCGTGGGCGTGCGCGGCCTCGACCGACAGCGCCGTCGTCAACACCGCAAATGCTGGAACGAGCTTCATGGCAGACTCCCGAATAGCGGTCGGCCGAACGAGTTCGGAAAGATGTCGTCGAGATAGAAATGGAGCTGGACGAGGCCGCCGTAGCCGTTGCCGGTCTGCCGCGTCGCCGGGATGATCGCTTCGGCGCCGATCTGAAAATACTGCCCCGACCAGATGATGCCCGGCTGGACGGTGCCGATCGTCTGCCCGCCCTGGCCACGGTTGAGCGCGGTCGAGTACGACACCTCGACGAGCGGGATCATCTGGCTGAACGGCGGCCGCAGCCCGATGTCCTTCACGTTCTGCTCGAGATAGGGAAGGCTGTACTCGAACGCGAAGCCGTAATTGACGTTGTTCGGGTTCGGGTTGCCCGCGCTCTCGGTCTTGGTCGGGAAATCGTAGCTGAAATTGCCGGTCACGGCGAAAGGCCGCAGCCACGGCATGCTGTCCGGCAGGTCGCCGAACCCCTTGCCGAAATCGAGCAGCGGCGAGACGGTCGTAAAGTCGTCGGCGCCCAATGCCTGCACCCGACCGGTATGCGCCCAGCTCACATTGACGCCGGTCATCAGCGTCGCCTCGTGCGCGGCGTTTTTGAAGAACTGCCAGTCGAGTCCGCTGGCGAACGTGCCGAAGCCGGTCGCAACCGGCGCTCCCTTGGGCCGCAGATGCTCCCACTGATCGGAGAAGGTGATCCCGATATCGGGCCACAGCGTTTTCGAGATATCGGCTTCGAGATCGATCTCGCGCGAGCCGTCGGGTCCTTTCGGATTGACGGTAAAGGTCGGCAGCGACATCTCGTCGGCGACGAACGGGTCGTCGGTGAGGATGGTCGCCGGGAAGAAGCGCTCGCCGACAAAGCCGTGAGCGAGCGCCGCCGCGGGTGCGAGCCATGCCATGGCCAGCGCCACGGCATGCGCTCTAAAGCGCATGGATTGCATATGAATGTTCCTGAGTCGGAGGGGCTATGGCGGCCGCGCGACCGGTTGTCAGCCGATCGCGGCGTACCGCCAGCACAAAGCGCTGCTCAGGCCGCGGCGGGCGGGGCTCGCGCGTTCGCCGGCCCGCGGGACGGCGCAGGAACAAAGCTCTCGCCATCCGCCTCGCGACGCACGAGGCGGATGTCGATGACGGGGCGCGGCGTCGCCGCCGCGAGCGGCTCGATCGCCGGCGCCTGGTGCCATAGGCAGCAACAGCAGGCGGCGTGGTTATGGGTGGGCGCGGTGGGCGCCGGCGTCGCGGGTGACGGGCTGCCGCCTTGCGCGAGGCAGAGCGCATGCCCAGCGAGCGCGTCGCCGGGATCGGCCGGCGTCGCCAGGGCCAATACGCCCCAGCCGGCAAAGGCGAGCTGGACATAGAGCGCGAGCCCGGCCAGCCCGGCGCCGAAGCGCTTCCATGCCTTGTCGCGCAATGCGCTCATTCCGCCGCGAGCCTAAACCGGTTGCGCGCCCGCCGCCATAACCTCGCTGCGCGCCGCACGGCAATTTTACCGGTTCAGTCGGCGGGCGGTCCGGCGAGCGGCGCGGCGGCCGGTTTGGGTGCGAAGCGGCGCCACAACCTGCCGCCCTCGATCGCCTGCCACAACGCGATCACCGGCAGCCCGATCGCCAGGTCGCGCGCGCGCTTCAAGAACGACAGCGCGAGCGCCATGTCGGGGGCGAGGCCGAAAGCGCCGCCGAGCAGCACATAGGCGCCTTCCTGGACGCCGACCGAATTCGGCACGAAGAACGCGGTGGTGCGGATCGCGTAGACCAGGCTCTCGATCACCATCACGCTGCCGAACGGCAGCTCGCGGCCGGCGAAACGCAGCGCGACCCAGATCTCGCTGGCGCTGGCGATCCAGCACGCGAAATGCAGCAGGAAACTCGTCGCCACGCGGCCGGGGCGCCGGTAGATCGCGTCGAGCGCGCGGTGCAGCGCGGCCGCCCCGGCCGCCGTCCGCGCCGCCCAGCCCTGGCCGACCAGCCGCGCCAGCCGGTCGACATAGCCGGCGCCGCGCCGCTGGACGACGATGAACGCCAGCGCCAGGACGCTTGCCACGGCGAGCCCCAGCACCACCGCCTGGGGCGCGACGCCGCCGGTCCGCAAATGCAGCAGCCAGGCGAGGCCCAGCGCCACATAGGCGAGCTGCGCGACGAATTCGAGCGTCACATCGACAATGGTGCTGGCGGCGCCGGCCGTCGCCGGCACCCCGGCCAGCGCGACGGCGCGGGTGCCGAGCACGTAGCCGCCGACCTGCGACAGCGGCAGCACCTCCGACCCGGAATCGCGCACGAACCGGCCCCAGATCGCGATCCATTGGCGGGTGCCGGGCAGCAGCACGCCCCAGGCGAGGCCCATCGCGGCGATCAGCACCGTGTGGATTGCGGTCACCGCGGCAAAGCCGAGCGGGCCGACCGCGAGCAGCGACGCACCGACCGCGCCGGCGCCGAAATGGACGACGAGCGCCGCCATCGCCGCGATGCCGGCGACGATCAGCGCGAGCGGCACGAGCCTCATGGCGTCGCGGCGCGCGGCTGGCGCGAGGGCAGCAGGCGCAGCCCGGAAAGCGCTGCCCCGGCGAGCGAGGGCAGGAAGCGCGGGCGCAGCAGCTCGGGCTGGAAATCGGCCATGCGTCGCGCGTTCTCGGCATAGCATTCCTCGACGAAGCGGCGGAACGTGAAGCCGTCGAGGAACACCGCCGCCTGGGTCGCCGAGAAATCGCGCCCGTCATTCTCGCGCCGGCCGCGCCGGATGGTCGCGACGAGACGGCGGATCGCGCGGCCGTAATAGCGCCCGGCGACGAGCGCCCGGCGCCACGCCGAGCCGCGGCCGCGGGCCGCCTGGTGCCAGGCCATCCAGTTGATGAAGAACACGATATGCCGCGTTTCTTCGAGCATCAGCGTGTCGAAGATGTCGAACAGCGCCGGCGGCAGGAACTCGGATTCGCGCGCGATCTTGAAAACGCCGAACCCGAGAAACGAATCGAGGCATTCGCCATAGCCGAAATCGGCGAAGGCGGTATCGAGGTCGGGGCCGATCGGTTCGAGCTCCTGCTCTTCGGCCGGCAGCCCGTAGCGCCTGATCATCGTGCCGATCAGCCGCGCATGGCGGTCCTCCTCGACGCCCTGGAGGTCGATCGCCTCGCGCACCAGCGGATCGGCGATCGTCGCGGCGAAGGCGCGCACGATCGCGCCGGCGCGCCGCTCGGTGTGCAGCACTTCCTGCCAGAACGGCACGGCGCGCATCCGCTCGAGCGCGGCCGCATCGAGCGCCGGCCACGCCAGGGCCTCGGGCTCGAACTGCCGGTGAGTGTCGATGAACTGCCGGCAGAACCTGATCTTGTGCGCTTGCGAGCCGATCTGCATCACGCCGCCGCCGGGCGCGGGCTGCGCATGAAGCGGCGCGCGAAACGGACCAGGCGCGGCACCGTCATCGGGCGCAGCAGGCGCCGGTCGTAGCCCGCCATGCGCCGCTCGTTCTCGGCGAGGCAGATGTCGATCAACCTCGCGATCGGCAGGTCGACCCCGGTCACCGCCTTGCCGCCGGTGACGGTGAAGTTGTTGTCCTGCGGTTTCTCGTCCTTGTCGGCGCCGATGCCGCGGGCGAGGCCGATCCGTTCGCGCACCAGGCGCACCCAGACCGCGACGATCCGTGCCCACCACCACGGCTTCTGCCACCATCGCAGGTTGCGGTAGTGCCAGGCCGCCCAGTTGACGAAGAACAGGATGTGCCGCGCTTCCTCCTGGATCACCGGCTCGAAGGTCTCGACCAGCTCGAGCGGGAAGAACGCAGACTCCTTTGCCACCGCGAACAGGCCGAAGGCGAAGAAGCTGTCGATGCATTCGCTGAAGCCGAGCGTCATCCAGGCCCATTCCGGGTGGCGCGGCGGCTTGTATTCCGGCTCCGGATCGAGCGCGATGTCATAGGCCGCGACCAGCTTGCCGAGCACCTCCTTGTGGCGCCCCTCCTCGAACGCGTCGAGCGCGATCGCCTCGCGCAGCAGCGGGTCGGCCGTGCGCTCGGCATAGCTGAGCGCCCGCACCTTGGCCTTGCCCTCGGTCTGCACCGCGATGTTCCAGATCGGCAGGCTGAGCAGCCGGGCGCGCGCGTCCTCGTCGAGCCGGGGCCACGCGAGCACCGCCGGCTTATAGGGGTTGTGGGTGTCGAGCAGCATCCGGCAGAACGCCGTCTTGTGCTCCTCGCTGCCGGGGGCGATCCGTCCCGAAGCCGGCGCCGACCAGCGGCGGAACGCGAGATCGGCGGCATCGAGGGTCGCTTGATCGGTCAAAGGGCTGTCTCCACCATGCGTTTTTCGGCTGCGACCAGGGCTGTCGTTGACTTGGCCGGACCGCTCCCGTATACAGCGCCCTCCGCCAAAAGCAGGCAGTTTCCGTCGGAGCCGGTGCCGTGAAGCGCACTTACCAGCCCAGCAAGCTCGTCCGCAAGCGTCGGCATGGCTTCCGTGCGCGAATGGCTACCGCCGGCGGGCGCCGCGTCCTCGCGGCGCGCCGCGCGAAAGGCCGCAAGCGCCTGTCGGCCTGAGGCCCCCCGAGCGCGCCGGCGTCGCCGCCCGTTGCGGCTTGCGGCGGCACGCCAGCGACAAGCGAGATGACGGTTCGTCTCAACAGGCTCAAGACCCGAGGTGATTTTCTGCGCGTCGCGGCGACGCGCGCGCGGGCGGTGCGGCCGGGCCTCGTCCTGCAGGCCGCGCCGCAGCCGCAGGCGCCCGGTGCGTCGCCGCGCGTCGGGTTTACCGCGAGCCGGCGGGTCGGCAACGCCGTGGCGCGCAACCGCGCCAAGCGGCGGCTGCGCGCCGCCGCCGCGGCCGTCCTCCCGGAGCGCGGCAAACCCGGCACCGACTACGTGCTGATCGCGCGCGGCGAAACCGGCACGCGCCGCTATGCCGAGCTCGTCGCCGATCTCGACGGCGCGGTGCGCCAGCTCGCGCGCGCCCGTGGTGCGCACGAGGCCTGAGATGGGGGCGATCGAGCGCCTCGCCGGGCTGGCCCTGAACCTTGCCATCGCCGTCTATCGGCTGGTTCTCGCCCCGCTGCTGCCGCCCTCCTGCCGCTATCTGCCGAGCTGCTCCAGCTATGCGAGCGAGGCGATCGCCCGGCACGGCGCGTGGCGCGGCGGCCGGCTGGCGGTGCGGCGGCTCTGCCGCTGCCATCCCTGGGGCGGCGGCGGTTACGACCCGGTGCCGGAGCGCTAGCCCGCCGTGATGGACCAGAAGAACCTGTTCGTCGCGATCGTGGTGTCGGTCGCGATCCTGTTCGGGTTTCAATACCTCTTCACCAAATTCATGCCGCCGCATCCGCCGCCGGCGCCGACGGCACCGGCCCAGCCGGCGGCAGGCGCCACCAACCCGCCGCCCGCCGCCGAGGCGCCGGCCAGCGGCACGGCGCCGACCGGCGCGGCGAGCGCCGCCCTCGCCGAAACGCGCGAGCAGGCGATCGCCGCCCAGCCGCGCGTCAAGATCGACACCCCGCGCCTGCACGGCTCGATCGCGCTGACCGGCGGTCGGATCGACGATCTCGAGCTCGCCGACTACCACGAGACGATCGATCCGCGGAGCCCGGAGGTGATCCTCTTGTGGCCGACCGGCACCAAGGACCCGTATTTCGCCGAGTTCGGCTGGGTCGGGCCGCCCGGCGCCAAGCTGCCCGACGCCGAGACGAAATGGACCGCCGGCGGCGGCGGGGCGCTGTCGCCCGGCCATCCGCTGACGCTGACCTGGGACAACGGCGCCGGACTCGCCTTCACCCGCACCATCTCGATCGACGAGAGCTACATGTTCACGATCGAGGACACGGTGAAGAACAGCGGCACGGCCGCGGTGAGCCTCACCCCCTATGGGTTGATCAGCCGGACCGGAACGCCGCCGGTCTCGGGCTACTACATCCTGTTCGAAGGGCCGATCGGCTTTCTCGACGGCGCGTTGCAGGAGATCAAGTATGCCGCGCTCGCGCCGGGCAAGCCCGACGAGTTCGGCTCGACCGGCGGCTGGCTCGGCTTTACCGACAAATACTGGCTGACCGCGCTGATCCCGCAGCAGAGCGACGCGATCAAGGCGCAGTTTCGCCACACCGTCGATGCGAACAAGGTCGACCGCTACCAGACCGACTATACCGGCGCGCCGGTGACCGTGCCGGCGGGCGGCAGCGCGGCGAACTCGACCCGCTTCTTCGCCGGCGCGAAGGAGGTGAAGCTCCTCGACGCCTATGCCGATTCCGGCATCCCGCGCTTCGACCGCGCGATCGATTTCGGCTGGTTCTATTTCCTCACCAAGCCGATCTTCCTGGTGCTCGTGTTCTTCCACGGGCTCCTCGGCAATTTCGGGCTGGCGATCCTGCTGCTGACCTTCCTCATCAAGCTCGCCTTCTTCCCGCTCGCCAACAAGTCCTATGCGGCAATGAGCAAGATGAAGCTCCTCCAGCCCGAGGTGCAGAAGGCGCGCGAGAAGTATCCCGACGACAAGGCGAAGCAGCAGCAGGAGATCATGGCGCTCTACAAGAAGGTAGGCGCGAACCCGCTGGCGGGATGCCTGCCGATCGTGATCCAGATCCCGGTGTTCTTCTCGCTCTACAAGGTCCTGTTCGTGAACATCGAGATGCGTCACGCGCCGTTCTACGGGTGGATCCACGACCTGTCGGCGCCCGACCCGACCTCGTTCGCCAATCTGTTCGGGCTTTTGCCGTTCGCCCCGCCGCACGTGCTGATGATCGGCGCCTGGCCGCTCATCATGGGGGTCACGATGTTCCTGCAGCAGAAGCTGAACCCGCAGCCGGTCGATCCGATCCAGGCGCGGATGTTCATGTTCCTGCCGATCGTCTTTACCTACATGCTGTCGGCGTTCCCTGCCGGTCTGGTGATCTATTGGACCTGGAACAACCTGCTGAGCATCGCCCAGCAATGGGCGATCATGCATCGCCGAGGCGCCGCCTGAGCCCGTCGGAGCTGGCGGCTCCCGACGATCTGTTCCCGCCGCGCGAGATCGATCCGGCGGTGCTCGAAGCCGGGCGGGTGCTGTTCGCCCAGGAATGCCGGTTTGTTGCCGGCGCCGGCAGCGCGGCGGCACTGCCGCGCGAAACCCTGCCCGAGATCGCCTTCATCGGCCGTTCCAACGTCGGCAAGTCGAGCCTCGTCAACGCGCTCTGCGGCCGGCGCATGCTGGCGCGCACCTCGCACACGCCGGGCCGCACGCAGCAGATCAACTTCTTCGAACTCGGGCAGCGGCTGATGCTGGTCGACCTGCCGGGCTACGGCTACGCCGCCGCGTCGAAGGCGGCGATGCGCGCCTGGACCGCGCTGGTCGAGCACTACCTGTCGAGCCGCGCCAATCTGCGGCGCGCCTGCCTCCTCGTCGACGCGCGGCGCGGCATCGGCGCCCCGGACCGCCCGGCGATGGCGCTGTGCGACGAAGCCGGGCTGTCATACCAGATCGTGCTGACCAAGACCGATGCGGTCGGTCCCGCGGCGCTGGCCGCGACGGCCGCCGCGATCGCCGCGGAACTCCGCCGGCAGCGCGCGGCGCATCCCGAAATCCACCTGACGAGCGCCGAGCGGCGGCGCGGGATCGCGGCGCTGCGCGCAACCCTCACCGGCTTTGCCGCGGTGGCGCCGCTGCGCTCGCCGGGATAGAGTGCGCGCGCCATGAACGACCCGTCCGCCGGAGCCGCCGCCGCTGCCGAACCTCCCGTCATCGCCTCGGTCCTCGCCGGGGCGGCGCCTTATCTGGCGCAGTATTCCGGGCAGACCGTCGTCGTCAAATACGGCGGCCACGCGATGGGCAAGGGCGGCGAGACCTTCGCCAGCGACATCGTGCTGCTGCACCGGCTCGGGATGCATCCGATCGTCGTCCATGGCGGCGGGCCGCAGATCAACGGCATGCTCGACCGGCTCGGCATCAAGAGCAATTTCGTCAACGGCCTGCGCGTCACCGACGCGGAGACGATGCAGGTCGTCGAGATGGTGCTGGTCGGCACCATCAACAGCCATATCGTCACCTCGATCAACAGTGCCGGCGGGCGATCGATCGGGCTGACCGGCGGCGACTGCAACTTCCTGCTTGCGCGCAAGCTGACGCGCAACGGCGAGCTCGGCTTTGTCGGCGAGCCGGCGCGGGTCGATGTCGGCGTGCTCGACGGCTTCCGCGCCGCCCGGATGATCCCGGTGATCGCGCCGATCGGCGTCGGCGAGAGCGGCGAGAGCTACAACATCAATGCCGACACGGTCGCCGGCGCGGTTGCCGCCGCGGTCAAGGCGGCGCGGTTCCTGCTGCTGACCGACGTGCCGGGCGTGCTCGATGCCGGGAAGCGGCTGATCCCGGAGCTGTCGGCCGCCGACGCGCGCCGGCTCGTCGCCGACGGCACGATTTCGGGCGGCATGATCCCCAAGGTCGAGACCTGTCTCGACGCCGTCGCCGGCGGCGCCGAGGCGGCGGTCATCGTCGACGGCCGGGTGCCGCACGCGATCCTTCTCGAACTGTTCACCGCCGGCGCCGGCACGCTGATCCGCGGCGGCTGAGACCGATGGCCTATACGGTCCGGCGCGAGGGTTGCCCGCTCGGCGAGGTCGAGACCTGGGTCTTCGACCTCGACAACACGCTCTACCCGGCTTCGTCGGGCCTCTTCCCGCAGGTCCAGGCGCGGATGAACGAGTATATCGCGCGGCTGCTCGGCGTCCCGCTCGACGCGGCGATCGCGCTGCGCGCGCAGTACTTCCGGGAGCACGGCACGACGATGCACGGGCTGATGGCGGTGCATCGGGTCGATCCGCACGAATTCATGGCCTTCGTCCACGACGTCGATCTCGGCGTCGTGCCGGCTAACCCCGAACTCGTCGCCGCGCTGCGCGGCCTGTCGGGCCGCAAGCTCGTCTACACCAACGGCTCGGTGCCGCACGCCGAGAACCTGCTGCGCCATCTCGGCATCGTCGAGCTGTTCGACGGCATCTTCGACATCGTCGCCTCGGCCTTCGAGCCGAAGCCCTCGCTCGCGCCGTTTCGCGAGTTCGTGCGGTGCTACGGGGTCGAGCCGCGGCGTGCGCTGATGGTCGAGGACATGGCGCGGAACCTCGTGCCGGCGGCCCGGCTCGGCATGACCACGGCGTGGGTCAAGACCGGCGTCGAGTGGGCGGTGATCGCCTCCGACGCCGATCACATCAACTACGTGGTCGAGGATCTGGCCGGGTTTCTCGCCGCGGCCGCCGAACTGGAGCGGGCGGCGCGCCGATGAGCGTCGCCGACCGCATGGCGCGGAAGCTCGCCGCGCGGTTCGCGCCGACGCGACTCGACATCGTCGACGATTCGGCGCGACACGCCGGCCACGCCGGCGCGCGGCCGGAAGGCGAGACGCATTTTTCGGTGACCGTGGTCTCGGCGGTGTTCGGCGGAATGGGCCGGGTGGCGCGGCAACGCCTCGTCTACCAGGCGCTTGCCGAGGAGCTGGCCGGGCCGGTGCACGCGCTGGCGCTCACCACGCTGGCGCCGGAGGAGGATCCGGTTGGGCCGGCTGACTCGCCGCACAACTAAAACTAGTCATATATATAACGGACACGCAAAGATTGCAGACGTGGGTCCGATTCGTTAAACTGCAGCCATGCCGACCGCACCGCCCGGGCGGCCTTATGGCGCGCATGAAGCCTCGCGCGTGGGGCTGCCGATCCGCAACGTCGTCGTCGCCGGCCGCCGGACCAGCGTCAGGCTCGAACGTGTGATGTGGGACGCGCTGCGCGAGATCGCGCGGCATCAGGGCGTCGCGCTCAACGAGCTGGTGACGGCGATCGACCGCCACCGCGAGGCCTCGAGCCTCACCGCGGCGATCCGCGTGTTCATCGTCGACTTCTACCGCAGCGCCGCCGGTGGCGCTGCCGACGCGCTGCCCGTCGGCGCCGCTCGCGCCGGCTTGCTGCTGGGCGGAGGCGAGACGCCCGAGGCCTGACGCCGGCGGCGAACCGCCGGCGTCGAGGTCTCGGCCCTGGATCCTCAGCCGTTGCCGATGACCCGCGCTTCGTGCAGCGCCTGGATCTGATCCTTGCTCAGGTTCAGCCAGCCCGCGAACACCTCGTCGGTGTGCTGGCCGAGCTTCGGCGCCGGTTCGAGCTGCGGCGGCTTGCCGTCGAAGCGCACCGGCCAGCTCTCGCATTTCCAGTCGCCGTCGGGGTGGTGCATGACCTGCATGATGCCGCGCTTCTCGAAGCTCGGGTCGTTCCACAGCTCCAGCGTGTCGTGCACCGCGCCGGCGGGCACGCCGGCCGCGCCGATCAGCTGCATCGCCTCTTCCTTGGTATGGTGCCTGGTCCACTCGGTGAGGATTTCGTTGATGTAGCCCTCGTGCGCGTTGCGCTGCTCGTTATTGGCAAAGCGCGGGTCGCCGATCAGATCCTCGCGGCCGATGACCTTCAACAGCCGGTCCCAGTGCTCGGGATTGGCGCGGCTGCAGAAGATGTAGACGTAGTCGTTGTAGCCGAACGGCTTGCACGGGTAGATGCCGCACGGCGCCGGCGCGCCCGAGGTCGATTGCGCGCCCATCCGCGGCGCGCCTTCATGGTTGCCGTTCTTCGCCATCGCGGCGAACGAGGTGCGGATGTAGTGCATCACCGAATCCTGCATCGCGAGCTGCAGGCGGCGGCCCTTGCCGGTGGTTTTCTTCTCGTAGAGCGCGCCGAGCACCGAGATCGCCATCAGCATGCCGGTGCCGGTGTCGCCGATCGTGCAGCCCGGCTTGACCGGCGGCTGGCCCGGTTCGCCGGTGACGCTCATCGTGCCGCCGGCGGCCTGCGCGATCATGTCGAAGGCGAGCGATTTCTCGTAGGGGCTGCCCTCGCCGAAGCCCTTGACCTGGCAATAGATGATGCCGGGGTTGATCTCCTTGAGCACGTCGTAGCCGAGGCCGAGCCGCTCGATTGTGCCGGGCGCGAGGTTCTCGGCGAACACGTCGGCGGTCCTGACCATTTCCTTGACGAGCTCGATGCCCTTCGGGTTTTTCAGGTCGACCGTGGCCGAGCGCTTGTTGGCGTTCAAAATCTTGAAATAGTAGGAATCGGTGCCGCCGGGGCCGCTGCCGGTCACCGCCCGGCCGGGATCGCCGCGCTTCGGGTTCTCGATCTTGACGACATCCGCGCCGAGCCAGGCGAGCGCTTCGGTGCAGGTCGGGCCCGCCTCGAATTGCGTGAGGTCGACAACCCGGACGCCCTTCAGGCATTGCAGAGGCGCAAAGTTTCCGCTCATCGTGTCCCGCTCCCTTTATGGTCTCGTCGCGGCCGCGTTCACGCAGAATCGCTCGGCCGAACGATAGCGCAGAACCGCCGATGACGGAAACCGCAGATGCCCGCGAAAATCGCATGTTGCCTCCCCGATTGCGGGGGCTGAGCGCCGTCGCGACCGAGGCGAACCCTTTGCGTCCTTTGCGCCGAAATGGTCTCCTCGGCCGATGACCGGCCCGCTGATCCTGCCCCACCGCAACATCCGGCCGCGCATCCACCCGACCGCCTGGATCGCGCCCGGCGCTTCGATCGTCGGCGATGTCGAGATCGGCGCGCACGCCAACATCTGGTTCAACGTCGTCATCCGCGGCGACGACGCGCCGATCCGCATCGGCGCCGGCGCCAACATCCAGGACGGCACGATCATCCATGTCACCTACGAGGGGTTCGCCGGCGGCGACCGCGTGCCGACCATCGTCGGCGAGAACGCGGTGGTCGCGCATATGGTGCTGCTGCATGGCTGCACGATCGAGCCGGACGGCTTTGTCGGGATGAAGGCCTGCGTCATGGACCGCGCCGTCGTCGAGGGTGGCGCGATGGTCGCCGCCGGCGCGCTGGTGACGCCGCGCAAGCGGGTCAAGGCGGGCGAGTTGTGGTCGGGCGCGCCGGCGCGGTTGCAGCGCCCGCTCAAGCCGGACGAAATCGACTACATGCGCTGGGTCCCCGGCCACTACCGCAGCTTGGCCGCGGAATACCGGGAGCAATCGGCGGCCGCGTCCGGTTGATGCCGCTCAGTCCTCGGCGCGGAGCTTGACATAGCTGCCCGGCGCATCCTCGAGCGGCTTCAGCTTGCCGTCGCCGGGCCGGCGGGCGGCGACCTCGCCGCCGGCGTAATGCGCCACCCATTTCTCCCAGAGCGGCCACCAGGAGCCGTCATGCTGCGCCGCGCCGGCGAGCCAGTCGTCGGGCGAGGGCGGGTTGTCGTCGTTGGTCCAGTGGCCGTATTTGGCCCGTGGCGAGGGCGGGTTGACGACCCCCGCGATATGCCCCGACGCGGCGAGCACGAACTTGACCGGCCCGGCATAAAGCTGCGTCGCCGCATAGGTCGAGCGCCACGGCGCGATGTGGTCCTCGCGGGTCGACAGGATGAAGGCCGGGGTCTTGACCTTGCGCAGGTCGATCTTGACCCCGTCGAGGGTGATCCCGCCGGGCTTAGACAGCAGGTTCTGCTGGTACATGTTGCGCAAATAGAAGCTGTGCATCGCCGCCGGCATGCGCGTCGAATCGGCGTTCCAGTAAAGCAGGTCGAAGGGCAGCGGCTGCTTGCCCAACAGGTAGTTGTTGACGACGAACGACCAGATCAGATCGTTGGCGCGCAGCATGTTGAAGGTGGTGTGCATGTCGCGGGCTTCGAGATAGCCGGTCTTTTCCATGCGCTCCTCGAGCGACTTGATCTGCTCCTCGTCGATGAAGACCGAGAGGTCGCCCGCTTCGGCGAAATCGACCATCGTCACGAAGAACGTCGCGCTCTTGATGCGCCGGTCGCGCTTTGCCGTCATGTAGGCGAGGGTGGCCGAGAGCAGCGTGCCGCCGAGGCAGTAGCCGATGACGTTGGCATCCTTTTCGCCGGTCGCCGCGGCCATCGCATCGAGCGCGGCGAGCGGGCCTTCCTTCATGTAATTCGCGAATGTCTTTCGGCTAAGCCGCTCGTCGGGATTGACCCAGGAGATCACGAAGACCGTGTGGCCCTGGCTCACCGCCCAGCGGATAAACGAGTTCTCCGGGCGCAAATCGAGGATGTAGAACTTGTTGATCCAGGGCGGGATGATGAGCAGCGGCCGGCGCTTCACGCGCTCGGTCGCCGGGTCGTACTGGATCAGCTGGATCAGGTCGTTCTGATAGACCACCTTGCCGGGCGCGGTTGCGACATTGCCGCCGATCCGAAAGGCGTTCATGTCGGTCATCGTGATCGCCAGCCGGCCCTTGCCGCGCTCCAGGTCGTCGAGCAGGTTTTGCAGCCCGTTGACCAGGTTCTCGCCGCGGCTGTCGAGGGTGGCGCGCAGCACTTCGGGGTTGGTCAGCACGTAGTTCGATGGCGCCATCGCGTCGACGAACTGGCGCGTGTAGAAGTCGACCTTGCGGCCGGTGTGCTCGTCGAGCCCGCCGACCGCCTTGACCGCGCCCTGGATATAGCGCGCGCTCAAGAGGTAGCTCTGCTTGACGAAGTCGAAGAGCGCGTTCTCGCTCCACGCCTTGTCGCGGAAGCGGCGGTCGTCCGCGCCCGGTGCGACGACCGGCTCGGCGGTGCCGCCCATCAGCCGCTCGGCGGTGCGCTGC
The DNA here is from genome assembly GCA_035507475.1 of Allostellaceae bacterium. GTDB lineage: Bacteria > Pseudomonadota > Alphaproteobacteria > ATCC43930 > CGMCC-115725 > DATARH01. The sequence goes on along the minus strand of DATJOB010000059.1, from coordinate 5,419 downwards.
CACAGCGTCAGGTAGTCGTTCCACAGTGCCAGCTGCGCCTGGACGAGGCGCGTCGGATCGGCCATCAGCCGCGCGGTGAACTCGAAGAAGGCGGCGCCGATCGCCAGCGGATCGCCGATCCCGACGGCGCCGTCGGCCGCCGCGTCGCGGCGCAGGAACTCGCCGACCAGGCGCTGGCTGTGTTCCGCCACCTCGGCGAGGCGGCGCGCCAGCTCACCGGGATCGGGCGCGTCGGGCGCCTGGGGCGGCGATGTGTCGGCGGTGGCGCCCCCGGTTCGACCGCCGCGCGCAGGGCTCATCGTTCGTCCTCGTGGTTGCGCGGACATCGGGCGTCCGGCCCGGGACCGCGGGATCAAATGTAGTGACGCGCAAGGCGCGATCTAATACACCACCGGATCGATTGTGAAGCCGCCGCGGGCTCGGCGCCTTCGCGCGTCCGACGCGCGGCGCCGCGCGCGGCTGGATCGGGGTCTGCGGATGACATTGCGGAGCGCCCGCCGCCGGATCGCCGGGGCGGCCGTGTGGCTCGGTCTCGTTGCGCTCGGCCCGGGGCTCGCCGGCTGCGAGCATCCGGTCGAGGCGCCGATCGAGGCTTTCCGCTCGCTGAGCGGGTTCAACAAGAACGACCCCGACCCGGCGACGGCGCCCTACACCGTCAACCTCGAGCAGGCGGAAAAGGGACCTTACCCCAACCTCGCGAGCGTCCCGCCGCTGCCCGTCGTCGCGACGACGCTCGACGAGCGGCAGAAGCTCGCCGAGAAGCTGACACAGCAGCGCACCAGCACCGAGGCGAGCGACACGCACGGTCCCGGCACGGCGGCCGAGGGCGCGGTGCCGCCGCCGCCGGAGATCCCGCCCTCGCTCGCCGTGCCGCAGCTTGCCGCGGTGCCGCCGCCGACGGCGCCGCCCGCGACGCCGCTGCCCAAGTCGCGGCCGATGGATGAGCCGCCGCCTCCCGCGCCGCTCGAATCGACGATGCAGACGCCGGCGATCGCCAATCTGCCCGGCGCCGAGGCGACACGGTCGGCGCCGCAGGAGGGCCATCCGTCGGCGATGCCGCGGCCGGCGCCCTCGGCGTTGCCGCCGGCGGCCACGCAATCCGGTAACCCGCAGCCGGCGCCGGCTCTGGCCGTGCTGCCGCCGCCGCAGGTCTCGCCGCAGGTCGCGGCGCTGCCGCCGCCCAAGCTGCCGCCGACGCCCACCGTCGTCGCCGCGCTCGACCTGCCAGCGGGAGCCATCGCGCTGCCGAGCAACGATGCGCGGCTGGCGCAGATCGCGCAGCAATACAAGGAGAAGCCGCGCATCGTGCGCGTCGTCGCCTTCGTCGCGCCGGGGGTCGGCAGCGCCGAGCAGCTCAACGCGTTCCGCAACGCGCTCGACCGCGCCCAGGCGATCGCCCGGCAGCTCAGCGACGCCGGCATTCCCGCCGCCAAGATCCAGACCCAGGCGGCGCCCGCCGGCGCGAATGCCCCGGCCGGCCGGATCGAGGTTCAGCTGCTGCAGTGAAACGTGCTGGAGGTCAACGGGTGAAACCGCCGCTCAAGATCGCGATCGCGGGGCTCGGCACGGTTGGCGCCGGGACGGTCCAGCTGCTCCAGCGGCAGGCCGAGCTGCTGGCGGTGCGCGCCGGCCGGCCGCTCGCGATCGCCGCCGTGGCCGCGCGCGATCGGCAGCGCGACCGCGGCGTCGAGCTTTCCGGCCTGTCCTGGTACGACGACGCCGCGGCCTTGGCGGAGCTTCCCGAGGTCGAGGTCGTCGTCGAGCTGATCGGCGGGGCCGACGGGATCGCGCGCCAGGTGGTCGAGGCGGCGCTCGCCCGCGGCAAGCATGTCGTCACCGCGAACAAGGCGCTGATGGCGGTGCACGGAACCGAGCTCGCCCGGCTCGCCGAGCAGCACGGCGCGACGCTCGCCTTCGAGGCGGCGGTCGCCGGCGGCATCCCGATCATCAAGACGTTGCGCGAGGGGCTCGCCGGCAACCGGCTGTCGCGCGTCTACGGCATCCTCAACGGCACCACCAACTATATCCTGACGACGATGCGCGAGACCGGCCGCGACTTTGCCGAGGTGCTCGCCGAGGCCCAGCGGCTCGGCTACGCCGAGGCCGATCCGAGCTTCGACATCGACGGCGTCGACGCGTCGCACAAGCTGGCGATCCTCGCCAGCGTGGGGTTCGGCCGCCCGGTCGATCTCGCCGGCGTCCACACGGAAGGCATTCGCCACGTCTCGCGGCTCGACATCGACTTCGCCGAGGAGCTCGGCTTCCGCATCAAGCTGCTCGGCATCGCCCGGCTGACCGATCACGGCCTCGAGCAGCGCGTCCATCCCTGCATGGTGCGGCGCGAGGCGCCGATCGCGGCGGTCGAGGGCGTCTTCAACGGCATCGTCGCCGAGGGCGATTTTGTCGGCCAGGTCGTGCTCGAGGGGCGCGGCGCGGGCGCGTTCCCGACCGCCTCGGCGGTGGTCGCCGATCTCGTCGACATCGCCGCCGGCCGCCGGGTGCCGCCCTTCGGCGTCCCCGCCGCGGCGCTCGCGAGCCTGCCGGGCGCGGCGATGGAGCGGCACCAGGGCGCCTACTACATCCGCCTGATGGTGGTCGACCAGCCCGGCGTCATCGCCGATGTCGCGGCGGCGCTGCGCGACGAGAATGTCTCGCTCGAATCGGTGATCCAGCGCGGCCGCGCACCGCCCGGCGAGGCGGTGCCGGTGGTGCTGACGACGCATGTGACGGTCGAAGCCGCGATGCGCAACGCGCTTGCCGCGATCGGTCGGCTCTCGACGGTGCTCGAACCGCCGCGCATGATCCGCATCGAGGATTTCTAGAACCTAACCAGCGACGAGGGAGGAGACCGTGGCAGAAGCCGCGAAGATGGACCGCAATCTGGCGCTCGAGGCGGTGCGCGTGACCGAGGTCGCCGCGCTCAGCGCCTCGCGGCTGATGGGCCGCGGCGACGAGAAGGCCGCCGACCAGGCGGCGGTCGACGCGATGCGCCAGGCGCTCAACGGGCTGAGCATCGAGGGCACCGTGGTCATCGGCGAGGGCGAGCGCGACGAGGCGCCGATGCTCTATATCGGCGAGCGGGTCGGCACCGGCCAGGGCCCCAAGATCGACATCGCGCTCGACCCGCTGGAAGGCACGACGATCACTGCCAAGGGCGGCAACAACGCGCTCGCCGTGCTGGCGATGGCCGATGCCGGGGGTTTCCTCAACGCGCCCGACGTCTACATGGAGAAGATCGCGGTCGGCGGCGGGCTGCCCGCCGGCGTGGTCGACATCGACGAGGAGCCGGCCGCCAATCTGAAGAGCCTCGCCCAGGCCAAGAAGACCGAGATCGGCGACCTCGTCGTCTGCATCCTCGACCGGCCGCGCCATGCCGAGCTGATCGCCAAGGTGCGGGCCGCCGGCGCCCGGATCATGCTGATCGGCGACGGCGACGTGAGCGGCGTCATCGCCACATCGGATCCGGAGACCGGCATCGACATCTACATGGGCTCGGGCGGCGCGCCCGAAGGCGTGCTGGCGGCGGCGGCGCTGCGCTGCATCGGCGGCCAGATGCAGGGCAGGCTCCTGTTCCGCAACGACGACGAGCGCGGCCGCGCGCATCGCCTCGGCGTCGTCGATCTCGACCGCAAATACGACCTTCTCGACCTGGCGCACGGCGATGTGATGTTCGCCGCGACCGGCGTCACCAACGGCACGATGCTGCGCGGCGTGCGCCGCTTTCCGGGCGGCGCGATGACCCATTCGGTGGTGATGCGCTCGCGCACCGGAACGGTGCGCTATGTCGAGGCGCGGCACGACCTGTCGCGCAAGGAGAGCTTCGCCCGATTCGCCCGCTGACGTGCCGGTTCACGCGCCGGTCGCCGCGGCCGTCCCGGCGGGCGGCCGGGCTGCAAAGGCGGTGCGCGACGGGCCATGACGCGAGCCGCGATATGCGGTAACCGGTCTCGCTTTCGGGGGGATCGGCGGGATGGGCCCAGCTTCGGCCTTTTTGGGGGTGGAGCGCTCGGCGAGCGGGCGGCGCTGGCGGTTGCGCGGGGTCGCCGGCGACGGCATGGCGGCGGCGCTCGCGGCGCAGCTCGCGCTTCCCGAAATCACCGCGCGCCTCCTCGCCCAGCGCGGCATCGGCCCCGACGAGGCGTCGCGCTTCCTGGCGCCGCGGCTGCGCGAGCAGCTGCCCGACCCGGCGCGGCTCAAGGACATGGACCGCGCGGTCGAGCGCCTGGTGCGCGCGATCCGCGAGCGCGAGCGGATCGTCGTGTTCGGCGATTACGACGTCGACGGTGCGACCTCGGCGGCATTGTTGTTGCGCTTTGTCGCCGCGGTCGGCGGCGAGGCCGATCTCTACGTTCCGGACCGGATGCGCGAGGGCTACGGCCCGAACGCGCCGGCGCTGCTGCGCCTCAAGGACGAGGGGGCGCGGCTCGTCATCTGCGTCGATTGCGGGACCACCGCGCACGAGCCGCTCGAGGCGGCGCGCGCCGCCGGTCTCGACGTCGTGGTCGTCGACCATCACGTTGCCGAGGCGCTGCTGCCGCGCGCGGTCGCGGTGGTCAACCCGAACCGGCTCGACGAGGCCGGCGATTACGGGCAGCTCGCCGCGGTCGGGCTCGCCTTCCTGCTCGCGGTCGGCGTCAACCGGGCGCTGCGCGAGGCGGGTTGGTACGCCAGCCGGCCGGAACCCGATCTGCTGCAATGGCTCGATCTCGTCGCGCTGGGCACGGTGTGCGACGTGGTGCCGCTCACCGGGATCAACCGCGCGCTGGTGGCGCAGGGGCTCAAGATCGCGCAGCGCGGCGCCAATCCCGGCATCGCCGCACTCGCCGCGCTTGCCGCGTGCAACGGCCGCGTGCCGGCGATCGACGCCTACCAGCTCGGCTTTGTCGTCGGCCCGCGGGTCAACGCCGGCGGCCGGGTCGGCGCCGCCGATTACGGCGCGCGGCTGCTGGCCACCGACGACCCGGCGCTCGCCGCGCGGCTGGCACGGCAGCTCGACGATTACAACACCGAGCGCCGCGCGCTCGAAGCGCGCATCTTGAGCGAGGCGATCGAGCTGGTCGAGCGGCAGAACGCCAGCTCGCCGGTCCTGGTGTTCGCCGCGGCGGAGGGCTGGCATCCCGGCGTCATCGGCATCGTCGCGGCGCGGCTGCGCGAGCGCTACGAGCGCCCGGCCTGCGTCGTCGCGCTCGCCGCGGGCATCGGCAGGGGCTCGGGGCGCTCGGTGCCGGGGCTGGCGCTGGGGCCGGCGGTGATCGCCGCGCGCCAGGCCGGCCTCTTGGTCAATGGCGGCGGTCACGCGATGGCGGCGGGCTTCACCGTATCCGCCGACCGGCTGGTCGAGCTGCAGGAATTCCTGGCCGAGCGGCTCGGCGACGGCATCGACGCGGCGGTGCTGACCCCCGAGTTGGCGATCGACGCG
>DATJOB010000058.1:0-5315 GCA_035507475.1 Allostellaceae bacterium | reverse complement strand
AGCGCATGCCGGGCTGCATGATGTTCCTCGGCGTCATGCCGGAAGGGCATGACGGGCACGACCACGTCGCCTCGTGCCACGCGAACCACATGATCCTCAACGAGGACGCGATGGCGGTCGGCATCGCGATGCATGCCGCGGTCGCGCACCGCTTCCTGACCGAGCCGCCGTCGGCGGCTTGACCGCGACGATGCCGTCGGGCGCGGTCATCGGCGTCGACACCGGTGGAACCTTCACCGACGTCATCCTCTTCGACCCGGAAAGCGGCCGGATCGTCACCGCGAAGACGCCTTCGTCGCCGGCCGATCCGTCGCGCAGTTTCGCCGCCGGGATCGGCGCGGCAATGGCGCAGGCCGGCGCGTCGGGCGGCGCGGTCGCGCGGGTGCTGCACGGCACCACCGTCGCCACCAATCTGATCCTCGAAGGCAAGGGCGCGCCGACCGCGCTCCTCACCACCGCCGGGTTCAAATACGCGCTCGAGATCGGCCGGCAGGACATCCCGCGGCGTTCGAGCCTCTTCGCCTGGGTCAAGCCGAAACGCCCGGTGCCGCCGGAAGCGATCTTCGAGATCGCCGGCCGGCTCGATCCGGAAGGCCGCGAGATCGAGCCGCTCGACGAGGCCGCGGTCGCCGACGCCGCGCGGGCGATCGCCGCCGCCGGCATCGCCGCGGTCGCCATCGTCTTCCTCCACAGCTATGCCGACCCGGCGCACGAGCGGCGCGCCGGCGAGATCGTCCGCCGCCTGCTGCCCGAGGCGATGGTCTCGCTGTCGAGCGAGGTGCTGCCGGTGTTCCGCGAATACGAGCGGAGCATGACGACGATCCTCAACGTCCATGTCATGCCGGTGGTCTCGTCCTATGTCGCGCGGCTCGCCGGCCGGGTCGCCGAGACCGGCGTCGCCGCGCCGCTGCTGCTGATGAAGTCGAGCGGCGGCGTGATCGGCGCCGAGCGGGCGCGGCGCATGCCGGTCGAGACGGTGCTGTCCGGCCCGGCCGCGGGTGCGGTCGGCGCCGCCTTCGTCGGCGCCGCGGCGGGCTACCGCAACCTGATCGGGATCGATATCGGCGGCACCTCGGCCGACATCACGCTGGTCCATGACGGTGCGCCGGGCCTCACCACCACCGGCCATATCGGCGACTGGCCGCTGGCGCTGCCGATGATCGACATCGCGACGATCGGCGCCGGCGGCGGCTCGATCGCGCGCCGCTCGGCCGACGGCGCGCTGAGCGTCGGGCCGCAAAGCGCCGGCGCCGAGCCCGGTCCGGTGTGCTACGGCAAGGGCGGGATCGAGCCGACCGTGACCGATGCGCATCTCGTGCTCGGCCATTTGCCGCCGCATCTCCTCGGCGGCAGCTTCGCGCTCGACCGCGACGCCGCCCGGCGCGCCATCGCGGCGCGGATCGCCGCGCCGATGGGGTTGTCGGTGGACGAGGCGGCGCGCGGCATCCTCGCCATCGCCGACAATCACATGACCGGCGCGATCCGCGTCGTCTCGGTCGAGCGCGGCCACGACCCGCGCGATTTCGTGCTGGTCCCGTTCGGCGGCGCGGGGCCGCTGCACGGCGCGGCGCTGGCACGGCTCCTCGGCATCCGTACGATGCTGGTGCCGCCGGCGCCGGGCGTGCTCTCGGCGCTGGGACTGCTCGTCTCAAACCTGCGGACCGAGTTCTCGCGAACCTGTCTCGAGCGGCCGCCGGATTATGACCTCGGCCGGATCGCCGCGACCTATCGCGAGCTTGAAGCCGAGGCGGTCGCCTGGCTCGATTCCGAGGGCGTGCCGGCTGCGGCGCGCCGGCTCGCGCGGCAGGCGAGCCTGCGCTATCGCCACCAGGGCTTCGAACTGGTCGTGCCGTGGCCGTCGGGTGGCGCCGACAAGGCGGCGTTGCGCGGCGCGCTCGCCGCGTTTCACCGCCGGCACGAGCGTCTCTATACCTTCGCCCAGGAGGATACGCCGGTCGAGATCGTGACCCTGCGCGTCGACGCGGTCGGCATCTTTCCGCCGCCGCATCTCCCGGCGCTGCCCGATGGCGGCCGGGCTCAGGCGGCCGTGGTCGCGCGCCAGGCGCTGGCGCTGCCCGGCGGCCCGGCCGAGGCGCCGGTCTACGACCGCGCCCGGCTCGGCGCCGGCGACCGCATCGCAGGTCCGGCGATCCTCACCCAGCTCGACGCGACGACCCTGCTGCTGCCGGGGCAGACCGCCGAGGTGAACCGGCTCGGCTGTCTTGTCGTGACCGACGCGGAGCCGGGGTAGGCACGGGGCTGGCTACGGCGCGATCTTGAGCCCGGCGAGGCGGATCAGGCCGTCCGGGTGCGGGACGAACCCGGCGAGCTTGCGGCTGATCCCCCACAGCCACTTGAAGTGATAGAGCACCAGCGTCGGACGGTCGGCGAGGTAGATGTCGGCGGCGTCGGCATAGAGCTTGGCGCGCTCGGCGGGGTCGGTGGTGGCCCGCGCGGCCGCGAGGTCGCGGTCGAGCTCGGCGTTGCAGTATCTGCCCCAGTTGAGGAACCCGTCGCAGGCGATCCATATCGCGATGTTGCCGTCGGGATCGGGCCGGCCGCTCCAGATCACGAAGGCGGCCTGGTAGTCGCCGGTGCTGTTCTTCTGCACCATCGTCGCCGCCTCGACCGCCTGCAGCTTGACCTCGAACCCGGCTTCGGAGGCCATCGCCTGCAGCGTCTGCGCCACCTGCAGCTCGACGCTGCCGGTCCCGGTGGTCAGCGTGAAGGCGGGGTGCGGCACCCCGGCCGCGGCGAGCAGCCGCTTCGCCGCCGCGACATCGCGTGCAGGAACCGGATGCGCCGCGTCCCAATAGCGCGAGCCGGGCGCCTCGAACTGGTTCGACGGCACGAAGCGGCCTTCGAACACCACGTCGTTGAGGATCTTGCGGTCGATCGACAGCTCGAAGGCCTCGCGTACCCGCTTGTCCTTGCCGAGCGGATTGTCGGCGGCCGGCCCGTTGTTGAGGTTGATCGACAGCAGGTTGTAGCCGAGCCCGGTGACCTCGACGAATTGCAGCGCGGGATCGCCTTGCACCGCGCCGGCGTCGCTCGCCGCCAGCCGATCGACGATGTCGAACCCGCCGGAGCGCAACCCGGCGAGCCGCACCGTCGCGTCCGGCACCGGCGTGTAGGTCACGCGATCGATCGTGTAAGGCGCGGGGTTCCAGTATTTGTCGAACCGCTCGAGCACGATGCGCTCCTGCGGCACGCGCTCGACAAAGCGGTAGGGACCGGCGCAGACCGGCTTGGTCGCGATCTTGTCGCCGAGCGCGGCGAGCGCGGTCGGCGACATGATCATGCCGGCGCGGTCGGCGAGCACCGCGAGCAGCGGCGCATAGGGCGCCGACAAGTCGAGCCGCACGGTCAGCGGATCGACCACGACGACGTCGGCGATCGGCTTGACCTCGCCCTTGCGCCGGCTCTCGGGCGCGGTGCGATAGCGGTCGAGATTGACCTTCACCGCCGCGGCGTCGAGCCTCGTCCCGTCGTGGAAGACGACACCGTCGCGGATGTGGAGGGTCAGCGACTTGCGGTCGGCCGACCAGTCCCAGCCGGTGGCGAGCTGCGGCACGAAGCTCATGTCGGGCGCGATGTCGACGAGCTTGTCGCACATCGCGGCGAACACGTCGCGGCCGACAAAGCTGCCGCCTTGCGCCGGATCGAGCAGGTCGGGGTCCTCGTTGAGCGCGATGCGCAATTCGCTCGCCGCCGCCGGACCGGCAAGCCCCAGCACAAGCGCAAGCGCCAACCCGGCCGCCAATCTCACCATCATCGCCTCCCGCTCGTTGCCGCCGGCAGCCCGACCAGCCGCGCGCTCTCTTGCCATAGCGCCTCGCCCAGCGCCTCGTCGCGCGCCGCGGCATCGGGCTCGGCGATCGCACTGTCGACCACATAGGCGCCGTGGAACGGCGCGGGATCGCCCACCGTCGCCAGGAAGAGCGAGGTTTGCGCCCCCTTGTCGGGGCCCTTGAGGAACGGCTTGGCGAGCCGCCAGCCGAGCCCGGCGAGCGTGCCGGCACGGTTGCCGATATCGGTCGCGATCATCCCCGGGTGCAAGCAGCTGGCGACGATCTGCGTCGGGTCGAGCCGGCGCGCCAGCGCGCGGGTGAAGAGGATGTTGGCGAGCTTCGAGCGGCCATAGGCCGAGAGCGGCGTCCAGTCGGACGGCGCGGTCATCGTCGCCGGGTCGAGGCGCGCGCCGCGATGCGCCGCCGAGGCGACCGTGACGATGCGGGCCGGGGCCGACGCCCGCAGCCGGTCGAGCAGCAGGCCGGTCAAGAGGAACGGCGCCAGATGGTTGACCGCGATGGTCAGCTCGAAACCGTCGGCCGACGCCGCACGGCGCGGCGCGATCAGCCCGGCATTGTTGACGAGCACGTCGATGCGTTCGTGCCGCGCCAGCAGCTCGGCGGCAAGCCGGCGCACCGCCGCGAGGTCGGCGAAATCGGCCAGCGCGGTGTCGAGCGCGGCTCCCGGAACGCGGCCGGCGACGAAGCGCCGCGCCGCCTCGGTGCGCGCGGCGTCGCGGCCGACCAGCAGCACCCGCATCCCGACGCGCGCCAGGCCGAGCGCCGTGGCGCGCCCGATCCCGGCGCTGGCACCGGTGACGATCGCGAGGCGCACCGTTGCTATTCGGCCGCCAGCTCGTAGCGTTGCGGCTGCGCGGCGGTCATTACGCCGCCATTGACCGTGGTGCGCTGCATCAGCCGCTTGTGGCTCTGCGCGTCGTAAGCGGTGGCGCGGTGCAGCACGGCGCGGTTGTCCCAGATCACCAGGTCGCGCTCGCGCCAGGCGTGGCTGTAGCAGAATTGCGGCTGGGTCGCGAACTCGTTGAGCCAACCGATGAAGGCGCGGCCCTCCTCGCGCGGCCAGCCGATGACGTGCGAGGCGTGCGCGCCGGCATAGATCGCCTTGCGGCCGGTGACCGGGTTCTCGCGCACCATCGCCTGCCAGGCGCCGGGCAGCTCGGCCTTCATCTCGCCGGTGAGCGCGCCGGTCGGGGTGACGGTGCCGCGCGAATAGACGAGGCTGTGCTCGGCCACCAGGCCTTCGAGCTTGCGCTTGATGTCGTCGGGCAGCGCGTCGTAGGCGGCGGTCATCGTCGCGAATTCGGTGTTGCCGCCGACCGGCGGCACGACCCGCGCCGAGAGCAGCGAGCACAGCGACGGCACCGGCTTGAACGAGCTGTCGGAATGCCAGAGGTAGTTGCCCCTCTGATAGATCATGCGGCGGTCTTCGGCCGGGATCACCGCACCGGTCTCGATGTCGAGGTTGGACTGCCGGGCGAACGGCGTGCCCTTGCCGGGATTGGC
>DATJOB010000057.1:0-5723 GCA_035507475.1 Allostellaceae bacterium | reverse complement strand
AGCGCCGACCGCGGTTTCGTTCGCGGCGTTGAGCACCGTCGGGCTGCCGCCGCCCTGCACCAGCGCATCGCGCGCCAGCCGCAGTGCCGGGAAACGCCGCGGGTCGGGCTCGTCAAAGGTGAGCCGGCCGATCTTGGCGAGATCGAGCCGTTGCATCGGCGCCGCGGTCCGGCCCGGCCAGCCGAGCACATAGGCGATCGGCGTGCGCATGTCGGGGGTCCCCATATGCGCCAGCACCGAACCGTCATGGTAGGTGACGAGCCCGTGAATCACCGATTGCGGGTGGATCACCACGTCGATCCGCTCCGACGGCACCCGGAACAAATAATGCGCCTCGATGATCTCCAGCCCCTTGTTCATCAGGGTCGCGGAATCGATCGAGATCTTGGCCCCCATGTTCCAGGTCGGGTGATTGACCGCCTCCGCCACCGTGGCGCCGCGCATCTCGTCGACGCGGCGCTCGCGGAACGGCCCGCCGCTGCAGGTCAGCGTGATCTTCTCGATCGCCTCGACCCGGTCGAAATCGAAGCATTGCCAGATCGCGTTGTGCTCGCTGTCGACCGGCAGCAGCGTCGCCTTGTGCGCCGCGACCTCCTGCATGAACAGGCTGCCGGCGCAGACCAGCACCTCCTTGTTGGCCAAGGCGACGATACGTCCCAGCCGGATCGCGGCCAGCGTCGGCGCGAGCCCGGCGGCGCCGACGATGCCGGCCATCACCCAGTCGGCGGGACGCTCGGCGGCCTCGATCAGCGCCGCCTCGCCGCTCGCCGCCTCGATCCCCGAGCCGGCGAGCGCGTCCTTGAGCGCGCCGTATTCGGCGGGATCGACGATCGCGGCGAACCGCGCCCCAAGGCGCCTCGCCTGCTCGGCAAGAAGCGCGGCATTGCGGTGGGCGGTGAGCGCCTCGACGGCGAAGCTCTCGGGGTTGCGCAGCAGCAGATCGACGGTGCTCCGCCCGACCGACCCGGTCGAGCCGAGGATCGACACGCGGCGTGGCGACGCCGTCGGGTGGATCGCACTCAAGGGGGTCAGCGCCAGGCCAAGACGCCGGCGCCGCCGACCAGGATCAGCAACGCGACGGCCGGGATCACCGCCAGCAAACCGTCGAGACGGTCGAGCAGGCCACCGTGCCCAGGAATAAGGCTGCTCGCGTCCTTCACGCCAAACCTTCGCTTGGCCACGGATTCCGCAAGATCGCCGAACTGCTCGACAACTGCAAGTCCTGCGCTGACCAGCACCAGCGGCAGCGCCGGCGCGGCGCCGAGCAGCCGCGCCATCGCCCAGCCGGCAAGCGCGGCGCAGACGACGCCGCCGACCAGGCCGGCCCAGGTCTTGCGCGGGCTCCAGCGCGGCGCGAGCAGCGGGCCGCCCAGCCGGCGCCCGATCGCATAGGCGCCGATATCGGTGGCCCAGACGATGGCGAACACCCAGAGCAGCGTCGCGCGTCCGGCGCTGCCGCTCTGCACCAGCCACAACAGGATGATGCAGGGCAGCGCCACCCAGAGGCTGCCGGCCGCGATCCACAGCGGCGCGCTGCCGGGGCGGCGGCCCTCGCCCAGCGCGATACCGAGCGCGCCGACCGCGGCGACGAGGCTGCCCGCGGCGATCCCGAACCAGGCGGCGGCGGCGACGGCAAGCGCCACCGCCGCGACCAGCCAGGGGCGACCGCCGGAAACCCGGCTCCACTCCCAGGCCATCACGACCGCAGCGAGCAGCGTCAGCGCGACGAGATAGGGGCCGCCGAGCCAGATCGCGATCAGCGGCAGCGGCGCCAGGACCAGCGCCGACAGCGTGCGCAGCCGCAGCGAGCCCGCCTCAGCGGGAGCCAACCGAGGCCCCGTAGCGCCGCTCGCGGCCGCCGTAATCGGCGATCGCCTGCTCAAGATCGGCCGGACCGAAATCCGGCCACAGGGTCTTGGTGAAAACCAGCTCGGCATAGGCGCATTGCCACAGCAGGAAGTTGCTGAGGCGCTGCTCGCCGCTGGTGCGGATGAGGAGATCGGGGTCGGGCAGGTCGGCGGTCAACAGGTGGCGTGCGATCACGTCCTCGTCGATCGCCGCGGCCGGCATCTCGCCCGCACCGGCCTTTGCCGCGAGCGCCCGCACGGCGGCGACGATCTCGGCCCGCCCGCCATAGGACAGCGCGACGGTGAGGTTGACGCCGCCGTTGTCGCGGGTCAGCGCTTCGGCATTGGCGATCAGCGTCACGATGTCCGGCGCCAGCCGGTCGCGGTCGCCGATCACCCGCAGCCGCACCCCGTTGCGGTGCAGCTCGGCGATCTCGCCGCGCAGGTAGTGGCGCAGCAACCCCATCAGGTCGTCGACCTCGGCGAGCGGCCGCTTCCAGTTCTCCGACGAGAAGCCGAACAGCGTCAGGTACGGCACGCCGAGCTCGCCCGCCGCGGTGACGGTGCGGCGCACCGCCTCGGCGCCGCGCCGGTGGCCGGCGATGCGCGGCAAGCCGCGCGCCTGCGCCCAGCGGCCATTGCCGTCCATGATGATCGCGATGTGCCGCGGCAGCGAGCGCGGCGCGGGACTGTCCTGGCTCATCAGACCTGCAGGATTTCCTTGTCCTTTTGCGCCAGCGTGTCGTCGACCCGCTTGATGTGCTCGTCGGTCAGGTGCTGGACCTCGCGCTCGAGCTTGCGCTGCTCGTCCTGGGAGATGTCGCCGTCCTTCTCGCGCTTGCGCAGCGTCTCGATGCCGTCGCGCCGCACGTTGCGCACCGAGACGCGCGCCGCCTCGGCGTATTTTGCGGCCACCCGGGTCAATTCGCGCCGCCGCTCCTCGTTGAGATCGGGGATCGGCACGCGGATGGTCTGGCCCTCGGTCTGCGGGTTGAGCCCCAGGCCGGACTCGCGGATCGCCTTGTCGATCGCCTTGACCATGCCGCGGTCCCAGACATTGACCGTGATCATCCGCGGCTCGGGCACGTTGACGTTGGCGAGCTGATTCAACGGCACCATGCCGCCATAGGCGTTGACCATCACCGGCTCGAGCAGGCTCGTCGAGGCGCGCCCGGTGCGCAGCCCGCCGAGCTCCTTGCGCAACGCCTCGAGCGCGCCGTCCATGCGCCGCTGGATGTCCTTCAGCAATGCATCGTCTGCCATGGCTTCGCCCGTCCCTGATCCTGTCGTTTTGCGGCGATTGCTACCCGATGTCGGCAACGATCGTAAAGCGCCCCCTGCCCTGCACGACCTCGGCGAAGCCGCCGCTCTCGAAGATCGAAAAAACGAGAATGGGGATGCAGTTCTCGCGCGCCAGCGAAACCGCCGCGGCATCCATCACCTGCAGGTCGCGCGCCAGGACTTCGTGATAGCTCAGCCGCTCGAAGCGTTTGGCGCCCGGCACGCGATAGGGATCGGCATCGTAGACGCCGTCGACCTTGGTCGCCTTGAGGAGCGCGTCGCACCCCATCTCGGAAGCGCGCAGCGCGGCCGCCGTATCGGTGGTGAAGAACGGGTTCCCGGTGCCGGCGCCGAAGATCACGACGCGGCCCTTTTCGAGGTGCCGGACGGCCCGCCGGCGGATATAGGGCTCGCAGACCGACTGCATCGAGATCGCCGACTGGACCCGCGTCGCGACCCCCTGCCGTTCGAGTTCGTTCTGCATCGCCAGCGAGTTAATGACCGTCGCGAGCATGCCCATGTAGTCGGCCGAGGCGCGCTCCATGCCGACCGCCGCGCCCGACACGCCGCGAAAGATGTTGCCGCCGCCGAGGACGACGCAGACTTCGACGCCGAGCGCGTGCACCGCCTTGATCTCGCCGGCGATCCGCGCGACGACCGCCGGGTCGAGCCCGTACTCGCGCTCCCCCATCAACCCTTCGCCGGAGATTTTCAGCAGCACACGGCGATATTTCAGATCGGGTGGCATGAGCCCCGTCATCCGGCTTTGGCGCCCGGCCCGCGAGCCCGCCAAAGATACACCAAACGGGCCGCGCCCCAACCGGCTAACTGGCGAGCTGCGCGCTGACTTCGGCGGCAAAATCGGATGTCGGCCGGTCGATGCCCTCGCCGAGCGAGTAGCGGACGAAGGCGGCGATCCTGATCGGCGTGCCGGCGGCCTTGGCCGCGGCTTCGACGACCTTGCCGACGCGGCTCTCCGCGTCGATGACGAAGACCTGGTCGAGCAGCACCGCTTCCTCGTAGTACTTGCGCAGCCGGCCCTCGACCATCTTCTCGACGATGTCGGCCGACTTGCCGGTGGTCGCCGCCTGGTCGCGCAGCACCGCCCGCTCGCGCTCGAGCGCCGCGGCGGGGACCGCTTTCTGGTCGAGGTAGAGCGGGTTCGCCGCCGCGACATGCATCGCCAGCTGGCGACCGAGCGGTGCCAGCACCGCCTCGCCGGCGGTCGATTCGAGCGCGACCAACACGCCGATCTTGCCGAGGTTCGGCGACACCGCGTTGTGGACATAGGACGCGACATGCCCCTCGCCGACGGCGAGCCGCGCGACACGGCGCAGCACGAGGTTCTCGCCGATCCGCGCGATCAGGTCGGTCAGCTCGCTCTCGACGCTCTTGCCGTTGCCGGCGAACGGCGCGGATTTGAGCGCCTCGACATCGCGCTCCGCGGCGACCGCGAGCTTTGCCACCTCGCGCACGAAGTTCTGGAAGAGCTCGTTGCGGGCGACGAAGTCGGTCTCGGAATTGACCTCGACGACGGCGCCCGCGCGCGCTGCCGTCGCGACCCCGATCAACCCCTCGGCGGCGACGCGGCCGGCCTTCTTCGCCGCCGCCGAAAGCCCTTTGGCGCGCAGCCAATCGACGGCGGCCTCGATGTCGCCGCTGCTCTCCACGAGCGCACGCTTACAGTCCATCATTCCGGCGTTGGTCTTGTCGCGCAATTCCTTGACCAGCGCGGCCGTGATCTCCGCCATGCCAGCAATCCTCTCGGTTGTCGCGCCGCGCTCAGGCGCGGGCTTCGGTGCCTTCGCTCTCGGCCGCTTCGCCGCCGGCGCCTTCGGTCTCAGCCGCCGCCTGCGTCTCGGCGCCTTCGCTCTCTGCAGCCAGCGCCTCGTCCATCGTCGCCAGCGGCTCGCCGTCGAGCGGCTCCTCCTCGTCGGCAAGGCTCGCGGCCGGTTCCGCGGCGATCCGCTCGCGGGCGCCGATGTCGATGCCCGACGCCACCGCCTCGGCCTGCAACCCGTCGAGCACCGCGCCGGCGAACAAGTCGCAATAGAGATGGATCGCCCGCATCGCATCGTCGTTCCCGGGGATCGGATAGGCGATCCCGTCAGGCGACGAGTTCGAATCGAGCACCGCCACGACCGGGATGCGCAGCTTGTTCGCCTCGGCGACCGCGATCGCCTCCTTGTTGGTGTCGATCACGACGAGGATGTCGGGCAGCCCGCCCATGTCCTTGATGCCGCCGAGCGCCCGCTCGAGCTTGTCGTGGTCGCGGGTCAGCTCCAGCAACTCGCGCTTGGTAAGGCCGGTTTCCTGCTGCGCGACGCGCTCCTCGACCTCGCGCAGCCGCTTGATCGAGGCCGAGATCGTCTTGAAATTGGTCAGCATGCCGCCGAGCCAGCGGTAGTTGACGTAATACTGGCCGCAGCGCTTGGCGGCGTCGGCGATGGCGTCCTGCGCCTGGCGCTTGGTGCCGACGAGCAGCACGCGACCGCCGGCGGCGACCACCTCGCGGACCGCTTCGAGGCCCTGGCGCAGCAGCGGCACCGTCTGTTCGAGGTCGACGATGTGGATGCCGTTGCGCACGCCGAAGAT
>DATJOB010000056.1:0-2336 GCA_035507475.1 Allostellaceae bacterium | reverse complement strand
GAGGTGACCTGGAAGCTGATCCGGGTCGGGAAATTGGCCTTGATCGTGCCGGTGATGACGTCGACCGAGGGACGCTGCGTCGCCATGATGATGTGGATGCCGGCGGCGCGCGCCATCTGCGCCAGGCGCTGCACCGAGGCTTCGATGTCCTTGCCGGCGACCAGCATCAGGTCGGCCATCTCGTCGACGATGACGACGATCAGCGGCAGCTCGTTGAGGTCGAAAGGCTGCTCCTCGATGATCGGCTGCCCGGTGTCGGGGTCGAACCCGGTCTGCACCCGGCGCACCAGCTTCTCGCCCTTGTCGCGCGCTTCGAGGATGCGCGCGTTGTAGCCCTCGATGCTGCGCACCCCGAGCTTCGACATCTTCTGGTAGCGGCTCTCCATCTCGCGGACAGTCCATTTGAGCGCCATCACCGCCTTCTTCGGGTCGGTCACCACCGGCGCCAGCAGATGCGGGATGCCGTCATAGACCGACAGCTCGAGCATCTTCGGATCGACCATGATGAATTTGCAGCGCTCGGGCGGCATCCGGTAGAGGATCGACAGGATCATCGTGTTGATGCCGACCGACTTGCCGGAGCCGGTGGTGCCGGCGATCAGCAGATGCGGCATGCGCGCCAGGTCGGCGACAACCGCCTCGCCGCCGATATCCTTGCCGAGCGCGAGCGCGAGGCGGCCGGTGTGCTTCTCGTAGGCCGGCGAGTCGAGGAGCTCGCGCAGATAGACCGTCTCCGCCTTGACGTTGGGCAGCTCGATGCCGATGACGCTGCGCCCCGGCACGACCGCGACGCGCACCGAAATGGCGCTCATCGAGCGGGCGATGTCGTCGGCGAGCCCGATCACGCGCGACGCCTTGATCCCGGCGGCCGGCTCCAGCTCGTAGAGCGTCACGACCGGGCCGGGGCGCACCTGGACGATCTCGCCGCGCACGCCGTAATCCTCGAGCACCGCTTCGAGAAGCCGGGCGTTCTTGGCGAGCGCCTCCTCGTCGACGGTCTCGGTCTTGAAGACCGGCGGCTTCGCCAGCAGCTCGATCGGCGGGAGCAGCGGCTGGCCGTCGAGGTCGAGCGTCGCCTGGCGTTCCTGTTCGGCGCGCCGTCCGGTCGCGAGCGGGCGGGCGCCGGGCACGACGAGGCGGACGAGGCGCTCGCCCACCGGCGGCGCCTCCGCTTCCGGCGCCGCCGCCGGACGCGCTCGGCCCGCCACCGCGAAGCCGGGCTCGCGCCGCTCGGTTGCGGCGGCGGTGGGGCGGGCCCAGGGCGGCGGCCGCGCCGGGCCGAGCGCGCGCGCCGCGGCCGGTGCCGAGGCCGCCGCCTGACGCTCGTCGCGGGCCGCGCGCCAGCGCACGAAGACGCGCTGGCCGAAGCCGACCGCCGCGGCGGTGCCGATCACCGCGCCTTGTCCCGAGAATCGCGCGAGCCGGCCGGCACGTCGCCCGGCGCCGCTGCCGATCGCCAGCCAGTCGCCCCACGACAGCCCGATGATCGACAGCAGCAGAAGCGCCACCAGCGCCGCCGCCGCCATCGCCAGCGGCAGCGCGAGCGCGCCGAGGCCGACCGCGTGCACCGCGCGCAGCAGCGCCCAGCCGAGCGCGCCGCCGGCGCCGGCCGGCAGCGGGATCGGCTGGCTGCGCAGCACCGCGCAGGCGAAGGCGCCGAGCAGCAGCGCCAGCGGCAGCAGCATCAGGCGCCGGCTCATGGCGACGAGCGGCCGCTGCAGCAGCAGCCGGAACGCCCAGCCGAGCAGGACGAGCGGCAACAGGAAACCGGCGAGGCCGAGGCCCTGGATCAGCAGGTCGGCGACGAAGGCGCCGTCGCGCCCGAGGAAATTGGCGACAGGCGCGTCGGCGGCGGTGTTGAACGACGGGTCGGCCGGGTTGTAGGTGGCGAGCGCGAGGACGACCAGGAACGAGAGGACGACGAGCGCCGAGCCGAGGCCTTCGAGCACCCGGCCCCTGATCGCGGCGACCAGCTCGTTCCAGCTGTTCGACTGGCGGCTCGTCCGCCGGCCGAGCCCGCGGGCGAGATGTGCCGATTTGGCCATGCCGTGGTCCCCCAACCACTTTGCGGCGGCGGCCTTTCCCCCGAAAGACCGCCGCGCTAAAGACCGCTGCCCTCTTTATACCATGCGGCGCTACAGCACGCGGCGGATTCGCGCAAACGCGGCGTCGAGCGTCGCCTCGTCATGGACCACCGCGAGGCGGATGTATTCGCGCCCCGGGTTGACCCCGCCATTGGCGGCGCGCGCGGTGTAGCCGCCGGGCAGCGCGCGGATCGCCGCGTCGCGCCACAGCCGCAGCGCCGCTTGCTCGCCATCGCCGACATCGAGCCATAG
>DATJOB010000055.1:0-7962 GCA_035507475.1 Allostellaceae bacterium | reverse complement strand
TCGTTCAACCTGCCGCCCGGCGTCTCGCTCGGCCGCGCGATCGAGGCGGTGCACGCGGCGGAGCGGGCGATCGGCCTGCCGCGCTCGATCGAGGTGCGGCCGGTCGGCAGTGCGGCGGAATTCGCCGGCTCGCTGGCCAGCGAACCGGTGCTGATCGTCGCCGCGATCATCGCCGTCTACATCGTGCTGGGGGTGCTCTACGAGAGCTATATCCACCCGATCACGATCCTCTCGACCCTGCCCTCGGCCGGCGTCGGGGCGCTCCTGGCGCTGATGCTGTTCCACCAGGATCTCGACCTGATCTCGCTGATCGGGATCATCCTCTTGATCGGCATCGTCAAGAAGAACGGCATCATGATGGTCGACTTCGCGCTCGCCGCCGAGCGCCAGGAGGGCCTGCCGCCCGAGCAGTCGATCTATCAGGCCTGCCTGTTGCGCTTCCGCCCGATCATGATGACGACCTTCGCCGCCCTGCTCGGCGCGCTGCCGCTGGCGATCGGCACCGGCACCGGCTCCGAGCTGCGGCGGCCGCTCGGCATCGCCGTGGTCGGCGGCCTGCTCGTCTCGCAATTCCTGACGCTTTACACGACGCCGGTCATCTACCTGATGTTCGCGCGCCTCGAGCGCCGCCTGCGGCGCGGCCGCCGGTCCGGGCGGCCGAGCGGCGGCGACGCGGCGGCGCTGCCGGGCCGCGGTCCGCTCGCCGTCGCCTACGGCAAGGCGCCGCTGCTGCGGCGCAGCGCCGAGGGCCTGGGGGACGCCGAGGGGTGAACTTCTCCGCCCCGTTCATCCGCCGGCCGGTGGCGACGATGCTGCTGACGTTGAGCGTCTTGCTGCTCGGCATCGTCGCCTATTCGCAGTTGCCGATCGCCTCGCTGCCCAATGTCGAGCGGCCGACCATCACCGTCCGCGCGGTACTGCCCGGCGGCAGCGCCGAGACCGTCAGCTCGTCGCTGACGACGCCGCTCGAGCGTCAGCTCGGGCTGATCTCGGGCCTGCGCGAGATGCACGCCAACAGCGTCTACGGCTATTCGACGGTCAATCTCGAATTCGACCTCGACAAGGATATCGACGCCGCCGCCGGCGCGGTGCAGGCCGCGATCAACGCCGCCGCGCCCGACCTGCCCAAAAACATGCCGGGACCACCGACCTATTTCAAAGCCAATCCCGGCGGCTTTCCGATCATCGCGCTGGCGCTGACCTCGGACGTGGTCGACACGCCCGATGTCTACAAATATGCCGACACCGTGCTCGCCGGAAAACTGTCGCAGCTCGACGGTGTCGCCCAGGTCTTCGTCAGCGGCGCGACCCGGCCCGGCGTGCGCGTGCAGGTCAATCCGCGCGCCCTCGCCGACATGCACCTCTCGACCGCGCAGGTGCGCAAGGCGCTGCTCGAAGCCTCGGTCAGCCTGCCCAAGGGCGAGCTCACGGAGGGCCACAACTCTCTGGCGCTGGCCGCCAACGACCAGCTGATGAACGCCGACGACTACCGCAACGTCGTGGTCGCGTGGCGCGACGGCGCCGAGATCAGGCTCAGCGACATCGCCAAGGTGTTCGACAGCACGATCAACGACGACACCGCCGGCTGGTTCGACGCGGAGCCGGCGGTGGTGCTCTACGTGCTCAAGACGCCCGACGCCAATGTCGTCCAAACCGTCGACTCGGTCGTCAAGCTGCTGCCCCAGCTCGAGCGCTGGATCCCCGCCGGCATCACCGTCCACGTGCTCTACGACCGCACCCTGTTGATCCGCGCGACAATCGCCGATGTCGAGATGACGCTGGCCGTTGCGGTCGGGCTCGTCGTCTTGGTGGTGCTGCTGTTCCTGCGCCGCTTCTGGTTGACCCTCATTCCGAGCGTCACCATCCCGGTATCGCTCGCCGCGACGATGGCGGTCATCTATCTGCTGGGCTTCAGCCTCGACAACATCTCGCTGCTCGCGGTGACCATCGCGGTCGGCTTCGTCATCGACGATTCGGTGATCATCATCGAGAACATCGCCCGTCTCGTGCACGAGGGCGAGACGCCGCTTGCCGCCGCGCTCAAGGGCACGCGGCAGATGGGCTTCACCGTGGCGTCGATCGCCGCCGCGCTGATCGCCGCGCTGATCCCGGTCCTGTTCATGCCCGATATCGTCGGGCGGCTGTTCCGCGAATTCGGCCTGACGCTGGTGACCGCGATCCTCGCTTCCGCTGTCGTGTCGCTGACCTTCACCCCGATGATGTGCTGCCAGGTGCTGCGGCCCGAGGCCGGCCGGCAGCCCTCGCGGCTCGGCGCCCTCTGCGAGCGCGCGTTCGAGCGCTGCATCGCCGGCTACGTGCGCAGCCTCGAATGGACGCTGCGGCATCGCGGCCTGATGGTCGCGTGCGCGCTCGCGCTGAGTGTCGGCTCCGCCATGCTCTACGCCGCGATCCCCAAGGGCTTCATGCCGACCCAGGATGTCGGGATCCTGGCGGTGCGCACGCTGAGCCGCTCGAACATCTCGTTCGACGCCAAGACCAAGTCGCAGCGCGCGATCGCCGCCGCGATCCTCGAAGACCCCGCGGTCGACCATGTGGCGTCCTATATCGGCCAGGGCTCGATGGCGGTCGGCTCGATGCTGGTCGCGCTGAAGCCGCTCGGCGTGCGGCACGAGTCGGTCGACCGGGTGATCGACCGGCTGCGCACCCGGCTCGCCGGGTCGCCGGACGCCAAGGCCTATTTCACGGCGGTGCAGGACATTCGGGTCGGCGCACGGCGCATGGCATCGCGCTACCAGTACACGCTCTCCGGTCTCAACGCGGGCGAGGTCGCGCACTGGGCGATGCTGATGAAGCAGCGGATCGCGACGCTGCCGCAGGCGACCGACGTGCAGACCGATTACGAGCGGACCGGGCTCGGCCTCAACCTGGTGATGAACCGCAGCCGCGCCGCGCGCGCCGGGCTGACGCCGCTCGACATCGACAACATCCTCTACGACTGGTTCGGCCAGATCAGGCTCAATCTGATCCGCTTCCCAATCAGCTACGCGCGCGTCGTCATGGAGGTCGAGGACCGCTACCGGGCCGACCCGGCGGATGTCGAGCAGGTGTTCCTGACGCACGGCATCCCGGCGGGCGTCGTCACCGCGCGGCGCCGCGCGCACGCGGCGATGTGGGTGCCGCACGAGAATGGGCTGCCGGCGATCACCATCGCCTTCAACACCCCGCTCGGCGTCTCGATCGGCCAGGCCGAAGCGGCGGTGCGGGCCAGCGAGGCGGCAGCGCACCTGCCGAGCGACATCCGCACCGGGTTTCGCGGCGAGGCACGGCTCGCCGACGAGACCGCGGGCGCGCAGCCGCTGCTCTTCCTCGCGGCGGTGGTCAGCGTCTACATCATCCTCGGCATCCTCTACGAGAGCTACGCCCATCCGCTGACGATCCTCTCGACGCTGCCGTCGGCCGCCTTCGGCGCGCTGCTGGCGGTCGCCGCAAGCCGCTCCGAGTTCACGATCATCAGCGCGATCGCCTGCATCCTCGTCGTCGGCATCGTCATGAAGAACGCGATCATGATGGTCGACTTCGCGCTCGCCGCCGAACGCGGCGCCGGCCTTTCGCCGGCCGCGGCGATCCGTGAGGCGGCCCGGCTGCGCTTCCGCCCGATCGTCATGACGACGCTCGCCGCGCTGTTCGGCGCGCTGCCCCTGGCGCTCGGCGGTGGTGCCGGTGCGGAGTTGCGGCGCCCGCTCGGGATCGCGATCGTCGGCGGACTGTTGCTGTCGCAGCTCGTGACGCTCTACACCACCCCCGCGGTCTACCTGGCGATCGAGGCGCTGCGCCGATGGCGCTCGCAGGCGGCCGAGCCGGCGCGAACCTGAGGGCCGGGCCCGCGATCGGCGTCGCCGATCCGCGCTTCGACGCTCCAGGACCGGTCGCGCTGCGCAAATCCTATATCGTCGCCTCGACCCAGCGCGCCGGCGCCGAGTTTCTCTGCGCCAAATTGTGGCGGACCGGCGTGCTCGGCGCGCCGGCGGACTACCTGGCCTACCCGCACGGGCGCGTGGCGCGGGCGATGGCGACGCGGCTCGCCGCCGCTTCGCCCGGCGATTACCTCGCCAAGCTCCTCGCCTGCCGCACCTCGCGCAACGGCGTTTTCGGCGCCGAAGCCTATTTCAACGACTTTGCCACCGCGCTCGGCCGGCTGCCGGAACTGCTCAACCGACTCGCGCCGATCACCTACATCTATCTCGAACGTCGCGACCAGCTGGCGCAGGCGGTCGCGGTCGCCAAGGCGATGCAGGCCGAGCGCGCCTCCGCCAAGGGCGCGCCGGCCTACGACCGCGACCTGGTCTCGCGCGCCCTCGGCATCCTCGAACGCGGCCGGCTCAGCTGGACGCGGTGGTTCGAGGCGCATGGCATCGAACCGTTCGTCGTCGTCTTCGAGGACCTCGTCGCCGGCGAGGAGGAGGTAGTGCGCAGCGTGGTGCAGCGCCTCGGCGTCGCCGACGATCCGTCCACCGCGCTGCATCCGCCGACGCCGCCGCAGCCCTCGATCGTCGGCAACGACCCCTGGGCGCTTCGCTTCAAGCGCGAGATCCGCCGCGGAGTCCTGCTCGTCGAGCCCGATCCCGCCGCGGAACCCGCCGCGGAGCCGGCCGAGCCGCCGCCGCCGACCGAGGCAACCCGGTCGGCGCGCCCCGCAGACGAGCACATCTTCGATGCATTCGACGCGCTCGTCGAAAGCGAGGCGGGCGCACCGCGGCGGCGCTCGCAGGCCGCGCGCCGGCTGCGCCGTCGCTACGACGCGATCGTCACCCACAATCGCGGCCTCTTTCAGCATGCCCGGGTGCTGGTGCTGCAAAGTGGCACCGGCCGCTGGGCGCTGGCGGCGCTCGCCGCCGGCGCGGCTCATGTCACCGGCCTCGAGCCGCGCCGGCGCTCGGCCGAGCTGGCGCGCAAAGTGTTCGCCGAGTACGGCGCCGCGCCGGGCTCTTATGAGTTCGTCGACGGCGCCACGATCTACGCCGCGCTGCCCCGGCTGCGCCCGCGCACGGTCAGCCTCGTGCTGTGCACCAATTTCTCGACCTTTGCCGACCCGCATTTCTTCTTCAGCGAGATGCTGCGCCTGCGGCCGCGGCAGATCATCCTCGACAGCGATGTCGCGCAGTCCGATCAGCCGGTCGCGCTGTTCGAGGCGCTGCCCGGTCCTGCCGACGCCGGGCTCGTCGCCGTGCCGAGCCCGGCACTGATCCGGCTGCTCTCCGAATCCTTCGGCTTCCGCTGCCGCGCGATCGACTGGCACGGCCTCGGCATCGCCGACTGGCGTGGCGTCCACGACTACGAGCGCGGCCGGCGCGCCACCTACCTGCTGGAACCGGAGGAGTAGAGCAGCGTGCGCGCTACGGCGCGCGCTCGACCTCAGGGATCGCATAATCCCCGTCGAGCAGTGCGGCGTGCGGCTGGTAGGCGCGCAAGGTCAGCATGAACGGCCCGCGCGGCGCCGGCAGCCAATTCTCGGTGCCGGCATCGGGAGCCTCTTCCTGGATTGCAATCTCGAGTCCGCCGTCGGCGCGGCGGCGCAGAGCGGGGGTGTGGCTGCCGATGCTGTAGCGCCCGATCGCGTTCGGCACCAGCCACCGCCGGTTGCTCTCGTCGGTACGGTAGACGGTCAGCGACCAGAAGGCGTCGACCGGCGGCAAGCCGTCGGGCCGAAAGCGCAGGACGTAGCGGCTGCGCCCGTCGAGCGGCGCCCCGCCGGCATCAGTCGCGGTGGTGAAATACATCGCCTCCTCGCGCGGCAGGAGGCCGAGACCGGCCAGCGCACACTGCGCACGCAGCAGGTAATCGGTGCCGAAATCGCCGACCGCGCCGACCGGCCCGCTCCACCCCTCGCGCCGTCGCGCCGGCGTCTGCGACCGCGGAGCCAGCCGCGCGAGCAGCTCGTCCGACGGCCAATGCCCCGCCGGGGGCGCCGCGCCGGTGCGGAACCCGACCTGCGCGTATAACAGGCGCTGAGCCTCGGCGATGCCGCGGCGCAAGGCCGCGAGCTGGGGCGGCGCGAACTCGCTACGGCGAAACCGCTCGCCCGGACCGACGCCGATCGGCCGCAGCCGGTCGATGACCGGCCGGTCCGCTTCCGGCGGCGGGTTGTCGCGCAGCACCGCGTTGAGCACGTCAAAAAAGACGAGCGGCTTCTGGGCGTCGAGCGGCGCCACCCGCAAAGGCGGCGGATAGCGGCCGGCGGCTGTCCCGTGCGGCGCGATCGCCAGGCGATCCTGCAGCGCATGCACCGCCGCCAGATCCTGCGGGCCGCGCACCAGGATGCGAGCGAGCGCCCAGACCGCGTCGGTCGGCGCGCGGACCACCGTCGCGCCCCCCGCCGCGCCCCCCGGCGCGCCGCCCTGCCAGCGCGGCCCGACCAGCAGCACGTCCGCCGGCAGCCGCCCCGGCCGGCGCCGGCCGAGCACGGCGAAGTTGTTGCTGAAGCAGTCCATCAGCGCGAGGCTGTAGTAGCGGTCGCCGGCGTCGGGCAGGTGGATCAGCAGCGGTCCCTGCGAGAGGTCGAGCCAGGCGCGCGACAGCAGCGTATCGCTGTTGACCGCGGTGACGTCGCTGTTGTCGGGCCCGCTGAGCGGCCGCTTGTGGCGCAAGACGTTGACCCGCATCGGGTGTCGCGGCCGGCTGAGCGCGCGCCAGCGCAGCCGCGCGACCTCGAAGGCGGGGAAGCCGTAGATGTAGCCGAGCCGGGCGATGTCGCTGAGATCGCGTTGCGCCGCCTCGTCCGGGTCCGCCGCAGCCGCCGCCGACGCGTTGCTCATCGCCGGCCCCGCAGCAAATTGCCGCTGCAACGGAATCCGCGCATCGGCCGTATTACCGCCAACCGGCGGCGGCCCGAGCGTCCGCCGGCACGGGAATTGACGGGGCCTGTACGGTGCGAAAGCGGTTTTTGCGGCGTTGACCGGCTGTGACGCGGGATTGACCGCAGCGGCTGCGCCATCGGCCGCCAAGCGATGAGAGCCGCCGGCATTTTCGGCGCGAAACACAAGCTGCTACGATCGCCCGATGCGGCAAGCGCCGGCGGCCTGCCGGCCGCCAGTAGCGGGGCGAAGCGGATAAAGGTGCAACGATGCGCAGGCGCGTGATCCTCAAGGCTCTTCTCGGTTCGGGCGCGGTCTCGGCGCTGGGCGGCCTCGGCGTGCTCGGCACGCGGGCCGCGGCGCAGGGCGCGGCCGGCAGCCCCGCCGCCGAACCCTATTCGCTGTCCTACGCTGCCGGCGGGTACGATTCGCGCGGCAACTTCCTCGGCGGCACCGAGCTGATGAACCTGACCGCGTTCGGCGGGCGGCTCTATGCCGGCGTCGGCTATTGGATGGACCGGCCGGCCGTGTTTGCCGCCGGCTACGAGCAGCGCGGCCCGGCGGGCCCGGGCAACGCGCAGGTGCTGGTGCTCGATTCGCGCGGCAGCCAGTGGCGCCAGGAATACGCCTTCGGCCAGGCGCACCGCTTGAGTGCGATGGAGATCGTCCGCTTCCCGCGCGCCAACGTCGCGATGCTCGCGGTCGGGCTCGACAGCGGCAATGGCGGCGTCTTCACGCAGCGCGCACCGGGCGTCTGGGAAAATACCGGGGTACCGACGCAGACGCCGATCCGCTCGCTCGCGGTGCATTACGACACCGCCGACGGGCGCGAGAAGCTGTTCGCGGCAACCGGCGGCGCGGAGGACCGCTATTTCGACCGTGCCGTCTATGCCGGCAGCTACGACCCCGGCGCGCCCGGCCGGATCCGCTGGGACCCGACGCCGGAACGCGTCTCGGCCGAGGCGCGCACCATGTCGATGACCGAATGCGACGGCGTGCTCTACGCCGCGGCCAAGCCGTCGATCTATCGCCGCAACGACGCGCGGCGCGGCTGGGAGGTGCTCTACACCAACCCGATCTCGGATTCGTTCGGCCATACCCATTTCACCTCGGGCTTCCGCGGCCTCACCTGCATCGCCGGCCCGGATGG
>DATJOB010000054.1:0-14794 GCA_035507475.1 Allostellaceae bacterium | reverse complement strand
GCGCCTGATCCGCTCGCGCTGGCGCGCGTCAGGCAGGCGCCCATGACCGGCTTTGAGGTTGTCGGCCATATGGTCGGGCTTGTTGGTGGCGGGGATCACCACGGTCACCGCGGGCTCGGCGATCAGGTATTTGAGAAAGAGCTGGGCCCAGCTCGCACAGTCGAACTCGGCCGCCCAGCCGGGGAGCGCCTGGCCGCGCACCGCGCGGAACAGCGTGCCGCGCTCCAAGGGTCGATTGACGATCACCGCGACGCCGCGCACGGCGCATACCGGCAGGAGCCGATCCTCAGCCGCGCGGGTCGCCAGCGAATAGCCGCACTGGACGAAATCGATCCCGTCCTCGCGCTCGACGATGCCGGCCAGCTCGGCGAGCGACCCGGCCGTGTAATGGGTGATGCCGATATGGCGTATGTCGCCGCGCGCCTTCATCGCGCGCAGCGTCACCAAATGCGTGCGCCAGTCGAGCAGGTTGTGGATCTGCATCAGGTCGACAACCGGGCTCCTGAGCAGGGTGCTCGAGCGCTGCATCTGGGCGATGCCGCGCTCGCGTCCGCCGGTCCACACCTTTGTGGCGAGGAAGACCTTGTCGCGATAGCCGAGCCCGGCGACAAGGTCGCCGACCACGCCCTCGCTGCGCCCGTACATCGGCGAGGTGTCGATCACCGTGCCGCCACCGGCGACGAGGCGCTCGACGACCGCACGCAGCGGCGCGCGCGAGGCTTGGTCGGCGCCGACATCGAACATCGGCCAGGTGCCGAGCCCGATGACCGGCAGCGCTTCGCTGGTCGCGGGGATCGCGCGGCTCAGCATCCGGCGCGGCGCTAGGCGTCGAGCCCGAGCATCAGCGACAGGTTCTGCACCGCCGCGCCCGAAGCGCCCTTGCCGAGATTGTCGAGCCGCGCGACCAGCACCGCCTGGCGCTGCGCGTCGTTGGCGTAGACCGAAAGCTCGAGGCGGTTGGTGTCGTTGAGCGCTTCCGGTTCGAGCTTGCCGTCGGCCGCCGGTTCGACCACCGCGACGCAGGCGGCGCCGCGGTAGCGTTCGGCCAGCACCGCGCGCAGATCGCCGCCGCTCGGCCGGCCGGGCAGCGTGTCGAGATGGAGCGGCACCGAGACCAGCATCCCCTGGCGGAAATGGCCGACCGACGGCACGAAAAGCGGCCGGCGCGAGAGCCCGCAATATTTCTGGGTCTCCGGCACGTGCTTGTGTTCGAGACCGAGCGCGTAGAGCTCGAAAGCCGGCCCGCCCTCGGCGTCATGCGCGGCGATCAGCGCCTTGCCGCCGCCCGAATAGCCGCTCACCGCGTTGATCGTGACCGGGTAGTCGGCGGGGACCAGGCCGGCCTCGACCAGCGGCCGGATGAGGGCGATCGCGCCGGTCGGGTAGCACCCGGGATTGGCGACCTTGCGCGAATGCGCGATGCGCGCGCCCTGGCCCTCGGCCATCTCGGGGAAACCGTATTCCCAGGCGGGATCGACGCGGTGCGCGGTCGACGCGTCGAGCAGCTTCGGCGCGGCGTTGCCGAGACTGTCGGCGAGCGCCGCCGACTCCTTGGCCGCGGCGTCGGGCAGGCA
Organism: Allostellaceae bacterium; assembly: GCA_035507475.1. Taxonomy (GTDB): domain Bacteria; phylum Pseudomonadota; class Alphaproteobacteria; order ATCC43930; family CGMCC-115725; genus DATARH01. Next base: position 13,220 of record DATJOB010000054.1, on the reverse strand, counting down.
GAGGATGACGGCGTCGACCTCGGCCATGATGTCGCGCCGCGCCGCGGGGTCCTTGCGCTGCGCCTCGGGGAGGCTCCTGAGCGCGACCGCCGGCAGCGCTTCGAGCCGCGCGCGGATGCCGAGCCCGGTCGTCCCGGCTTCGCCGTCGATGAACACTTTCGGCTTGTTGGTCGCCATCGCTGCTCCTCAACCGCTTCTGTCGTGCACTCGAACCCAGGACAAACAAAAAGCCCCGACGGGGTCCCGGCGGGGCTTCGACGCTTGGATCGGTTTCGCCTGGAAGGCTTCAGGCCTTTCCGCCGACCGATCGATGCGCGCGCGCAACCCCGCCGCCGGAGCGGCGTCGGCGTCGTTCGCTGCGGGTCGCGGCGCGGGACATGGGCACAGCTTTATCGCCGCAGCCGCCGCGCGTCAATCGCGTCCGGCGCGAGGCCGCTATGCCGGCTTGCACCGCATCAGCGCGGCGCGGCGACAGATGGCGACCGTCTCGCCGTGCTGGTTGAGGCCGACATGCTCGAACTCGACGATGCCCGCATCGCCGCGCGACTTGCTCTTGCGCAGCGAGATCACCGTGCTGCGCGCATGCACCGTGTCGCCGTGGAACACCGGCTTGGGGAAGCGCACGTCGCTCATGCCGAGATTGGCGACCGTGGTGCCGAGCGTCGTGTCGCCGACGCTGATGCCGATCACCAGGCCGAGCGTGAAGATCGAGTTGACCAGCGGGCGGCCGAACTCGGTGGTCTTGGCGAATTCGGCGTCGAGGTGGAGCGGCTGCGGGTTCATCGTCAGCGTGGTGAACAGCACGTTGTCCATCTCGGTGACGGTGCGGGTCATCGCATGCTCGAAGACCTGGCCTTCGCTGAACTCCTCGAAATAAAGCCCGGCCATGCCTCATCTCCCGGTGAAGACCGGGCGGCGCTTCTCGATAAAGGCGGCGACCGCTTCCTTGTGGTCCTCGGTGAAGGCGCAGCGCGCCTGGTGCTCGGCCTCGAGCTCGAGCACCGCCGCGAAGGGCTCGGTCTCGGCGGCGAACAGGTTCTTCTTCATGTAGCCGAGCGCGATGCGCGGGCCGTCGGCGATGCGTCGTGCCAGGACCATGGTTTCGTCGCGCAGCCGCTCGTCGTCGACGAGCCGGTTGACCATGCCGATACGCAAGGCCTCCTCGGCGTCGATCACGTCGCCGAGCAGATAGAGCTCGCGCGCCTTGGCGGTGCCGACCAGCCGGGTCAGGCTCCACGCGCCGCCGTAATCGCCCGAATAGCCGATGCGGACAAAGGCCGTGCCGAAGCGCGCCGCCCGGCCGGCGATGCGCAGGTCGCAGGCGAGCGCGAGGCCGAGTCCGGCGCCGGCGGCCGGGCCGTTGATCATCGCGACGATCACCTTGGGACAGTTGCGCATCAGGAGCGGAAGCTGATGCGCCCGACGCAGCCCCTCGGCCCGGTCCTCGACGGTCTGGTCGCGGCCGCGGGCCTCCATCGTCTTGACGTCGCCGCCCGAGCACCAGCCGCGCCCGGCGCCGGTGATGACAATGCAGCCGACCGCACGGTCAGTCGCCAGCCGCTGCAGCGCCTCGGCGAGCCCGCCGGTCATCTCCGGCGACAGCGCGTTGAGCCGCTCCGGCCGGTTGAGCGTCAGCCAGGCGACGCCGTCCTCGATCGCTTCCAACAGGTCGGGCATGCCCCTCTCCCTCGTCCGCCTGCCCGATCATAGCCGAAAGCGCGGCGCTGTCCCGCGCCTTGGCGCCCGCGAACCGGCGCACCCGGACCCGCGTCAGATGGGCGTTGCCGACCGTGGCGACGCGCTCGAGGATGCGCATCTCGCCGGTGTCCCAGTCGTAGCTGCGCACGCCGCTTTCCGAATTGAGGAATTCCGCGAGCGCGGCGACGCGCCCGTCCTCGATGACGCCGTGCGGACCGTGGAGGATCCTGACCGGACCGGCGATCCGCTCGCCGAACGGCTCGAGCCGCAGGTTGAACTCGGGCGCCAGCACGAACAGCCGCGCGCCCGACGCCGGCAGCGCCGCTTCGAACGCCGGCTGGTCGCGGATGACATCGCCGAGATAGGGGTCCTCGACGAAACGCTCGCGCCACAGCCGCCACAGCCTGCGGGTGCGGCGGTTGTTGGCGAAGACGATGACGCCGCTGTTCATGTGCGTGCCGAAGGGTCGCGACTCGTGCCGCCCGAAATCGTAGGCGACCGCGATGTCGTAGCGCTCCATCAGCGAAAACAGCGGGCGGATGTCGCCGGCGATATAGGTGTCGCAGTCGAGAAAGAGGCCCCGCCCGGGGGCGATGCGCTGAAACACGCGCAGTTTTTCGAGCTTGATCGAAAAATCGCCGTTGTCGGCGGGCAGCGCGGCAATGCTCTCGTCGAACAGCCCCGCCGCGACCGGCTGATCGGTGAACAGCGTGATCGGCACGCCGGGACTGTGCCGGCGCAGGCTGGCCGCGGAGATTTCGGCCATCCGGGCATAGCGCGGCCCGATCGCGCAGTAGTAGACGCGCGGCGCGGTCGATTCCATGGGGCTCCGCAAACCTGTTGAAGACAAAACCTAGTTGCCTCCAGACGGCGGCGCAATCGCGGCCCCGCCGCCGGTGCCGGAAGCCTCGTGCGGCCGGGCCGGCCGCGAGCAAAACCAAGGCGACAGCCGGGCCCGCGCCCGCGCTGGTGCCGACGACCGGCGGCGGAACCGCGGGCCGCGCCGGCGAGCGCGCGCGAATCCGGCGAAGCGCGACGACCCGACTTTCCATCGGGCGGCAAAACGGGCACAACAGCCCGGCGTCGCTCGCCGGCGCGAAAAGGAGGATGGGTGAGCACGATCCGCGCCGTCTGCGCCCATGACTGCCCCGACATGTGCTCGCTGCTCGTCGAGGTCGCGGACGGGCGCGTCACGCGCATCAAGGGCGACCCCGATCACCCGTTCACCGCCGGCTTCGTCTGCGCCAAGGTCAACCGCGACGCCGAGCTGGTGCACTCGCCCGAGCGCCTCAAGACCCCGCTGCGCCGGGTCGGCGCCAAGGGCGAGGGGCGCTTCGCGCCGATCGATTGGGACGAGGCGCTCGACGAGATCGCCGCGCGTTGGCGGGCGATCATCGCCGAATCCGGCCCCGAGGCACTGCTCGGCTACGCCTACAGCGCGCATCAGGGGCTGTTGAACCGCAACCTGCCGACCGGTCTCTTCCGCGCCCTCGGCGCGTCGCGCCTCGTCGCCGGCACGGTCTGCGATACGTGCTGCGAGGAGGCCTGGAACCTGACCTGCGGCCCAGTCGGCGGCGCCGACCCGGAAAGCGTCGACGACAGCGATCTCGTCGTCGCCTGGGGCGCCGATCTCGTCGCGGTCAACGTGCATTTCTGGGCGCGGGTCGAGGCGCTGCGCGACCGCGGCGTCAAGCTCGTCGTCATCGACCCGCGGCGCAGCCGCACCGCGGCGCGGGCCGACTGGCACCTGCCGATCCGCATCGGCACCGACGCCGCGCTGGCGCTCGGCGTGATGCACGTCCTGGCGCGCGACGGGCTCGTCGACCGCGGCTATATCGCGGCGCACACGCTCGGCTTCGAGCGGCTCGAGGCCGAGGTGCTGCCGCGCTTCGCGCCGCCGCGCGTCGCCGCGATCACCGGGCTCGCCGAAGCCGATATCGAGCGCTTCGCCACGATGTACGGCGCCGCGCCGCGCTCGTTCATCCGCCTTGGCGAGGGCATGACCCGGCTGGCGCGCGGCGGCGAGGCGCTGCGCGCGGTGGCGCTGCTGCCCGGCGTCACCGGGGCCTACGGAAGGCGCGGCGGCGGCGCGCTGCTGCTGACCGGCGCCGTCTACGAGCTCAATTTCGACGCGCTGCGCAACCCGACCGGCGCTTCCCCCGATGCGGCCCGCACGGTCAACCATCTGCGGCTCGGCGATGCGCTCCTCAACCTCGCCGACCCGCCGATCCGCGCGCTGTTCGTCGCCGCCAACAATCCGGCGGTGACCAATCCCGACGCCGGTGCGGTGCGCCGCGGGCTGATGCGCGAGGACCTGTTCACCGTGGTGCACGACCCGTTCCTCAGCGCCACCGCGCGCTACGCCGACATCGTGCTGCCAGCCGCCACCTATCTCGAGACCGAGGACGTCTACCGCGCCTATGGCGCCTATTACCTGCAATGGGGCGAGGCCGCGGTCGCGCCGCAGGGCGAGGCGCGCTCGAACTTCCGGCTGGCGCAGGACCTGGCGCGGCGGCTCGGGCTCGACCTGCCGATCTACCGCGCGACGCCGCAGGCGGCGCTGGCGGCGCTGCTCGACGGCGCGAAGGGCGCCACCGCCGGGCTCGATACGGCGCGGCTGCGCCAGGGACCGGTGAGCCTGGCGCCGGGCGAAGGCCAGGTCTTCAAGACGCCGTCCGGCCGGCTCGAATTCTATTCGGCGCAGATGGCGGAGGCCGGGCTCCCGGCGATGCCGGATTGGCGGCCCGACCCGCAGGAGGAACGCGACGCCGCGCGCTGGCCGCTGCGCCTGCTGACCTCGCCCGGCTATTTCCAGGCGCACACCGCTTATGCCGGGGTCGACTTTCTGCGCCGCCGCGAGGGCGTGCCGCTCTGCATCCTCCATCCGGCCGAGGCGGCGCGGCGCGGCCTCGCCGACGGCACGCGGGTGCGGCTCTTCAACGAGCGCGGCGCGGTCGGCCTCGTGCTCAAGGTCAGCGACGAGGTCGGGCCGGGTGTCGCCTTCGTCCCCGGCCAGCGATCGGATGCGGAGACCGTCGACGGCACGGTCAACATGCTGGTCTCCGACCGCTACACCGATCTCGGCGAGGGCGCGACCTACCAGAGCACCTTTCTCGACGTCGAGGCCTGGGCCGCCGCCTGAAGCTGCCCGGCGGCCTCAAAACTTGAACGTGACATTGGCGTCGAGATAGGTCGTCACGCGGCCGCCGGCGGTGCGGATCGCCGAGCCGGGGTCGAAAATCCCGAACTCGAACAGCGTCAGCAGATGCGGGTTGATCTCCCAGCTGACGCGCAGGTCCGACTGGCGGCCGATGCTGCGGCCCGGCGCCAGCACGGTCGCGGCGAAATTGTTCTGGCCGTTGCCGCCGGGCCACGGCGCGCCGGTGTAGATCGCGTCGGCCTCGGAATAGCGCCACAGGAACGAATAGTAGTATTCGGCGGTCACGGTGGGCAGCGGCCGCACGCTGATCCGCGGCGCGAAATCGTAGAAATTGGTCGGCGCGAACTCGTTGTTCGGCACGTAATACTGCGTGTTCGGGTACATCGGCTGATAGGTGCTGATCGTCCCCGCCGCCTTGTCGGCGCCGCCCGAGGCGATGTCGGCATGGGCGCCGATGCGCGGCTTCCACGGCAGGTCGTGAAAGGTGTAGCCGGTATCGGTGTTGGCGGCGAAGGCGGCGACTGTGAGCCCGGCGTAGCTGCCGGTCTGATAGGCCCCCTGCCAGTCGAAATCGATGTCGCCCAGGCTGCCGTAATAGCGCAGCCCGAAAGTGTCGCGGTGGTCCTGGCTGGCGACGAAGCCGGCGCCGGTCGCGGCGACGATCTTGGCGCCGGTCATCAGCGCCGCGTCGTCGTAGATCGCCGAGCCCTTGCCGTTGGCGAACGGGTCCGAACGCCAGCCGAGATAGAACAGGTCGGCCGAGGTCTTCGCCGGGAGCCCGCCGAACGCGAAACGCGGCAGGTCGTAGCTGCCGTACAGGCCCCAGAGATTGGTGTGGGCGTTGTCCTTGTCCTGCAGCACGCCGTTCTCGAAATCGACGACGTTCCAGACGAACGCGTCGACCCGCGCGAAGCCCCAGTCGCGATAGGCGCGGAACCCGTCGAACACCGGCGAGGGCAGGTTGGTCGAGACATTGGCGCGGACCTGCAAGTCGTTGCCGAGGAAGATTTCCTGCCGTCCGGCGCGCAGCCCGGTCCTGGTGGTGTCGGTCGCGTCGTAGAGCTCGCCGAACCCGTTCACCAGGCCGAGCTCGTCGCGCAGATTGCCGGGCACGGTCGGGCCCACGTCGTGCCCGGTCTGCTGGCCGTGATAGAGCTCGCCGTAGAAGCGCAGATAGGGCCCGAGATGGAGATCGGCGCCGAGCTCGTAGCGCTGCTTGTAGAGCTCGTTGGTCGAGGTGCCGGTGGCCGGGGTGAAGCTCGGGATGCGGCCCGGCGTCGCCCCGGTCGCGATATTGAAGTTCTTGTGGTCGGTGTTGTCGTAGCGGAACCGGGTCTCGCCGTTGAGCGTCAGATAGGAATCGCCCGCCGCGTCGAGCGGAATGAACTTGAGCGGGTCGAACGGATCGGTCGAGAGCGTCGGGTCGCGCAGGTAGCTGTAGTCCTCCTCGTAGCGCTCGACATAGCTGTTGTCGCGGCCCGGTCCCTTGCCCTTGTAGAAGAACGGCGCCGGCTGGCCGGTATTGGCCGGCAGCTCGGGGCTCTCCTGGGCCAGCGCCGCCGTGGTGGCGAGCGCGAGCAGCAGGGCGGCGAGGACGAGGCGTGTCATCGCGCTGCGGCCGGCGCGTCAGGGTGTCGCCAGGCCCGAGATGTAATCGGCCAGCGTCGCGATGTCCTGGTCGCTCAGCTCCTGCGCCGCCGCGGTCATGTTGCCGTCGATGTCGCCGCGCCGTTGCGCCTTGAAGAGGTGCAGCTGCGCCTTGAGGTACTCGATCTGCTGACCGGCGATGCGCGGCACGCTGTCCTGGCCCCTGAGCCCGGGCCCGTTATGGCATTGCACGCAGTTCTTCTGCTGCGCCAGCGCCGGTCCCGCCGCCAGCGCCGCCTCGCTCGACCGCCGCGCCGGGCTCCACGGCTTCAGCCCGCTGAAATATTTCGCGAGGTTGCCGAGGTCGTTGTCGGTGAGCGGCGCGGCGAGCGGCTCCATCACCTCGGACGGCCGGTGCTTCGCGCGAAACTGGTAGAGCGCGAGCACGACGTAGTCGTTGCCCTGGCCGGCGAGCGAGGGCACCGTCGGCTGTTCCGAGACCCCCGCTTCGCCGTGGCACGGCGCGCAAGCCGCCGCGGCCTTCTGCCGGCCGGCCTCGGCGTCGTAGGCCGCGGCCGGCGCGGCGGCGAGGATCGGCGCGCAGCACGCGGCGGCGAGAAGCGCCGCGGCCGGGCTCACGGCTTCTTGTAGGTGATCCGGTAGACCGCGCCGTTCCAGTCGTCGGAAGCGAGCAGCGCGCCGTCCGGCATCACCTGCACATCGACCAGCCGCTCGAGGATGTTCTGCCCGTCGAGGAGCCCGCTGAGGAACACCTCGCTCCTGACCACCTTGGTCCCGGCCGGGTTGAGCACGATGCGCGTCAGGTTGTAGCCCGACTTGACGGTGCGGTTCCACGAGCCGTGCTCGGCGATGATGATGTTGTTCTTCCAGTCGGGCGGGAACATCTTGCCGGTGTAGAAGCGCATGCCGAGCGAGGCGACGTGCGGCCCGAGCTTGACGTCGGGCGGGACGAAATCGTCGCAGCTCGCATACTTGCCGTAGACCGGGTCGAGGATGTCGCCCTGGTGGCAGAACGGGTAGCCGAAATTCTCGCCCTTCGCGGCGGCATGGTTGAGCTCGTCCGACGGCTCGTCCTCGCCGAGCCAGTCGCGCCCGTTATCGGTGAACCAGAGCTGCCTGGTGAGCGGGCTGAACGCCATGCCGACGCTGTTGCGCACGCCCTGGGCATAGATCTCCATGATGTGCTTGTCGGGCTGGACGCGCAGGATCGCCGCCTGCACGTAGCTCGGCATCGTCAGGTTGGTCGGCGAGCCCTGGTTGAAATAGAGCCAGCCGTCCGGCCCCATCACCATGAATTTCCAGAAATGCCCGTCCTGGTGCGGCAGGCCGTCGATCACCACCTTGGGCGCCGGCGGGTTGTCGAGATGGTTCTCGATATCGTCGTAGCGCAGGATGCGCTCGCGCTCGGCGACGAACAGCGTGCCGTTGGCGAAGGCGACCCCGTTCGGCGAGTTGAGGCCGCTGAGGATTTTCTTGACCTCGCGGTGGTCGCCCTTGTCGATGATGGCGAAGACGCCGTCATGGACGCGCTGCCCGACGAACAGCGTCCCCTTGGCGCCGAGCGCCATCGAGCGCGCCTCCTGGAGGTCGCCCGCCCACAGCTCGATCTTGAAGCCGGGCGGCAGCTTGATCTGGTCGAGCTTTATCTCGCTCGCCGGGTGGCCGAGCATGTTGGGGATGTTCGGGTGGAGCGGCGAGCTCGCCTGCTCCGGCGTCATGCCTTCGCGCCATGACGGCTGCCCCTCGGCCTGCGGCACGTGGCCGCCGAGCGTCGGCGCCTGGGCAGCCGGCGGCGGCGCGGCGGCGGGAGTCGCCGGCGGCGCGGCGGGTGCCGCGACCGGGGGAGCGGCGGGTGCCGCGGCGGGCGGCTGCGCGGTCTGCGCGTGACTGCCCGCCACCGGCAGCACGATCGCGGCACAGGCCGCAGCCAATAACGCGCCAACCGAATTCCGGAACATCATGGCAGTCCTCCCTGATGCGCGCCTGCGGCGCGTCTTTCAACTTGCACGTTATTTAGCCACGACCTGTCGCGCGGCTCAAGCCGGGCGCGGTTTGACAGGATGCGCGGGTTTGTCCGAGGCTCGGACGAGACCGACCTCGCCGGAGGACCACCGATGGACATCGCGCGCATCGAAACCTTCATCCTCGGCACCGGCAGCGCCAAGAACCTGCTGTTCTGCCGGGTCGAGACCGGCGACGGCCATTACGGCTGGGGCGAGGCCTACGTCACCCACGGGCGCGAGGAGGTGATCGCCACGCTGATCGACAAGATGGCGCCGCACGTCATCGGCCGGCCGGTGTTCAACATCCGCCATACCGGCCAGATCATGTTCGACGATTTCGCGATCAAGCGCGGCTCGATGGAGCTGCTGTCGGCCTGGGCGGCGATCGAGATCGCCTCGTGGGACATCATCGGCAAGATCGCCGGCCTGCCGGTCTACAACCTGATCGGTGGACCGTCGCGCGAGCGGGTTCGCGTCTACGCCAATGGCTGGGCCGGGCGCAGCACCATCGAGGAGGGCGTCGAGCGCGGCCGCCGAGTCAAGGCGATGGGGTTCACCGCCGCCAAGTTCGACCCGTTCCCCGGACCCTGGCGCACCCATGTCGACCGCCAGGACGAGGATTTCGCGATCCGCTACGTCGCGGCGATGCGCGAGGCGCTGGGGCCGGAGTTCGAGATCCTCGTCGAGGCGCACCGCCGCTTCGCGCCGGCGCACGCGATCCGCATCGGCCGCCGGCTCGAGGAACTCGGCATCGAATGGTATGAGGAGCCGTGCCTTGCCGACAATCTCGCGCTCCTCGCCGAGGTGCGCGACAAGGTGAACATCCCGATCGTCACCGGCGAGGCGCTCTACACCAAGGAATCGTTCTTCGAGTGTCTGGCGCGGCGCGCCGCCGACATCCTCAACCCCGACATCTGCGCGATCGGCGGCATTTCGGCGCTGATGGACATCTGCGCGATGGCCCAGCCGCAGGCGGTCGTGATGTCGCCGCACAACTACAATTCGCCGCTGATCGGGCTCGCGGCGACGGTCGCGGTCTCGGCGGTGATCCCCAACTTCAAGATCACCGAGTATTTCGTCAATTTCGAGGAGCGCTGCCGGGAGATCGCCACCGCCGGCCCGCAGCGCGACGGCGGCTGGGTCGAGCTGCCGACCGCGCCGGGGCTCGGGATCGACATCGATGTCGCCAAGCTGCGCGCCCACCCGCATCGCGAGGCGAGCCATCACGGCTTGCGCAGCTACACCGAGGAATACCCGCGCCGGGGCTACAAGCCGACGCTGCGCGGCGACGCGGCCTCACCCTGAAGCCACGCCGCCGCCGCTTATCTTCCCGCTTGCCGGGGGGCGGCGCCTAGCCGCGGTCAAACGGGTGGTCGAGCACCGCCTTCTGCTGCGGGTTGAGCGCCTGGTAGAGCGCCTGCAGCGCCGGCTGGACCTGCTGCAGGTTCTGCAGCTTGGTCGACAGCATCTGCTCGCGGTGGCTGACCTTGTCGAGCACCGTCTCCTGCCCGCGCTGGTCCATCGGCTTCAGGCTCGCGCAGAGCTGGCGGTCCTTGTCCTGCGCCGCCTGGGTTGCCGCGAGGAGCTTGTCCCACAGCGGCTTCTGCTCGGCCGTCAGGTTGAGCTTGACGCCGATATAGGCGACGAACCCGGCGCGCCGGGCGACGCGGTCCTCGCAGGCCTGCTGCGGCGAGCGGTCGCCGCGCATCATCCGGCCCATCCAGCCGTGATGCATCATCGGGCCACCCATGTTTCCGGCCATGTTGCCACCCATGTTCCCGCCCATGCCCGGGCGGCCGCCCTGCGGCGCCCATTGCTGTTGCTGCTGCGGCTGCTGAGCCTGATCGCCGTCGCCGGCCGACCAGGCGATGACCGGTACGGTCACGGCCGCCGCCGCGATCAGCGCGGCCCCGGCCAGGGTCGACTTGTTCATACCCGTTCTCCCGAGATCGCCGTCGAAGGGCTGGGCCGGCGGACAATCGCGCGGCCGAAGCCATTCTCGTCTAGGATACGCGCGCCCCCCGGCGCGGCTCCCCGCGCCTGCCGATTAATTCGCTGAAAGGTTGCCCGCTGATGCCAAAGACCGATGGGCCGACGATCGACGGCGATCGCCTCCTCGCCGATCTGAAGCGGCTCGCCGAGTTCGGGCGCTACGAGACCGGCGTCGATCGCCCGACCTATTCCGCGGTCGATGTCGCCTCGCGCCAGTGGCTCGCCGAGAAATACGCCGAGGCCGGGCTCGCACCGGTGATCGACGGCATCGGCAATGTCTTCGGTCGTGCCGAGCGGGCGAGCCGGCGCCTTCTCGTCGGCTCGCACAGCGAGACGCAGCCGCGCGGCGGCTGGCTCGACGGCGCGCTCGGCGTCGTCTATGCGCTGGAGCTGGCGCGCGCCTTCGCCGCCGCGCCGGCGCTCGCCGGGCTCGGGATCGAGACGGTCGCGTGGGCCGACGAGGAGGGGCATTACGGCAACATGCTCGGCAGCCGCTCGTTCACCGGGCGGCTCGACGAAAGCGAAATCGACGCCGCGCAGAACCGCGACGGCAGGCGGCTGCGCGACGCGCTGGCTGAAGCGGGGTTTGCCGGCAAACCGCGCATCGCGGTCGATCCGGCGCGCTATCTCGGCTATCTCGAAGCGCATATCGAGCAGGGCGACACGCTCGATTCGCGCGGCCTGCGCATCGGCATCGTCGAAGGCATCGTCGGCATCTGGAATTTCCGCGTCGTCGTCACCGGCCAGCAGAACCACGCCGGCACCACGCAGATGGCGCGGCGCCGCGACGCCGGGGTCGCGATCATGCGGCTGGCGACGCAAATCCACGACCGCTTCGCCGGGCTCGCCGGGCCGCGCACGGTATGGACCATCGGCCGCATGCTGCTCGACCCCAACGCGCCGAGCATCGTGCCGGGCCGCGCCGAGATGCAGGTCCAGTTCCGCGACCTCGACGTGCGCGTGCTCGAGCGCTTCGCCGCCGCGCTCCAGGAGCTGGCGGCCGCCGCCGACGCGGCCGGTCCGTGCCGCGTCGCGGTCGAGGATCTGTCGCAGACCGAGGCGCGGATGATGGACCCGCGCTTTCAGGACGCGATCGAGGCGGCGGCCGAGCACCGCGTCCCCGGCGGCCATCTGCGGATGCCGAGCGGCGCCGGCCACGACGCGCAGGTGATCTCGCACCGGCTGCGCGCCGGCATGATGTTCATCCCGAGCCTCAAGGGGATCAGCCACCACTGGTCCGAGGACACCAAGGAGGCCGACATCGTGCTCGGCGCGCAGGTCTTCGCCGACGCCGCCGCGGCAATCCTCACGGCGGCTTAGCGCGCCCCCTTTTCCTGTAATTTGATAATCGGCAAAATATCATTGACCGTCGCCGGCTGACCGCTTATTTTGACATTCGTCAGAATAACGGACGGTGCGCGACATGGAGAAAAAATCGGCGCTTTCCGCGCTCGGCGCACTGAGCCAGGAAACCCGGCTGGATCTGTTTCGCCTGCTGGTCACGGTCGGCCCTCAAGGGCTTCCGGCGGGGATGATCGCCGACCGGCTCGGCGTGCTGCCGGCGTCGCTGACCTTCCACCTCAAGGAGCTCCAGCACGCCGGGCTCATCACCCAGCGCCGGCTGGGCCGGCAGCTCATCTATTCCGCCGAATACGGCGCAATGAACGACCTTCTCGGCTACCTGACCGAGAATTGCTGCGGCCAGGGCGTGTCGACCGCGCCGGTCTGCGACCCCGCCGCGTCGTGCGGCGCTATCCCCCAACCCGATACCGACGCAGCCTGATTGGAGAACCGCCCGATGCAAGACGCCGACATCAAGGCCATGGTGCGCGCCCGCTATGCGGGCATCGCGAGCGGCGAAGCCGCGGGCTGTTGCGCGCCGACGACGTCGTGCTGCGGCCCGACAGCCTCCCACGAGGAGAAGGGCCGCGCGATGGGTTATTCGGCGGCCGAGCTGGCGGCGGCCCCGGACGGCGCCAATCTCGGCCTCGGCTGCGGCAATCCGCAGGCGATCGCGGCGATGAAACCCGGAGAAGTCGTGCTCGACCTGGGGAGCGGCGCCGGGTTCGACTGCTTCCTCGCGGCGCAGCAGGTGGGCCAGAACGGGCGCGTCATCGGCATCGACATGACGCATGAGATGCTCGCCAAGGCGCGCGCCAACGCCGCCCGGATCGGCGCGGCCAACGTCGAATTCCGGCTCGGCGAGCTCGAACATCTGCCGGTCGCCGACAATACCGCCGACGTGGCGATCTCGAACTGCGTCATCAATCTGGTGCCGGACAAGGCGCAGGTGTTCCGCGAGACCTTCCGGGTGCTGAAGCCGGGCGGCCGGATCGCGATCTCCGATGTCGTCAACACCGCGCCGCTGCCGGCCGAGCTGCAGGCGGACAGCGCCCTCGTGTGCGGCTGCGTGGCGGGGGCCGCGTCGGTCGAGCGCGTCGAAGCATGGCTCCGGGATTCCGGTTTCACCGACATCTCGATTACGGTCAAGCCGGAGAGCCGCGAGCTCATTGCGACATGGGCACCCGGTCGCGGGATCGAGAACTATGTGGCCTCGGCGACCGTCGAAGCGCGCAAGCCGTGACCGACCGGACCTACAACGTCCTCTTTCTATGCACGGGCAACTCGGCCAGGAGCATCCTGGCCGAAGTCTTAGTCGAGCATTGGGGCAAGGGACGATTTCGCGGGTTCAGCGCAGGGAGCTTCCCGAAAGGGGCTGTCCATCCGCTGGCGCTCGAACTGCTCGAACGGCTGAATCT
>DATJOB010000053.1:0-9281 GCA_035507475.1 Allostellaceae bacterium | reverse complement strand
CGAAGACCTTCGCCGCCAGCGGCAGCTCCGTCACCGGCGCCGGTACCACGGCGGGCGCCGGCCGCGCCGGCGGCGGCGCGAGGACAGCGGCCGCTGCGCTCACGGCGCGTCCGGGCGCTCGTCGACGGCCACCGTCACCGAGAGGCCGCCGCCGATCTGCTGCAGCGAAGAGGCGACGATCTGGATGTCGAGGAGCGCCATGAAGCCGCCGAAGCACATCACGATGAACGGCAGGATGCTGCGCAGGAAGGCGATGCTCGACGCGGCCATCGGGGGTCACTCCGCGGCCGGCGCAGCGGGCCGGGTGTCGACGCTGACCGTGGTCGACAGCCCGGGCCGCAGCGCGCCGAGCTGCGCTTCGCCGTCGTCGAGCACGATGCGCACCGGCACGCGCTGCACGATCTTGGTGAAGTTGCCGGTGGCGTTCTCCGGCGGGATAACGCTGAACACCGCGCCGGTGCCGGGCGCCAGGCTCGCGACATGGCCGTGGAAGACGCGACCCGGCAGCACGTCGGCGACCACGGTCGCGGGCTGGCCGGGCACCATCCGCGCCAACTGGTCCTCCTTGAAGTTGGCGTCGATCCACAACCCCCGTGACGGGATCACGCTCAACAGATAGGCGCCGCTCGCGACATAGGCGCCGACCTGCGCGGCGCGGTTGCCGACATAGCCGTCGATCGGCGCGCGGATCTCGGTGTAGCCGAGGTTGAGCTGCGCGGTCTCGACATCGGCCTCGGCCTGCGCCAGGTCGGCGCGCGCCTCGGCGATGTCGGCGTCGAGCACGCCGAGCTGCTGCCGCGTCGCGGTGAGCGCCGCGGCGGCCGCCGCGACGGTGGCCCGCGCCGCCGCGCCGTTCGCCTCGGCGCGCTGCGCGTTCTGCAGCGAGCCGGCGGGGGTGGTCGCCAGCGTCCGGTAGCGCAGCTCGTCCTGGCCGGCAAAGCCGGCGGCCGCGGTCTTCGCCGTCAGCTCGGCCTCGGCCTGGCGGATCATCGCTTCCTGCAGCACGCGCTTGGCGGCGAGCCCGTCGACCGCCGCCTGGCGCGCCGCGGCGACCGCCTTGGCATGAGCGAGCGCGGCCTTGAAGTCGCGGTCGTCGAGCCGGATCAGCACCTCGCCGGCGGTGACGCGCTGATTGTCGGCGACGAGGATCTCGCCGACGAAGCCCGCGACATGCGGCGAAACCGGCGTGACATTGCCGCCGGCATAGGCGTCGTCGGTGGTCTCGATGAAGCGGCCGACCGCCCACCAGTGCTGGCCGTAGGCGACCGCGCCGGCGCCGATCAGCAAGGCCAGCACGGCCGGTGCCAGCCGTTTCGCGTGGCGCCGCAGATCGCGGACCGGCGCGGCGGGGGTCGTCGCGGTTCTGAGAAGGGCTTGGTCGGTGGCCATCGTCTTCCCCCATAAGCGTATATGCGCTGATATAGGCGCATATACGCCTTTGTCAACACGGGACGGCGACGGGATGGCGACGGGACGGCGACGCAAGCCGCGGCACGCGATGTGCTGGTGCAATTGGCCGGCCTGTGCTTCACACTTTGCGTATCGGGTCGCGGCGAGGGAGCGGCGGATGAAACCGGAGACGGCGGGCAGCGGCCTCGGCATCGGCGCCTCGTTGCGGCGCAAGGAGGATTGGCGCCACCTGCGCGGGCGCGGCCAGTTCGTGTCGGATATCCGGATGCCCGACGTGCAGGTGGTGGTCTTCGTGCGCAGCCCGCACGCCAACGCGCGCATCCGCGGCATCGCCGTGCCGCCCGAGGCGCGCGGCCGGGTGTTTACCGCCGCCGACCTGCCGCGCCTCCGGCCGATCCGCATCCTGACCCACTCGGCGGGGGCGCGCTCGCCCGACTGGTCGCCGCTCGCCACCGACAAGGCGCGCTATGTCGGCGAGGCGATCGCCGCCTGCGTCGCGCCGAGCCGCGCCGAGGCCGAGGACCTCGCGGCGATGGTCGAGGTCGATTACGAGCCGCTCGATGCGGTGGTCGATGCGCGCCGGCAACTGCGCGGCGCGGCGCTGGTGCACGAGGCGTGGGGCGACAATTTGTTCCTCGAAAGCGCGATCGCCGGCGGCGACATCGACGCGGCGGCGCGCGAAGCCGAGGTCACCGTCACCCGCGAGTTCCGGATGAACCGGCAGTCGGGGTCGCCGATGGAAGGCCGCGCCGTGCTCGCCTATCGCGACCACCGGCTCGACGAGGTGGTGGTGCAGGCCTCGACCCAGACGCCGCATACCGTGCGGGTCGCGCTCGCCGAGCTGCTCGGGCTCGACGAGCGCCAGATCCGGGTCGTCGCGCCCGATGTCGGCGGCGGCTTCGGTCCGAAGGCGCGGCTCTATCCCGAGGAGATCATCCTCGCCGCGCTCGCCCTCGCGCTCGACCGGCCGGTGCGCTGGGTCGAGGAGCGCAGCGAGCACCTGCTGACCGGCGCGCACACCCGCGACCAGCACTACAAGATCACCGCCTATGCCGACCGCAGCGGGCGCATCCTCGGCGTCGACGCCGAAATCGTCGTCGATGCCGGCGCCTACGGGATGTGGCCGCAGGGCCCGTACCACGAGGCCAACATGGCGGCGCGCGTGCTGCCGGGCCCTTACCGGATCGCCAACTACCGGGCGCGCTTCCTCACCGTCGCGACCAACAAGGCTCCGGTCGGCCCCTATCGCGGCGTCGGCCGCCCCGGCGCCTGCTTCGCGATCGAGCGCACGATCGACGAGGTGGCGCGCGCGGTCGGCCGCGACCCGCTCGCGGTGCGCGTCGAGAACATGATCCCGGCCGCGGCGATGCCGTTCGCCTCGGTGACCGGGCTGCGCTACGACAGCGGCGACTATCCGGCCGCGGTCAAGCTCTGCGCCGAGCTCATCGACCTGCCGCGGATCCGCGAGCGGCAGCAGCGCGGCGAGCCCGACGGCCGGCTCATCGGCGTCGGCTTCGGCAGCTTTGTCGAGCAGACCGGGCACGGCGCCGCCGAGTTCGCGGCGCGCGGCGCCTCGGTGATCCCCGGGTTCGAGAGCTGCACGGCGCGCATCCTGACCGACGGCAGCCTGGTGCTGATGGTCGGCATCCAGTCGCACGGCCAGGGGCTCGAGACCGCGCTGTCGCAGATCGCCCACCACGAGCTCGGCATCGACCCGGCGCGCATCTCGGTCAGGCACGGCGACACCGAAAGCACCGCCTTCGGCTTCGGCACCTTCGCCTCGCGCAGCATGATCATGTCGGGCGGCGCGGTGGCGCGCGCCAGCCGGATGCTGCGCGACAAGCTGCTGCGGATCGGCGCGCATCTGCTGCAATGCGAGGTGGCGGAGGTGCGTTGCGCCGGCGGCGCGGTGGTCGGTCCGCAGGGTCGCGCGGTGACGATCGCCGAGATCGGCCGGGTCGCGCATCTGCGGATGGACGGATTGCCGCCCGGCGTCGACCCGCTGCTCGACGCGACCGCGACCTACGAGCCGGCGATCAGCACCGGCGTCTATTCCTATGCGACGCACGCCGCGCTGGTCGCGGTCGATCCCGAGACCGGGGCGGTCGAGCTTCTCGATTTCGCGGTCGCCGAGGATTGCGGCACGATGGTCAACCCGATGCTGGTCGACGGCCAGATCCGCGGCGGCGTCGTGCAGGGCATCGGCACCGCGATGTGCGAGGAGATTCCCTACGACATCTACGGTCAGCCGCTCGCCGCGACGCTGCTCGACTATCATCTGCCGGGCGCCTTCGAGGTGCCCGACATCCGCATCGGCCATCTGCACACCCCGGCGGTCGCCACCGAATACGGCATCAAGGGCATGGGCGAGGGCGGCGCGGTGGCGCCGCCCGCGGCGATCGCCAACGCGGTGCGCGACGCGCTGGCGGCGATTGGCGCCGAGGTCAACGAGACGCCGATCACCGCGCCGCGCGTGCTGGCGGCGATCCGCGCCGCGCAGGGTGGCTAGCCGCCCGGCTTGTCGAGCAGCCGGTGTGCCGCGCCCTGCACGCGCGATCCGATCGTGCCGGCGATGAGGCGCAGCAGCGCGGGCAGGCCCAGCGTGACGCGCACCAGCGCGTCCTCGATCTCGACGCAGCCCTCGATCCGCTGGCCGAGCGCCGCCGCGGCGAGGTCGAGGCGATAGCCGGTCCAGTGCAGGTCGAGCGCGCCGACGAACGGCGCCGCCTGCGCGCGGACCTGGCCGAGCCCGCGCTCGATCCGGTGCTTCGCCTCGTCGCGGCCGAGCCGGTGAGCGATGGTGATGACCAGCGGGTCTGCCAAGCGAAGGCCTCGCAACATTGAGCCGGCGACGGCAAACGGCCGGATGCTATCGTCATTCCCGGTTCACCGAGCGCGAGCGCGACGACCGATGCCTGCCCCGAACCGCCCGCTGCTCGTCGTCGACGGCGATTCGTTCGCGCACCGCTCCTATCACGCGCTCCCCAAGTCGATCCGCCGCGCCGACGGCCGCGGCGGCGGGGCGATCGTCGGTTTCGCCAATTTCCTGCTGCGGCTCTTCGAGAGCGAAGCGCCGCGCGCCGTGCTGGTCGGCTGGGATACGTTGGGCGCGCCGACCTATCGCCAGCAGCTTTTCCCCGGCTATCAGGGCGGCAGGCAGTTCGACGCGGAGCTGGTCGAGCAGCTCGACGCGCTGCCGCAATTCGTCGCCGCCTGCGGCTTCGCCAACGCCAAGGCCGCCGGCTACGAGGCCGACGATTTCCTCGCCGCGGCGGTCGCCGCGGAGGCCCGGCGAGGCGGGCTTTGCCTGGTGGCGAGCGGCGACCGAGACGCCTTCCAGCTCGCCGCCGACACGGTCACCGTGCTGCATCCGGTGCGCGCCGGGGAGATGGCGCGGATCGGCCCCGCCGAGGTCCGCGCGCGCTACGGCGTCGAGCCGCGCCAGGTGCCCGATTTCATCGCGTTGCGCGGCGATCCGTCGGACCGGCTGCCCGGGGCGCGCGGCGTCGGCGCCAAGGGCGCGGCGTTGCTGCTGCGCCGTTTCGGCACGCTCGAGGCGGCGCTCGCCGCCGGGCAGTTCCCGCTGCAGGCCGAGGAGCTGCGCCTCTACCGGCGGATCGCGGCGATGGACCCGGAAGCCCCGCTGCCGCCGCTCGACGATCAGGCGCCGACATGGGCGCGGGCCGCCGCGCTGGCGCGCGACTGGGCGCTCGGCCGCCTCGCCGAGCGGCTCGACGCGCTCGCCGCCGGGGCCTGAGCCCTGCTAGACGCGCGGGCCAAGCCCGGCCAAGGGGGCGAAGGCGATTCAACAAAAATCGATGGCGCTTCGGCCGATCAGCCGGCGGCCCTGCGCCGACAGGCTGCGGAAGGTGATCGCCCAGCGCGTCGCGGGCAGCGGCGCAATGCTGTGCTCCCAGCGGTGCCGCGCCTCGCCGGTGAGGTGGTAGGCGCCGCGCGGCATCAGCGGCAGCGCGTCGCGGTCGAACCCGCCGGGACGGCGGCGGCGGAAGCGCATCGTCGCCGGCGCGCCGAACGACGTCCCGATCACATGCTCGAAGACCGGCCGGTCGCGGTGCCAGCCGATCCCGGCGCCGGGGTCGTAGCGGATCAGCAGCGCCTGGGCCAGCGCCTCCGGGTCGAGCCCGGCGAAGCCCGCCGCACGCCCGCGCAGCGGCAGCAGCCAGTCGGGGATCGGCGCCGCCGGGCCGAGGCGCGCCGAGGCGAAATCGTAGTGCCAGCCGAACGAGGCGGTGAGCCGCTTGCCGAGCCAGCCATGAAAGCGGAACGGCGCCAGCCCGGTCGCCTCGATGGCGGCGATCAGCGCACGCTCCTCGTCCGGGGTGACGAGTTCGGCGACGACCGAAAGCCCGGCGAGCGCCGGCGGAGCGACGCGGTCGGGCGGCGCGAAGAGGTCGGGTTGGGCGGGATCGAGGCTCATCTCGGCCGGTGCGGTTTCCGCGCGAGGGTGCCTTTTATGTAGGCAGGCGCAACGCCCGGGTCGACCAGGCCGGCGAGCCGGCGGCGCCGCGGTCGCTGGCACGCCGATTGCGTAGCGCCGAGTAGCAATGGCCGAGGACCAATGAACGGGGAGGCTTTCGATGTGTGAGCGGATCGGACCGTCGCCGCTGGCGGCGCTCGCGGCGAGCGATTTCAGCCGGCGCAGCCTGTTGCGCGCCGGGGCGACCGGCGCCTTGACGATCGCCGTTGCCGGCGCCTGGGGCGGCCACGCGCATGCTGCGGAATCGCACATCAAATCGGTGCATGGCAGCGGCTTCTGCAACCTCAACTACTTCCTCACCGAGGCCAAGCAGATGGCGCAGGAGGACGGGGTCATCCTCGACTTCGTCGTCACCCCGACCAGCGCCGAGATGGTGACCTTTCTCGGCGCCGGGCAGGTCGATGCCGCGCTCATCCCCTATACCAGCTTCATCGCGCTCTACGACAAGGGCGCGCCGGTCAAGATCGTCGGCGGCGGCGGCATCCAGGGCTGCGTCCTCGTCGCCCAGCCCGGGCTCGACACGCCCGCCAAGCTCAAGGGCAAGACGCTCGGCACCTTCCAGATGGATACGCTCGAAGTGCTGCCCTATGACTGGCTGAAGAAGCACAATGTCAGCTTCCGCGACATCAACGTGCGCTACATGGGCAACACCCCGGAAGCGGTCGAGGCGTTCAAGGCCGGGGCGCTCGACATGATCTGCACGATCGAGCCCTACGGCACCGCGCTGCTCAACGACGTCAAGGGCAGCGTCATGCTGTCCGACGGCACCGACATCTACGGCAAGGGCTACACCGACTGCGTCCTCGCGGTGCGCACCAGCCTGATCAAGGAGAACCCGGGCGGCATCAAGTCGCTGATCAAGGGCATGCTGAAGGCGCAGCACATGGCCGAGACCCAGCCGGAGGACGTGCTGAAGCTCCTGGTCGGGCCCTACTACAAGACCTCGCTCGAAAACGCGCGCATCGCGATGGCGAAGCAGCCTTCGGTGGTCGATGCCCGCAGCCAGAGCCAGTTCATCCTCGACCGCGTCAGCTCGCTGGTCGAGATGGGCTACATCAAGAACAAGCCGGGGCCCGACGCGCTCGACTGGAGCCTGCTCGAACAGGCGATCGCCGAGAGCAAGCCGATCTACGACCAGCTCAAATACAAATCGGCCGCCTGACCCGGCCGTGGCCGTCCCGCAGCAGCAGCCGAGCCTGGCGCGGGCGCCGGCGCGCCCCGGCATGTCTGTCGCCGGGGCGGCCGCCGCGCTCGTCCAGGGGCGGGGCTGGAACGCGGTGCGGCGGGTGGCCCCGCGCGTGCTGTGGACGGCGCTGTCGCTCGGCCTGTTCGCCGGGATATGGGAGCTGTGCTGGGCGCTCGGCTGGGCCGATCCCAAGCTCCTGCCGCCGCCGCATATCTTTCTCGGCGCGATCGCCGAGCAAGCGAAGTTTTTCAACACGGTGAGCCGCTGGACGGTCGGCGTCGGCCAGGATAGCGGCCCGCCGCCGGCGCTCGCGGTCTTCTATACGATCCTCGCCACCACCGGCCGCGTCGTCGCCGGCCTCGCGATCGCCGCGAGCCTGGCGATCTCGACCGGGGTCGCCATCCGCTATTGCGTGCTGTTCGAGCGGCTGACCCTGCCGACCGTGACGCTGCTCGCGCCGGTCTCGCCGATCGCCTGGCTACCGGTGGCGATCTTCCTGTTCGGCATCGGCAATCGGCCGGCGATCTTCATGGTGGTGATCGCGCTGTTCTTCCACATGGTGCTGGCGACGATCAACCAGATCGACAACGTCAACCCGAACTTCGTCAACGTCGCGCGCACGATGGGCGCGACCAAGCGCCAGACCTATCTGCGCGTGATCATCCCGGCGATCCTGCCGCAGCTCTTCGTGGTGCTGCGCTTCAACCTGTTCGGCGCCTGGATGGTGGTGCTGGTCGCCGAGGCGACCGGCGTCGGCTACGGGCTCGGCCAGGTGATCATGCTCGGCCGCAACACGTTCAACCCCTCGCTGGTGTTCTTCACGATCGTCCTCATCGGGCTGCTCGGCTACGGCTTCGACTGGTTGATGCACCTGATGCAGCGCCAGCTGCTCTATTGGGCGCCGAGCGACGCGAAGGCGCTGCGTGGCCTCTGACGGGTTCAGGGCGTTCTCGTCGAAGAGCGCGCTCGTCTGCCGCGGCCTCGGCAAGGTGTGGGGCGAGGGGACGCCGCGTGCGCTCGAGGCGCTGCGCGACATCGACCTCGATATCGGCGCCGGCGAGTTCATCGTGCTCATCGGCCCGTCGGGCTGCGGCAAATCGACCCTGCTTTATCTGCTGGCCGGGCTCGAAGAGGCGAGCACCGGCCAGGGCTGGTTCTTCGGCGAGCTGATCGAAGGCCCGTCGCCGGAGCGCAGCCTCATCTTCCAGGAAACCTCGCTGTTCCCCTGGCTCAGCGTCTGGCAGAACGTGTCGTTCGGGCTGGCGATCCGCGGCCTTGCGGTCGCCGAGCGCAAGGCGGTGGCGCGCGAGGCGCTGCAGCGCGTCGGGCTCGCGGACGCGTTCGACCTGCGGCCCGACGAGCTCAGCGGCGGCATGCGGCAGCGCGTCGCTGTGGCGCGCGCGCTGGCGATGCGGCCGAAGGTGCTGCTGATGGACGAGCCGTTCGCCGCGCTCGACGTGCAGACCCGCACCAAGATGCAGGACTTCCTCGGCGATGTCTGGCGGCAGTCCGACGCCTCGGTGCTGTTCGTCACGCATTCGATCGACGAGGCCGTGGCGCTCGCCGACCGCGTCGTCGTCTTCACCGCCCGCCCGGGCCGCATCAAGGCGATCATCCCGGTCGACCTGCCGCGCCCGCGCGACCTGTTCTCGCCGGCCGCGGAGCGGCTGCGCCGCGACCTGACGCAGTCGCTGCGCGATGAGGTCGAGCGCGCTTTCGCCGAGCAGGAAGCGATCGCCGCACGCTAGACTTGCCAGCGCCATCGAGGAGGTCCCCATGCCCGCATCGCTGATCCGCAGCCGCGCGATGATCACCCGACCGGTCGACCGCCAGCGCTGGCAGGAGATCGCCGACGGCGCGCTCGTCCAGGAGGACGGCATCGTCACCGAGATCGGCACCTATGCCGAGCTCAGCCGCAGGCATCCCGATCTGCCGGTGATCGGCGGCGGCGACGACATCGTCGTGCCCGGCTTTGTCAACGGCCACCACCATGTCGGGCTGACCCCGGTGCAGCTCGGCTCGCCCGACATGCCGCTCGAATTGTGGTTCGTGACGCGGATGGTCTCGCGCGGCCTCAACCTCTATCTCGACACGCTCTATTCCGCCTTCGAGATGATCGGCTCGGGGGTCACCACGGTGCAGCACCTCAACGGCTGGCTGTCCGGCAAGCTGGAGCGGGTCGAGGCC
>DATJOB010000052.1:0-3756 GCA_035507475.1 Allostellaceae bacterium | reverse complement strand
CGGCGGTGACGCAGGCCTCGGTCATCTGCTGCAGGCCGATCTCGGCCGCGGCGAGCTCGGCCGCGGCGCGCTGCAGCGCATCGGCCGCGGCGGCGCGCGCCCGCTCCTCGCCAGCAGCGGCGCGCTCCAGCGCGCGGCGCTCTTCGGCGAGCCGGATCAGCGCCGCCTCGGCATCGGCGACGTGCTCGTCCTCGCGCACCGCGTCGCCTGCCAGTTGCTCGCGGCGGCGCGCCGCGTCCTGCCGCGCGGCGGCGACGCGCGCGAGCTCCTGGTCGAGCGCCTCGCGCGCGTGGTCGAGCCGGTGCAGCGCGGCCGCGGCCGCGGCGTCGGCGAGGCGCAGCGGCGGCAGCGCCTCCTCGGCGGCGGCGCGGCCCCGCTCGGCCGCCGCCGCCTGCGCGGTCTCCGCGGCGACCGCGCGCTCGGCGTCGCGCAGCGCCGCGGCGACCCGCTCGGATTCGGCGAGCGCCTCGCGCCAACGCGCTTCGAGCAGCCGCGCCTCGGTGCGGCGGATCTGCTCCGACAGCCGGCGATAGCGTTGCGCCTGGCGGGCCTGCCGCTTGAGCGCGTCGAGCTGCTCGCCCATCGTCGCGACGACGTCGTCGACGCGCAGCAGGTTGTCCTCGGTCGCCTTGAGCTTCAGCTCCGCCTCGTGGCGGCGGGCGTGGAGACCGGCGGTGCCGGCCGCCTCGTCGAGCAGCAGCCGCCGCTCGGCCGGCTTTGCGGCGATCAGCGCGGCGATCCGGCCCTGGCTGACGATGCCCGCCGATTGCGCGCCGGTCGCCGCGTCGGCGAACAGCAGCTGCACGTCGCGCGCCCGCGCCTCGCGTCCGTTGATCCGGTAGGCCGACCCGGCGCCGCGATCGATGCGGCGGACGACCTCGATCGCCTCCTGCTCGTTGAACGCGAACGGTGCGTCGCGCGCGGCGTTGTCGAGTGTCAGCGAGACCTCGGCGATGTTGCGCGCGGGGCGCGCCGCCGACCCGGCGAAGATCACGTCGTCCATCTCGCCGCCGCGCAGCCGGCGCGCCGACGCTTCGCCCATGACCCAGCGCAGCGCCTCGACCAGGTTCGACTTGCCGCAGCCGTTGGGACCGACGATCCCGGTCAGCCCCGGCTCGATCGGCAGCTCGGCCGCATCGACGAACGACTTGAACCCGGCGAGGCGGAGGCGCTCTACCTGCATCGTCGGCTTACGATCCGGCCGCCTTGTTCAGGGCGGCGTCGAGATCGGCGACTTCCGGCGCGCCGTCGTATTTGGTGCCGTTGATGAAGAACGTCGGCGTCGAGTTGACGCCGAGATCGCGGGTCGCGACGAGCCGGCTCTGCAGCACCTTGTCCTCGACCGCCTTGTTGGCGAGGCAGGCGTCGAAATCCTTGCGGCTCATGCCGCCGAGCAGGGCCATCCGGGCCAGCGCCGCCTTGTAGTCCTTGGCGAGCACCCATTGCTGCTGATCGGCGAACAACGTATCGATAAAGGGATAGAACTTATCGGCCGAGGCGCAGCGGGCGATCATCGCGGCGCGCAGCGCCGGCTCGTCGAGCGGATAGTCGCGCAGCACCAGCTTCGCCTTGCCGGTATCGATCCATGTCGCCTTGAGCTTGGGCAGCACCTCGACCGCGAAATGCGCGCAATGCGGACAGGTGAGCGAGGCGTATTCGACGATCGTCACCGGCGCATTGGGGTTGCCGAGGATGCGGTCGTCCGGGGTCAGCGCCAACGCCTTCTGCTGCACGGCGGGCGCGGCGGGTGTCGGCGCAGGGGGCTGGGCCGACGGCTGGGCGAGCGCCGCCGCGCCGTCGGCTAGGCAGATCATGAACAAGGTCGCGAACCAGATTTCCCGCATAGAGCGCGTCCTTACTACTAGATGTTGATGTTAGAGGGTTCGTCCCGCGCCTGCAATCACTCCGCTTCGGCGAGGATGCGGCAGCCGAGCCGGTGCAGCGCCGCGCGCAGCTCGGGGTCGGGGACCGCCGCAAGCCGGCGCTCCAGCGCCGCCTCGTCCTCAGGGCGCAGCGGCGGCGGGGATGCGGACGGCACGGCGGCCGGCGGCAGCACCAGCGGCGCCTGGATCAACGACAGCCGGCTCACCGCCGGGCGGCCGAAGAACAGGTTGATGCGTTCGATGACGAGCGGCGCGCGGTGCTGCACCGCGAGCGCGCGTCCCGGCGCGACGCGCAGCTTCAGCGCGCCGTCGCGGCCGAGCGCCTCGGGCCAGGCGACCTCGGCCAGCTCCGGGCCGACGATCGCCGCCCAGTGCGATTTGAGCCGCGCCAGCACGCCGCCGCCATGCCGCTCGAGCACCGGCGCAACGATCCGCGGCAGGCTCGCGCCGACCGCGCGAAACCCGGCGCGCCGCTCGCCTTCGCTTGCCGGGCGGACTAGATTCGACTGCTCCATGTCATCATCCCGAGCGCATCCCGCGGTCGATCCCGCCGCCTTGATCGCCTGGTACGACCGCCACCGGCGCGCGCTGCCGTGGCGCGTCGCGCCGGGCGCCCGGCCCGACCCGTACCGCGTCTGGCTCAGCGAGATCATGCTGCAGCAGACGACGGTCGTCACCGTGGCGCCGTATTTTGACCGATTCGTGGCGCGCTGGCCTACGGTTTCGTCGCTCGCCGCCGCCCCGCTCGACGCGGTGCTGCATCTCTGGCAGGGGCTCGGCTATTACGCGCGCGCCCGCAACCTGCACGCCTGCGCGCGCGCCGTCGTCGAGCGCCATGCCGGCCGCTTTCCCGACAGCGTCGCGGGGCTGCGCGCGCTGCCCGGGATCGGCGACTACACAGCGGCGGCGATCGCCGCGATCGCCTTCGACCGGCGCGAGGCGGCGGTCGACGGCAATGTCGAGCGGGTGATGGCGCGGGTCTTCGTCGTGCGCGAATCGCTGCCGGCGGCGAAACCGCGCCTGCGCGCCCTGGCGCGCGAGCTGGTCCCGGCCGGGCGTCCCGGCGACTTCGCCCAGGCGCTGATGGATCTGGGCGCGACGATCTGCACCCCGCGCCGGCCGCGCTGCGTGCTCTGCCCGTGGCGCGACGGCTGCGCCGCGCGGGCCGCGGGGATCGCCGAGACGCTGCCGGTCGCGGCCGAGAAGCCGGAGCGCCCGCTGCGCCACGGCGTCGTGTTCTGGCTGACGCGCGACGACGGTGCGGTGCTGCTGCGCCGACGGCCCGAGCGGGGCCTGCTCGGCGGCATGATCGAGGTGCCCTCGACGCCGTGGCGCGAGGCGGAATGGGGTGAGGCCGAGGCGCTGTCGCACGCCCCGCTCGCGGCCGACTGGACGCCGCTGCCGGGCACGGTGCGGCACGGCTTCACGCATTTCCCGCTGCACCTGGCGATCTACGCCGCGACCGCGACGGCGCCGCCGCCTGATCTCCCTGGCGGCATCTGGGCACGGCCCGACCAGTTCAAGGATCACGCCTTCCCGACGCTGACCAAGAAGGTCGTCGGGCACGCGCTCTCGGTGCTTCGGAAAGCGCCGTGAGACCCTCGCGCCGCAACCGTGGGAACGGTGAGGGTCGCTACTTGCGGCTGTTCTTTTCCGCGATCCCTGACGTGCCTTCGCGCCGGGTGAGCTCGGCGGCGACATCGTCGGGGGAAACCCCGGCGGCGGCCCACAGCACGAGGAGGTGATAGAGGAGGTCGGCGCTCTCGCGGGTGAGCGCGGCGGGGTCGCCTTTGACCGCCTCGATCACCGCTTCCAGCGCCTCCTCGCCGAGCTTGCGCGCGACCCCGGAGGGACCGGCGGCGATGAGCTTCGC
>DATJOB010000051.1:0-11703 GCA_035507475.1 Allostellaceae bacterium | reverse complement strand
CGCGACGCGGCGGCGCCAGGCACGCCGCTGCTGCTCAAGATCGCGCCCGACCTCTCGCCCGAGGAACGCGCCGACATCGCCGCGCTGGCGCCGGGCCGCGGCATCGACGGGATCGTCATCGGCAACACGACGATCGCGCGGCCGCCCGGCTTGCGCAGCCGCAACGCCGGCGAGGCCGGCGGGCTCAGCGGCCGGCCGCTCCTCGCGCCGTCGACCGCGCTGCTGTCCGACATCTACCGGCTGACCGGCGGCCGCATCCCGCTCGTCGGCGTCGGCGGCATCGCCGGCGCCGCGGACGCCTACGCCAAGATCACCGCAGGCGCCTCGCTGGTGCAGCTCTATACCGCGCTGGTCTTCGCCGGCCCGGCCCTTGTCGGCCGCATCAAGCGCGGCCTCGCCGAGCTGCTGCGCCGCGACGGCTACGCCGCGATCGGCGAGGCGGTCGGCGCCGACCACCGGATGGCGGCGCCGCGCCGCTCAGTGGCCGGCTGAGCCGTGCGCCGGCGCATCGGCCGCCGGCGCCGCACCACCCGGCGCCGTCGGGACGGTGTCGCCGTGCAGCAGCGCCTTGGCCTCGGCGCTGTGCCACGGGACCCAGCCGTGAATCGGCGTCAGCGACTGCGCCCGGACCGCGCCGGTCGACAAGATGAGCACGGCTGCCGCCGCGCTGACGGCAAGGGTCGATCGCATCGCCCCCTCCTCCGTTGCAAGAAATCGAAATCGCTCAGCCATCAACACGAACGCGCCGTCGCCGTTCCCTTTTTAGTTAAATTTACTAAATGCTTGTGCCCGAGGCTCGAAATGAACGCGACGCGCGTCAATCCGCCGGCAAGACCGCGCGGTCGACTGCCGCGGATTGCCGGCTGTGCTAACCTGCGGCGAGCGGAACAGGCCAAGACGGACCCCCATGACGCTGCGCGAGATCACCGGCATGCGCGAGATCGCCGCCGATTACGACGGGTTCGTGCTCGATTTGTGGGGCGTCATCCATGACGGCGTGAAGCCCTATCCGGGGGTGCTCGACTGCCTCCGATCGCTGCTCGACGCGGGCAAGCGCGTGGCGCTGCTCTCGAACGCCCCGCGCCGCGCCTATGACGTCGTCAACCGCATCACCGCGATCGGCGTGCCGCAGGGCCTCTATCACGCGGTGATGTCGTCGGGCGAGGAGGCGTGGCAGCACCTGAAGCAGCGCGACGACCCGTTCTATGCGGGTCTCGGCCGCAACTGCCTGCACATCTGCTCCGACCGCGACCTCGAGATCCGCGTCGGGCTCGACCTTGCCTATGTCGAGAGCCCGGGTGCCGCCGATTTCGTCCTCAACACCGGCCCGGCCGGCTGGGACGACACGATCGACGACTATGCGCCGCTGCTCGCCGCGGCGCGCGAACGCGGCCTCAAGATGGTCTGCGCCAACCCCGATCTGATGGTCAATCACGGCGCCCAGCTGGCGCTGTGCGCCGGCGCGCTCGCCCAGCATTACGAGGCGATCGGCGGCGTCGTGCGCTGGCACGGCAAGCCGTTTGCCTCGGTCTACCACGCCACCTTCGAGCTTCTCGGCGTCGCCGACAGGCGCCGCATCCTGGCGATCGGCGACAGCCTGCGGACCGACATCGCCGGCGCCAACGGTGTGGCGATCGACAGCCTGCTCGTCGCCGGCCAGGGCATCCATGTCGACGAGTTCGCGCCCAACGGCACGCCGGACAGGGCGCGCATCGAAGCCGCCGCCGCGGTCGCCGGCGTGCGCCCGACGATGACCGCCGCGCGGTTCGTCTGGTAGCGAGCGCGGAACGCGTCGCGGCGGCGGCGCCGCGCCGCTAATGCGCGGCGCGGTGGAGGATCGCGTCGCGCAGCCCGGTCTCGTAGTCGCGGCCGGCGGCGAGCAGCACGGCCGAATGGGGGAATTGCGTCCGCACCAGCCCCTTGCGCTCGAGCGCCGCCCAGACCGCCGGGTTGCGCAGCCCGGTCGCGTCGCGCGCCGCGACCACCCCCGCGCCGAGGTGGAAATGGTCGCCATGCGGGTCGGGCAGCGCGGTCAGCACGACGCTGCCGGCATCCTCGCCCGCCGCCGCGCCGGGCAGCTCGGCGAGCGCCTGCAGCAGGGTCAGCGTCTTAAGCTGCAGCGGGTTGAGGTTGAGCGGGTTGCGGCGCGCCGGCATCGCCCCTGATTAGCCCGCGATGCGCCCGGCTGCAACCGGCGCGGCCGAAGATGAGTATAGTTGGCGGCGATCACCACCGACGGAAGCGCGGCGATGCCGATCGTGGAGCGCGAATGGCAGTGGCATTTCGGCGCCTCGCCCGAGGCGCTGTGGCCGCTTGTCGCCGATACCGCGAAGATCGGCGAAATCAGCGGCTTGCCGCGCTACACGGTGACCGACACCCCGCGTCCCGACGGCACGGTGGAGCGCATCGGCAACGCGCGCCGCTTCGGGATCACGATCCGGTGGGAAGAGGGCGTGCCGGAATGGGTCGCCGGGCGCAGCTACCGCCACGAGCGGCGGTTCCGCAGCCGGCTGGTCCGGCGCCTCGTCACCCGCCTCCTGCTCGATGCCGAACCGGGCGGCGCGCGGCTGCGCTACCGCACCACCTTCGATGTCTGCTGGCCGCTCGCGCTGGCGCTGCGCGGCGGCGGGCTGCGCCGCGTCGGACGCACGCTCGACGCCTTCTTCCGCGACGCGGCGCGCTTCGCCGAGAGCGAGCTGCCCGCCGAATTCACCGCGCCGCCGGGCGCGGTGTCGGCCTCGGTCAGGAGCCGCGTCGCGGCGCAGGCCGAGGCGCTCGCGGCGCGCGGCCACGCGGCGGCGCACCGGCTCGCCGAGCATCTCGTCGCGGCGCCCGACGCCGAGCTCGAGCGGATGCGGCCGCGGGCGCTGGCGCGCCGCTGGGAGGTGGCGCCGCGCGCGGCGATCGAGACCTGTCTCGCGGCGGTGCATGACGGGCTCCTGACGCTGCGCTGGGACCTCGTCTGCCCGCAATGCCGCGGCGCCAAGCTCACCGCGACGAGCCTCGACCAGCTGCCGCAAGGCGCGCATTGCCCGTCCTGCAACATCGATTACGAGCGCGACTTCACGCAGAACGTCGAGGTCACGTTCGAGCCCGCGGCGGCGGTGCGCGAGCTGGGCGCCGGCAGCTACTGCCTGGCGAGCCCGCTGCTCTCCGAGCACATCAAGGTGCAGCGGCGCATCGCACCGGGCGAGCAGGCGGCGATCGAAGCGAACCTGCCGGACGGCAGCTACCGCGCCCGCACCGTCGAGCCCGGCGACGGCGTCGCGCTGACCGTCGCCGCCGGCCGGGTGTCGCAGATCGCGCTCGGCGACGGTCCGCCGACACTGGGTGCGGCGGGCGAACCGGGCGTCATCGGCGTGCGCAACACCGCGCAGACGGCGAAGACCCTCGTCATCGAGGACCGGCGCTGGGCGCAGGACGCGCTGACCGCGCACGAGGCGACGACGATGCAGGCGTTCCGCGACCTGTTCGCCGACGCGGTGCTGCGCCCCGGCGACCAGGTGGCGATCGGCCGCATCGCCTTTCTCTTCACCGACATCAAGGGCTCGACCGATCTCTACAACCGGGTCGGCGACGCGCGCGCCTACGGCTTTGTGCGCGAGCATTTCGCGGTGCTGACCCGGGCGGTGCGCGAGCATGACGGCGCGGTGGTCAAGACGATCGGCGACGCGGTGATGGCGGCGTTCACCGACCCGCTGAACGCCCTCGAGGCGGCGCTCGCGATCCGCAGCGCGATCGCCGAGTTCAACCTCCGCCTTGCCGCCGAGACCCATGACGAGAAGGTGGCGCTGCTGGTCAAGGTCGGGCTGCATGCCGGCGCCTGCATCGCGGTGACGCTGAACGACCGGCTCGACTATTTCGGCAGCACGGTCAATCTCGCGGCGCGGCTGCAGAACGAGAGCGTCGGCGGCGACATCGTGCTGTCGGAGACGATGGCCGGCGAGCCGGGCGTGGCGGAGCGGCTGGCGGGGCTGCAGGCGGTTGCCGAGGTCGCTCTCGTCAAAGGCTTCGGCGAACCGGTCGCCTTGCGCCGCATCCTTGGCCCGGAGTAAGTCTCCGGCGAGGAGGAGCGGGATCATGCTGCACGGCAAAACGGCGATCGTCACCGGCTCGACCAGCGGGATCGGGCTCGGCATCGCCGAGGCGCTCGGCGCCGCGGGCTGCGACCTGATGCTCAACGGCTTTGGCGACCGCACGGCGATCGAGGCGCTGCGCGCCGGGCTCGCCGAGCGGCACGGCGTGCGCGTCGCCTATTCGCCGGCCGACATGGCGAAGCCGGCCGAGATCCGCGGGCTGGTCGCGGCGACGATGGAGGCGTTCGGCGGGACCGACATCCTCGTCAACAACGCCGGCATTCAGCACGTCGCGAGGATCGTCGAGTTTCCCGAGGAGCGCTGGGACGCGGTGCTCGCGGTCAACCTCTCGGCCGCGTTCCACGCCAGCAAGGCGGCGCTGCCGCAGATGACCGCCAAGGGCTGGGGGCGGATCGTCAACATCGCCTCGGCGCACGGGCTCGTCGCGAGCGGCGAGAAGGCCGCCTATGTCGCGGCCAAGCACGGGCTCGTCGGGCTGACCAAGGTGACCGCGATCGAAACCGCCGACAGCGGCGTCACCTGCAACGCGATCTGCCCCGGCTGGGTGCTGACCGATCTCGTCAAAAAGCAGATCGAGGCGCGCGCCGCGGCCCAGGGCATCCCCTACCAGCAGGCGCATGACGACCTGCTGCGCGAGAAGCAGCCGATGCTGAAATACACGACGCCCGAGAAGATCGGCGCGCTCGCGCTCTTCCTGTGCGGCGACGCGGCGTCGACGATCACCGGCGCGGCGCTGTCGATCGACGGCGGCTGGACGGCGCAGTAAGCAGGTACGCTCGCCCTCCGGGCCACCGCACTCGATCAGCGCGAGATCGCCTCGAGGCGCCGGCCGGTGGTGCGCGGCCCCATGACGGCGATCACCAGGAACACGATGATCATCGACCCGGCGATGAAGACGAAGACGCCGAGCGTGCCGTAATTGCGCAGGCAGAAGGCGATGATGAAGCCGATGAAGATCGTGCTGAACCGGCTCCAGCCATAGGTGAAGCCGACCGCCCGGGCGCGGATCCGCGTCGGGTAGAGCTCGGACTGATAGGCGTGCAGCGAATAGGCGAGGATGGTGTTGCAGAAGGCGATCATCACGCCGAGCGTCATGATCCCCGGCGCGCTGCTCTGCTGCGCGAAGACGAGGCCGAAGACGGCGATGCCGAGCGCCGCCAGCGCGAGCTGCCACTTGCGCTCGCAGCGGTCGGCGAAGCGCGTCGCCGCAAATGCGCCGAGCGGGTTGGCCGCGGCGATGACGATCGTGTAGGCGAGCGACTTGGTGACGTTGATCCCCTGCGCCAGGAGCAGCGTCGGGACCCAGCTGGTGAAGCCGTAATAGCCGACCGTCTGGAGCAGCTGGAAGACGATCAGCATGATCGTCCGCTGGCGATAGGGTGGCCGGAACATCTCGACGAAGGCGCCCCTGCCGAGCTCGGTCTCGTCGTCGAGGATGTGCGGCGGCGGCAGCGGCCGGCCGGTGCTCGCCGTCACCCGTGCCTCGATCATCGCGGTGACGCGCTCGGCCTCTTCGCGGCGGCCGTGCTGGGCGAGCCAGCGCGGCGATTCGGGGAGCCCGAGCCGCAGGAACCACACGACGATCGCGCCGGTCGCGCCGATGATCGCGACCCAGCGCCAGCCGTCGAGGCCGAGCGGCGCCACCGGGACGAAGGCCCAGGCAAGGAACGCGGTGATCGGATAGGCCGTCGTGCCGATCAGCGAGGTGAAGGCGAAGGCCTGGCCGCGGCGCTCCACCGGGACCAGCTCGGAGAGATAGGTGTCGATCGTGACGAACTCGACGCCGATCCCGATCCCGGCGAGAAGGCGCCAGAAGACGAGCCCCAGATCGCTCGACTGCATCGCCATCGCCAGCGTGCACAGCGAGTACCAGACGAGCGCGAAGGTGAACACCGTGCGCCGCCCGAAATGATCGCAGAGCGGGCTGAGCGCCTGGGTGCCGATAAACATCCCGACAAAGGTCGCCGAGATCAGGCTGGCATAGCCGTGCAGGTCGAAGAACGCCTGGGTCGTCGGCACCATGATGCCGGCCTTGTAGAGCCCGGGCGCGATGAAAGAGATGAGGCCGTTGTCGAACACGTCGAAGAAGGCGCCCATCGCGAGGAGCGCGATGAAGCGCCGCAGATAGGCCGAGGGCGGCAGCCGGTCCATCCGCGCCGCGATCGTCGCCGCGCGCGGCGCCAGGCCATCGGCAGCCACGGCGATCGTCTCGGCCATGCGCTCCTCCCGGTTTTTTCTTATTGTTCGGGGTAATCGGGCATCGGCGCAAGCGCCTCTTCCGGCGTTACATCGTCTCGACCAGCACCAGTTCCGCGTCCTCCGCGGCGCGGACGTGCAGCACGCTCTCGCCCTCGATCGCCAGCCCGTCGCCGGCCGCCGCGGCGATCCCGTTGACCTCGACCGCGCCGGTCGCCGGCACCAGATAGGCGTGCCCGCCGGCAAGGCGGTGTTCGGCCTGCTGCCCGGCCTTCAGGGTGGCGCCGAGGACGCGCGCCGCGGCGCGGATCGGCAGTGCGTCGGCATCCCCGCCGAGCCCGCTCGCCAGCGTCACGAAACGCCCGGCGCGGTCGCCCTTCGGGAACGGCTTGGTGCCCCAGGCCGGCGCCCCGCCCGGCTGGTCGGGAACGATCCAGATCTGGAAGAGCCGCGTCGGCACGTTCTCTCGATTGTATTCGGCGTGGCGGATGCCGGTGCCGGCGCTCATCACCTGCACGTCGCCGGCGACGGTGCGCCCGGCATTGCCGAGGCTGTCCTCGTGGCTGATCGCACCCTCGCGGACATAGGTGATGATCTCCATGTCGCGGTGCGGATGCGGGTCGAACCCGGTGCCCGGCGCGATGACGTCGTCATTCCACACCCGCAGCCGCCCCCAATGCATGCGCTCGGGGTCGCGGTAGTCGGCGAACGAGAAATGGTGGCGGGTCTCGAGCCAGCCGAAACGGCCGCCGCCGAGACTCGCGAAAGGTCGAAGCTCGATCATGAGCGGGTCCTCACCGAGGGGATTCGCCCTTAGGTGGGGACGCGCGGGGCCCGCGCATCACCCGGTCAGCGCGCGGCAGCCAGCCGGTTCTCGTAGACCTGGAGATGCGCCCAGGCGGCGCGCAGCAGCGGCGTGTCGACGCCGAGCGCCGCGGCGCGCCGGCGCATGTCGCCGAGGATGTAGTCGGCCTCGGTGCGCGACCCGGTCGCCAAATCGTGATGCATCGAGGCGTTATTGGGGCTGCCGGGCTCGGTCACCATCTGCGCGACCCGCTCGCGATGCGCCGGGCGCGGCGAAAACCCCGCCGCCTCGGCGACCCGCTGCGCCTCGCCGAGCAGCTGCAGCATCAGCGCCGGGCCGTCCTCGGTCGCGACGATCTCGCCGACCGTGCCGCGCATCAGGCAGTTCATCCCGGCCATCGTCGTGATCATCACGAATTTTTCCCACATCTCGAGCATGATGTTGTCGCTCGGCGGGGCGCTGACCGCGGTGCCCTCGAACTCGCCGGCGATCGCCGGGATGCGCTCGCTGACCCCGCCGGCGGGCTCGCCGAAAACGATGCCGGAGAGCCGGTTGTGATGGCGGATGCTGGCATCGGGCTGCAGGCTGGCGCCGACATAGGCGACGCCGCCGAGCACCGCGCCCGCACCGAACGCGGCGGCCAGCCGGTCGAGATGAACGAGCCCGTTGAGCAGCGGCAGGATCGCCGTCCTCGGCCCGACCGCGGGCCGGATCGCCGCGATCGCCTGGTCGAGGTCGTAATGCTTCGCGGTCAGCAGCACGAGATCGTAGGGACCGTCGAGCCGCTCGCCCGTCGCCAGCTTCGGATGCACGGTGAAATCGCCGAGCGGGCTCGTCACCTTGAGCCCGCGCTCGGCGAGCGCGGCGGCGCGTGCCGGCCGCAGCAGGAAGGTCACGTCGCGCCCGGCCTCGGCGAGGCGGCCGCCGAAATAGCCGCCGACCGCGCCGGCGCCGAGGACGAGGATGCGCAAGAGCGGCGCGCCTAGCGGTTGTTGCGCGCGGTGACGATCGCCAGGCCGCGCAGCATGTCGAGCGCCTGGGTCAGCTGCTCGTCCTCGGAGCCGCCGAGCTCGCCGGTCGAGACCGAGGCGGCGGTATCCTTGGGCGGCGGCGCGGCGGTGGCGCCGGGCGGCGGCGCGGCGGAATCGCCGGACGGCGCGGCCGGCTTCGTCCCGGGGTTGTTGGCCGGGTTGTTGGCCGGGGTGCCGCCCGGCGCGACCGGATCGGTGTTTTTCAGCGCGCCGCGCAGATCGGCCTCGTGCCTGATCGTGCCCTGCGCCAGCCGCTCGAGCTTGACCGGCGCGACGGTGAGGTCGGGGTCGAGCCCCTTGCCCTGAATCGCGCGGCCGCTCGGCGTCAGGAAACGCGCGGTCGTCAGCCGGATCGCGCCGTTGCCGTTGAGCGGGATCAGCGTCTCGATCGCGCTCTCGCCGAAGGTCTTGGTGCCGACCAGCACGGCGCGATGGTTGTCCTGCAGCGCGCCGGCGACGAGCTCGGCCTCGCTCGCCGTGCCGCCGTTGACCAGCGCGACGATCGGCAGGCCGCTGGCAAGATCGCCCGGCGTCGCCGCGATATGCTTGTTGCTGTCGCTCTTGCGGCTCTTGACGATGGCGATGTCGCCCTTGTCGAGGAAGTCGTCCGCGACGGTGACCGCGACGTCGAATTCGCCGCCCGGATCGTTGCGCAGATCGAGCACGAAGCCGATCAGTTTGCTGCCGGCCTGCTGCTGCAGCTGCCGCACCGCCTGGCTCAGCGCCGCCTGGGTCCCGCCATCGAAGCCGGCGACCCGGATATAGCCGATATCGCCGCCCTCGAGATGCGCCGCGACGGTCGGCCACGCCATCGCCACGCGCTTCATCGTGACGTCGTGCGGCTTGCCGTTGTCGCCGCGCAGGGTCAGCGTCACCGAGCTGTCGACCGGGCCGCGCAGCTTGGCCTCGACATCCGGCAGCGTCAGGTCGAAGACCGGCTCCTTGTCGATCGCGAAGATCGGCTCGCTCGGCTTGATCCCGGCGGCGGCCGCCGGCGAATGGTCGCGCGGCGAGACCACCTTGAGCTGTCCGGCATCGATCGTCACGACAAGGCCGATCGAACCGGTCTGGTTCTGCGTCGGGTTCTGCTGCGCCTTGTACTCGTCCTCGCTGAGATAGACGCAGTTCGGGTCGAGGCTGGCGAGCATGCCCGAGATCGCGGTCTCGATGAGGCGGCGGTCGCCGACCGGCTCGACCGCATCCTGGCGGATCCGCTCGAAGGCCTCGCCGAACAGGTTGAGCTGCTCGTAGACGCCGCTCTTGCTGCTGCCGGCAAGATTGCCGCTGCTGCTGCCGCCCTTGGTCTGCGAAAACGCCACCGCCGGCGCGAGCAGCGCGAGCAGCACAAGCGTCGGCACCCGTTTGCGCATGCGAATCTCTCTCGACGAAGATCGCTGCACACTATCGAAGATGCGGCGTATTGCAATGGCCGAAGCGGGCAAGGCGGGCCATCGGCCGCACCGATTATCCTTCCAGTTAAAACGGCCTCCGGTGCGCGCGACCGGCGGTTGCGGCGAGGCCGCGGTTTGGGCACGGGCAGCGATGCGGCGCCGACAATCGACCGGCGGGGCGCCGCGCTGTATATGGAAGCGATGAGCGTTGTCGACCGCATCCTGCTCGGCGCCCGCCATCTGTCCTTCGGCGGGCCGCTCGGCCATCTGCTGGCGCGGATCGGCGAGCACCTGCCGCATTGGCACGCCGCCGACGGCGACGCGCGGCCGGGCGAGCCGGCGCATGGCGATCCGCGCCAGCGGGTGACCTTCACCATCGCGGTGATCGCGCTCGGCGCCAAGATGGCCAAGGCCGACGGCGAGGTGACGCGCGACGAGGTCGCCGCTTTCAACGAGGTGTTCAAGGTGCCGCCGGGCGAAGAAGGTCACGTCCGCCTGATCTTCGACCTGGCGCGGCGCAGCAGCCACGGCTTCGAGAGCTATGCCCGCCAGGTCGGCCGGCTCTTCGGCGACGACCGCGCGGTGCTCGAGGACCTGCTCGGCGGGCTGTTTCACATCGCGCTCGCCGACGGCGCGCTGTGCGAGGCCGAGGACCGCTACCTGCGCGAGGTGGCGCGGCTCTTCGGCTTCGACGCCGCGGGTTACGCGCGCATCCGCGTGACCCATGTCGGGCCGCCGCACGAGGCCGAGGACGATCCGCACGCGGTGCTCGGGCTCGCCGCTGGCGCCACTGCCGACGAGATCCGCCTCGCCTACCACCGGCTGGTGCGCGAGCACCACCCCGACGCGCTGATCGCCCAGGGGCTGCCGCCCGAATGCCTGGCGCTCGCGACCGCGCGGATCGCACGGATCAACGCGGCGCACGATCGGCTGGTCAAGGGCGGGGGCGCGCCGCGGGCATGAGCCGCCGATGAGCGCGCCGGCGCTGCGCGAGCGGCCGTCGCCGAACCACGACAGCCGCGACGAGCGGGCCGCAGCGCTGGGCGCCGGCAGCCCGCGCATCGACATGCTGGTGCTGCATTACACGGGCATGCAGAGCGCCGCGGCGGCGCTTGACCGGCTGTGCGACCCGGCGGCGCGGGTCAGCGCGCACTACCTGGTCGACGAGGACGGCGCGGTCTGGCGGCTGGTGGCCGAGGAGCGCCGCGCCTGGCACGCCGGAATCTCGTTCTGGATGGGCGAGACGGTGCTCAACACGGTCTCGATCGGCATCGAGATCGTCAACCCCGGCCACGAATGGGGCTACCGTGCGTTCCCCGAGCCGCAGATGGCGGCGGTCGAGGCGCTGTGTCGCGACATCGTCGCGCGCCGTCGCATCCCCGCCTGGCGCGTGGTCGGCCATTCCGACATCGCGCCGACGCGCAAGACCGATCCGGGCGAATTGTTCGACTGGCCGCGCCTCGCGCGCGCCGGGATCGGGCTGTGGCCGCAGCCCGCGGCGGCGCTGCAGCGGCGGCGCGGCCGCGGCGTCGGCATCGTCGAGCGGGCGGCCGCGCTCGCCGATCTCGCGCGCATCGGCTACCAGGTCGAGCCGGGCAACGAGACGCCTTCTCTCGTCGCCTTCCAGCGGCGCTTCCGGCCGGAGCGCTGGGACGGAAGGCTCGACGGCGAGACCGCCGGGCGGCTGGCCGAGATGCGCCAGGCGGTCGAGGCGGCGCTGGCCGCCGACGCGCGGCGCCGGCGCGGCCGTGCCGTCGGCATCGTCGAGCGGGCGCGGGCGCTGTCCGATCTGGCGCGCATCGGCTACGAGGTCGTGCCGGGCAGCGAAGCGCCGGCGCTCGCGGCGTTTCAGCGCCGCTACCGCGCGGAGCGCTGGGATGGGCGGCTCGACGGCGAGACCGCGCAGCGCCTGGCCGAGGTGCGGCAGCTGGTCGACGCGGCGCTGGCCGCGGCCGAAGCCGCCAAGCGCGACCGGTTCCGCGGCTACCGGCGGCTCAATTGAGTGTCAATTCAGCCGCCCCGGCGCCGGCCGGGCATCGGCTGCGCGGCGCGCGACCAATTGGCCCGCCTGGTGATGGGCGATCCGCCAGTCGCCGTCCTCGCGCACGAACCAGTTGCTGGCGATCAGCGTGCCGCCGCCCAGCTCCTCCTCGCAGACCACCAGGGCGGTTTCGCCGTACATC
>DATJOB010000050.1:0-2640 GCA_035507475.1 Allostellaceae bacterium | reverse complement strand
CCGGTGCTCTCCGGCCGGCTCGACCGCGCGCGGATCGCGCTGTTGCTGCGCGGCCTGCCGCGCATCGACCATGCGCTGCTGTGCGGACCGGCGGCGATGATGGACGAGGCCGCGGCCGCCTGCGCCGCGCTCGGCGTGCCGCCCGAGCGCATCCACCGCGAGTATTTCACGCCGGGCGAGGGGGCGCGCCGCCCGCCGCCGGCGCCCGTCGTCGCGCCCGCCGTCGCACCGGCCGCCGCGCCGGTGGCCGTCGCCGAGATCGTCATCGACGGGCGGCATCACGAGGTGCCGCTGCCGGCCGGCCTGTCGGTGATCGACGCGGCGCGCGCGCAGGGGCTCGACCTGCCGTTCTCGTGCAAGGGCGGGATGTGCTGCACGTGCCGCGCTCGGCTCGTCGAGGGTCGCGCCGCGATGGCGGTCAACTATTCGCTGCAGCCGTGGGAGATCGCCGCCGGCTTCATCCTCACCTGCCAGGCGCGGCCGCTGACCCCGCGCCTCGTGCTCGACTACGACGCGGTTTAGCGAATGCGGCGCGGCATCCGCCCGCCGAAGCGCCCGGAGGGCGAGCGCACTTCGTCAGCGCCTTCCGGTAAAGGCGGGCGCGCGCTTCTCGGTGAAGGCGCGCACCCCCTCGGCATAGTCGGGGGTGCGGCCGGCCTCGTCCTGCAGGTCGCGTTCGAGGTCGAGCTGGCGGTCGAGCGTATTGCTCTCGGCGGCGTCGAGCGCCCGCTTGGTCAGCGCGATCCCGACCGTTGCCGCGCCGGCGAGCCGCGCCGCCAGCGTGTGCGCCTCGGCCATCAGCAGCGTGTCGTCGACCGCCTGCCAGATGAGGCCCCATTCGGCGGCGCGCTCGGCCGCGAGCGGCTCGCCGAGAATCGCCAGCGCGCGCGCCCGCGCCGCGCCGACGAGGCGCGGCAGGAACCAGGTGCCGCCGCAATCCGGGATGAGGCCGATGCGCGAGAAGGCCTGGATGAAGTTCGCCGATCGCGCCGCCAGCACGATGTCGCAGGCGAGCGCGAGGTTGGCGCCGGCTCCGGCGGCGACGCCGTTGACCGCGCAGACCACCGGCAGCGCGATGCCGCGCAGCTTGCGCACCAGGCCGTTATAGCGTTCGAGCACCGCGGCGAGGTCGGGCGGCGCGCCCGCGCGCGGCGCGACCTCGCCGAGGTCCTGGCCGGCGCAGAAGCCGCGCCCGGCGCCGGTCAGGAGCAGCGCCCGGCAGGAAGGATCGGCCTCGGCCTCGGCGAGTGTGGCGAGCAGCGCCGCGTGCATCTCGGCGTTGAGCGCGTTGAGCCGGTCGGGCCGGTTGAGGGTGATCTGCCGGTATCCGGCATGCTGTTCGACGAGAACGGTCATCAGCGTAGCTCCTCGGGCTGAACCCGCTATTCCGCCGGGAAGCGTGAACGAACCGGCAGAATGTCCCGGCCCCGGGAAGGGGGCGTTTATCAAGCAAGCGGCGCGATCCCCAGCTCCGCGGCCAGCTTGTCGAGCGCGGCCTTGAGCGAACCGGGGATCGGGATGCCGCGCGCGCTGCGCTCGGCGATCCGCGCGGCACGGTCCTCGCCGGCAAGGCGGATGCGCGCGAAGCCGGGCAGCAGCGCCGAGCCGTGCAGCTGGCGGATCACGGCGTCGACCTGGCGCTTGAACGCGGTCGGCTCCATGAAGCGCTTGACGTCGACGACGCAGATCGCCTGGCCGGTATTGGTCGGCGTCACGTCGTCCTTGTTGAAGTCGACGACGTCGGCGCCGTTCGCCGCGCCGTTGAGCGTGCCGGCGAGCAGCCCGAACATCAGCGACATCGCCGCGCCCTTGTAGCCGCCGATCGGCAGAAGGAACCCGTCATCGGCGCGGCCCGGGTCGGTCAAGGGCCGGCCTTGGCGGTCGATCATCCAGCCTTCCGGCATCGCCTTGCCCTGCTGCGCGGCGACCTTGACCTTGCCGTAGGCGGCGACCGTCGTCGCCATGTCGAGGACGAGCGGCGGCTCGTCGAGCGCCGGCACCGCAATCGCCAGCGGGTTGGTCGACAAGAGCATGTCGACGCCGCCCCAGGGCGGCAGGTGGTTGGCGTTGCCGACCGCGAAATAGAGCCCGATCATGTCGCGGGCAAGCGGCATCGCGGCATAGACCGCGGCGGCGCCGGCATGGTTGCCGCGCCGCGTGCCGACCCAGCCGACGCCTTGGCTATCGGCGATCTCGATCGCGGTCTCGACCGCGCGCGCGACGACGAGGGCGCCGAGCCCGTTATCGCCGTCGACCGGCGCGGTGCCAGGCGCGCTGCGGTGCACCTGGATGTGCGGCCTGGTGTTGAGCCCGCCCTTGCGGATGCGGCGGATGTATTGCGGCAGGCGGAAGACGCCGTGCCCGTCGGCGCCCGAGATGTCCGACTGCGCCATTAATTCAGCCGCCTTCTGCGCGTCATCGTCGGGAATGCCGGCGGCGCGATAGGCGCTGGCGATGAACCGGATCAGCGCGGCGTGGGAGACGCGCTGGGCGGCGGGGGCGGTGTCATCGGGCATCGGCGGCTCCTTCGGTCGGCGTCACTGGAACGCGGCCTTGACCTTGGCCCAGTCGTCGAGCGCGCTCTCCTCGCCGGGGACGATCGGGATCACGATCTGGTTCCAGCCGGCGCTGCGCAGCGCC
>DATJOB010000049.1:0-6441 GCA_035507475.1 Allostellaceae bacterium | reverse complement strand
CCAAGCGCGGCGGCGCGGCGGGCCTGCGGCCCGCGACGTTGTTCGCGCCTGCAAAAGCCGATAATTTAGACCACATATAGATCGCGGCGGCGCTTCCCAGGCTCGGCCGCGATTTTACTTCGGATCGAGCGTCGGAGCCGTACTTGGCCGTCACCGCCGTCCCGCCCGGGCAGCCGCCGATCGGGCCGGATATCAGCCAGATCACGATCGAAGAGGAGATGCGCCGCTCCTACCTCGATTACGCGATGAGCGTAATCGTGGCGCGGGCGCTGCCCGACGTGCGCGACGGGCTGAAGCCGGTGCACCGGCGCATCCTCTACTCGATGAAGGTCAACGGCAACGAGTGGAACCGCGCCTATCGCAAATCGGCGCGCATCGTCGGCGACGTGATCGGCAAATACCACCCGCACGGCGAGCAGGCGATCTACGACGCGATGGTCCGCATGGCGCAGGACTTCTCGATGCGCCTCAAGCTGATCGACGGGCAGGGCAATTTCGGCTCGATGGACGGCGATCCGGCCGCCGCCTACCGCTACACCGAGGCGCGTCTCGCGCGGGTCGCCGACACGCTGCTCGACGACCTCGACAACGACACGGTCGATTTTCAGCCGAACTACGACGGCAACGAGCAGGAGCCGAAGGTGCTCCCGGCCGGGCTGCCCAACCTGCTGGTCAACGGCGCGCAGGGGATCGCGGTCGGCATGGCGACCAACATCCCGACGCATAATCTGGGCGAGGTGATCGACGCCTGCTGCGCCTATCTCGACAACCGCGCGATCACCGTCGAAGAGCTGATGGAGTACGTGCCGGCGCCGGATTTTCCGACCGGCGGGATCATCATCGGCCGCGCCGGCTCGCACGCCGCCTACCGGACCGGGCGCGGCGCCGTGGTGCTGCGCGCCAAGCACCACATGGAGGAGATCGGCAACCGCGACGCGATCGTCTTCACCGAGATCCCCTACCAGGTCAACAAGGCGAGGCTGATCGAGCGCATCGCCGAGACGGTACACGACAAGGCGGTCGAGGGCATCGCCGAGCTGCGCGACGAGAGCGACCGCGAGGGGTTGCGCGTCGTCGTCGAGCTGAAGCGCGAGGCCGATCCCGAGATCGTGCTGAACCAGCTCTATCGGCATACCGCGCTGCAGACGAGCTTCGGCGTCAACATGCTGGCGCTCAACGACGGGCGCCCAGAGGTGATGACCTTGCGCGACATTGTCGTCGCGTTTGTCGCTTTCCGCGAACAGGTCATCACCCGGCGGACCAACCACCTGCTCACCCGGGCGCGCGAGCGCGCCCACATCCTCGTCGGGCTGCTCGTCGCGGTCGCCAGCATCGACGAGATCATCGCCCTGATCCGCAGCGCGCCGGACCCCGCGGCCGCGCGCGCCGGTCTGGTCGGACGGCGCTGGCCGGCGGGCGACGTGGCGCCGCTGCTCGCGCTGGTCGGCGAGGAGACGGCGGCCGACGCGGCCGGCAACTACCAGCTCTCGGATGCGCAGGCGCGCGCCATCCTCGACCTGCGGCTGCAGCGGCTCACCGGCCTCGAGCGCGACAAGATCGCCGAGGAGCTGCACGAGCTGACCGCCGAGATCGCCCGCCACCTCGAAATCCTGCGCTCGCCCGAGAAGTTGATCGAGGTGCTGCGCGGCGAGCTGGTGGCGATCAGGGAGCAGTTCGCGACGCCGCGGCTCACCCAGATCGAGGACGTCGAGTTCGAGGCCGATATCGAGGCGCTGATCCAGCGCGAGGACATGGTCGTCACGGTCAGCCACGCCGGCTACATCAAGCGGGTGCCGCTGTCGACCTTCCGGGCACAGAACCGCGGCGGCAAGGGGCGCGCCGGCATGGCGCTGCGCGAGGAGGATTTCCTCAGCCAGGTGTTCGTCGCCTCGACCCTCGACCCGGTGCTGTTCTTCACCTCGTCGGGCCGGGTCTACAAGCTCAAGGTCTACCGGCTGCCGCTCGGCACGCCGCAGGCGCGCGGCCGGCCGATGATCAACCTGCTGCCGCTGGCCGAGGGCGAGACGATCTCGACGGTAATGCCGCTCCCCGAGGACGAGGAGAGCTGGGCGGCGCTGACCGTGATGTTCGCCACCGCCTCGGGCTATGTGCGGCGCAACGCGCTCAGCGATTTCGTCGATGTGCGCGCCAACGGCAAGATCGCGATGAAGTTCGAGGGCGAGGACGCTGGCGACCGGCTGATCGCGGTGGCGACGTGCAGCGACCAGCACGACGTGCTGCTGGCGACGCGCGACGGCAAGGCGATCCGTTTCCCGGTCGCCGATGTGCGGGTCTTCGCCGGCCGCTCGTCGGTCGGCGTGCGCGGCATCCGCCTGCTCGCCGACGACACCGTGATCTCGATGTCGATCCTGCGACACGACAAGATTTCGCCCGAGACGCGCGACGCCTATCTCAAGCTCGCCAACGAGCGGCGCCGGCAGAACGGCGAGGACGAGACCAATGGCGAGACCGCGCCGGAAGACGATATCGATAGCCAGGGAGCGGTTGCGGCGATCTCGGACGAGATGTTCGCCGACCTCGCGGCGCGCGAGGAATTCCTCCTCGGCGTCACCGAGAAGGGGTTCGGCGTGCGCAGCTCGGCCTATGGCTACCGGATCACCGGGCGCGGCGGGCAGGGCATCAACAACATGGACCTGACGCGCCGCAGCGATGCGGTCGTCGCGGTTTTTCCGGTCGGGCACAACGACCAGATCATGCTTGTCACCGACGGCGGAATGGTGATTCGCTGTCCCGTCGACGATATCCGCATCGCCCGGCGAGGGAGCGCCGGCGTCGTCATCTTCCGGGTCGGCGAGGGCGAGCGCGTGGTGTCGGTGGCGCGGCTGCCCGAGGATACGGCCGACAACGGCGAGGCGCCGGGCGAGGGCGAGAGCCAGGAGGGGAACGGCAAGTGAGCAAATTGCGGGTCGGCATTTATCCTGGCACCTTCGATCCGATCACCAACGGTCACCTCGATATCATCCGCCGCGCGGCCAAGGTCGTCGACCGGCTGGTGATCGGCGTCGCGCGCAACGACAGCAAGGGGCCGCTGTTCACGACCGACGAGCGGGTCGAGATCGTGCGCGAGGAAATCGCCGCAGAGCTGCAGCCCGAGGTCGCCGCGCGCATCGAGGTTCGCGCGTTCGAGACGCTCTTGATGCACTTCGCCGAGTCGGCAGGGGCCAGCGTCATCGTCCGCGGCCTCAGGGCGGTGTCCGACTTCGAATACGAAATCCAGATGACGGCGATGAATGCCCGGCTCAACCCGAACGTCGAGACGGTATTTCTGATGGCGTCGGACGGGTATCAGTTCATCGCCTCGCGTTTGGTGAAAGAAATCGGCGCGCTCGGCGGCGACATTTCGCATTTCGTCAGTCCGCGCGTCGCCGCCCGGCTGAACACCCAGTTCGCCAAGCGGGCGCAGGAGCGCTGACCAACTTTGCGACCGCGGCCGTTGCACGCCGATCCCCGGCCGCAACGCGCTCAACGCGGGGCTTTCAACGCGGTAGTCGCCTTTCGTGCCGTCAGTCGCCGCTCGGGTCCGGGTCCTGGCCGGGATCGCGGCTATGCGCCGCGTTGAGGATCAGCCACATCAGGTGACCTTTTTGGCGAGAGGCAACGCTGTGCCCGTCCGTCTGATGGACCACCACCAGATCGTCCGCCGGGTCGACGACGACGAACTGACCCTGCGCACCGTCCGCCCAGAAGCCGCCCGCGGGCAGATCCATGACGGCGACGCGACGGTCCGGGAAGCCGGTCCACCACAAATACCCGTAACCTGAATCGAGATACGTGGTCGACCACGCCGTCGTGCTCTCGGTGACCCATGCCGCCGGAACCACCTGCCGGCCGTCCCAGGCGCCGCGCCGCAGATAGAGCATGCCGAAGCGCGCCAGGTCGCGGGCGCTCATGTGCAGAGGATAGGCCGGGTACTGGGAAGCCGCGCCGGTGACGTAGCGTCCGTCGGCGGGGCGATAATCCTGCATGCCGATCGGCCGGG
The DNA here is from genome assembly GCA_035507475.1 of Allostellaceae bacterium. GTDB lineage: Bacteria > Pseudomonadota > Alphaproteobacteria > ATCC43930 > CGMCC-115725 > DATARH01. The sequence continues at coordinate 2,441 of DATJOB010000049.1, read as the reverse complement.
CGATCCTGTCGAGCAACGAGTCGAATATCGATGCCCCGACAGCGCGCTCGTAGATCGTGCCGAGCGTGTTGAAATCCCAGTTGTTGTAATACCAGAACGTCCCCGGGGCATGGCTGCCGCGTTCCGGCCGGCGCGCCGCCATGCCGGCGGTCTCGTAGAGCGCCGGGTGATAGACACCGGAGCGCGCCTGCAAAAGCTGCCGCACGGTCGCCTGCTTCTCGATCTCGGTGAGCGAGGGCGGCACGTCGTCGATGCCGAGCGAGGCGAGCGTCGCGTCGAGCCGGATGCGCCCTTCACCGACCGCGATGCCGATCAGCGCGCTGAGCAGGCTCTTGCGCATCGAATGGAGCTCGAGCCGGCGCGTGATATCGCCGAGGCTGTCGACGATCCGTCCGTGCTGGACGACGACCAGGGTCGCGGTGCCGGCCCGGCGCGCGTAATCGTTGGCCGCCGCGATCCCCTCGGCCGACCAGCCCGCCTCGGCGGGGCTCGCGCTCGACCATTCGACGCCAGGTGCCATCGCGGCGGTTTGCGCCGTGGCGATGCTTGTCGGCGATGCCCAGGTGACGAGGCAGACGAACAATGCCCGCCGGCCCCACGACGCGTCGCGCGGCGCCATCCTACTCGGCCGCGCCGGCCGACCGGGCGAGCATCTGCTTCACCAGCGCGTCGGCGGCGTCCCAGTCATAGGTGCGGTAGCTGTGCGCGCAGGTCACGAACGGCGCGCCGGCGTAGAACATCTCGTATTGCAGGTGGCGCGAGCCGAACTCCGAGCCGATCGCGTCCCACGCCAGCTTGAGGAAATCGACCCGCGCGCCTGCGTCGCCGACCGGCGAGCGCTGCGTCAGGCCGATGATCCGCGCCAGCTCGGGGTTCTCGGCGTCGCGCACCGAGGACGGCAGCATGATGAGCGCGCCGCCCGCCAGGCCGCGGATCGTCTCGACGAGCCGCGGATAGAGCTCCTGGGTCAGCACCTGGGCGGCGTACATCATGTGCTTGTCGGGCACGTAATACCCGTCCTGCATGTGGCCCGCCGCCTCCATGCCCACCACCATGCCCTCGACCATCGCGGCCTGCGCGGCGAGGCGGCCCAGCGTCTCGCGCACCGGCGGCATCGCGGTGGTGCCGATCGTGTCGGCAAGGCGACGCGCCACGCCGAGCAGGAAGCGGATCTTGACCGTCAGCCGGATCTGCGCCTGGTAGTTCTGGAAGGTGTGTCCGAGCGTGTCGTGGAACTGCGCGCGGCACATATCGGTGTCGCGGTAGACGAAGACGCGCTCCCACGGGACCTTGACGTCCTCGAACCAGACCAGCGCGTCGTTCTCGTCGAAGCGCGCGGCGAGCGGGTTGTCGCGCGGCGAGACCGCATGCGCCTCGTAGGATTTGCGCGACAGCAGTTTCAGCCCCTTGGCGGCGAGCGGCACGGCGAAGGAGAGCGCCAGATCCTCTTCGCCGGGGCGCAGCGGCTGCAGGTTCGCGACCAGGAGCTCGTTCGCCATGATCGCCGCGGTGCCGAGCATCTTGGCGCCGCGCACGGTGATGCCCTGCGCGTCCTCGTCGACGAGGCGCGCGACGAGGTCCGGCTGCTGCTCGCCCCACGCCTTGGCGCGGTCGGCCTGCGGATTGATGATGACGTAGCTGAGATAGAGGTCGTTGCCGCTGACGTAGTCGAAATAGTCGAGCAGCGCGCGGGCGCGCGCTTCGCCGTGGCGGCGGAACACGTCGATGCCGATCACCTGGCCGACGAGACTGGAGGCGACATGGTCCGGTGCCCGGCCGAGATAGCCGCAGCTCAGCTCAGCCCATTCGCTCATCGCCCGGCGCCGCGCGACGAGCTCGGCGAGGCTGCGCGGCAGCTGCCAGCAGCGGTTGATGCGCGCATAACCCCCGCCTCGCTGCGCCGCGAAGGTGGTGCGCTCGATGTTTTCGGGCTTCGCCTGATGGTCGTAGAGCGCGGCCCCGGCGCGCACCGCATTGCGGAAGGCCGGGTGCTCGGTGACGTCGGCGACGCGCGCGCCGTCGATATAGACCTCGCGGCCGTCGCGCAGCGCGGCGAGATGGTCGGCGCCGGTCTTGACCTCGGCTCCCGTGCTGCTCATCGCGCTCCCCCGTCGCTTCCCTGGGCGGTCGCCGCCCTCCGGCAGCGTAGCCGGCGCGCCCTGCATTGCAACCGCCGCCGCGGAATGCGTTGCAAATTGCGAAAGCACGCCGGCGATGCGGCGGCATCGTTACCGGCAAGCTAACATAAACAAACGGTTAGTGGAGGTCTTCCGATGGCACGAGGCTTGATCCCGGTATCCTGACGGCGCGCGGCGCCGCAACGGAGTGCCGGGGACATGCCCACCAGCGAGACCGAGATCGAACTGCTCGCGCGTGCGATGATCGAGCGCCACGGCGACGACGCGGCGCGGGCCGCGGCCGACCGGCTCAACGCGATGATC
>DATJOB010000048.1:0-19185 GCA_035507475.1 Allostellaceae bacterium | reverse complement strand
GGCTACTGCGGCCTCGGCGGCACCGGGGTCAGCTGCCCGGTGGGCACCGCGGTCGCCGCCGATTAGCCGGGCTCAGTGGCGCAGCGCGCGTTCAAGCTGCGCCTTGTCCATCTTCGAGCGGCCCGGGATGTCGCGGCGCCGCGCCTCGGCATAGAGTTCCTGCCGGGTCTTGCCGCCGCCGGTCCGGGCGGTCTGCCGCGAGCGGCCTTCTGCCTCGTCGCGATAGGTCTCGCCGCGGCGCTCCTTCGCCTTGGTGCGGCGCAGGTTGCGCTTGTTCTCGCTGGCGCTTTCGAATTTCGAGGCGCCGGCCTCGTGCAGCGCGATCGCGATCGCCTGTTTCGGGTTCCTGACCTTGCGCGTGCCGCGCGCGGTCTTCAGCTCGCCATGCTTGTATTCATGCATGACCCGGCTCACCGTCTCGCGCTGCGCTGGAGATTGCTGACGTGCCATCGTGTCGACCTCTGCTCATGAGGCCCGCGATCGCGCCGACCGGCGCGTCCTTTGGAATCATTCGACGCGGCGGGACGGGTTTGGTTCCCTCGGCGGAGCGGAAATCGGCGATGGCGATGCGGTTCGGCGTGCAGTTCTTTCCCGATGTCGCGCCCGTGCAGCGCCCGCGGCGCAAATTCTACGTCGCCGCGCTCAACACGCCGGAATCGTTCGAGTTCGCCGGAAGGATGGCTATGCGGTGATGGCGATCGCCTTCGTCACGGCGAAGATGCGGCCGCCGCTCTTCGCCTAGCTAGGCGGCCGGCGCCGGGGCGCGCCAGAAACCTCCCGCCGCCATCAGTTCGTCGAGCGCCCGGGCGATCGCGTGCTCGCGTTTCGACAGCCGGTGCTTGTGCCAGCTGAGCATGCGCCGGCCGGCATGGGCGATGCCGGTCGACGGCCGCTTGGGTGCCAGGGTCTTGACGATACGGCGCCCGACCCAGACGTCGTTGGCGTCGCCGAGATCGTCCTGCAGGCGTTTCACGCGTTGGATAAATTGCCGCGCCTCCCCCGCGTCGTAGAGGCCGGCGAACAGCTCCGCGGCATAGCGGAGCTTCTTGAGCGCGATGCGCAGGCGGTGGCGCTTCTTCGCCGACAGATGCGCAAACCCGTGGCTGCGATGCTCCGCCTTCTCCCAGCAGCGCTCGAGCAGCTGCGGCGCGATGGCGCCGATCGGCTGGCGCAGCGCGTCGCCGCCCTCCGCGTTCCACCCCCGTCCGTCGAGCCAGCGCAACAGCCCCAGCAGCGCCTCGGTATAGCGCGTCGACCCGATCGCCTTGACGACGCCGCCGCGCGCGGTCTTGCGGCGCCGCTCCGCCGCCCGCGACAGCCGCTCGAATTCGCTGGCGACGGGGAGCGCGGCACGCGCCGGCGGCAGCAGGCCATGCGCGAAGACATCGAGGTTGCGCGCTTCGCCGAGCACGTCGCCGAACCAGCGCAGTTCCTCGATCGCCCAGCGCCGCTGCGCCTCGGGGAGCAGCGGGGCGAAGGCCGAGATCACGGCGCGCAGCCGACGCACCGCGACGCGCATCTGGTGAAGCCCCTCCATGTCGCCCGCAAGCGCGGCGTCCTCGTTGCGCAGCAGGTGGTCGAGACAGGCGCGCCCGAAGCGCTGCAGCACCTCCTCGCCGCTCATGGTGGGCTCGATCGCGAGCGCCTCGGCATGCACCGCCTTGGCCGGGCCGCGATCGTGCGCCGCGAGACGATAGCCGCGTTCGGCCTTGCTGCGCCGCTCCAGCCGCAGCGGCGCGACGTCGAGCAGCTTGAGCGCGACGTCGTAGAGCGCCGTGCTGTCGCCGCTTTTCAACTCGAGCTCGATCTCGCTGATCGGTTCGGGCGGGGTCTCCTCGCCGTTGCGGATCCGCCCGCGGTCGATCGCCGCCTCGATCAGGGTCGCCGGCTCGGGGGCGAGCGGTATCGTGACCCGGGAAACCTCGGTGCGGAACAGCGGCCGCAGCTGCTCGGCGATCTCGGGCGACAGGAACGGGCCGGTCTGCGCGGCCTGCGGATCGGGACGGTCGCCGGCGACGCGATCCTCCCACTCGCCGCGCACGAGGCCGCTTTGCCCGGCCACGGCGGCCGATTTGAGGGTCTGCACGAACTTCCGCCCGTGGCGGCGCACGCGCAGGCTCGAGCCGCGCGCCGCCAGCGCATGATCGGGGGTGTCGTAATACGTGCTGACGAGGCGGGCGCGCGACGCGCGCGGCGCATGCTCGGGCGGTGCCGCCATCGCTTCCAGCGCACGGCGCACGGCTGGCAGATCGCCGGCGCGGGCGGTCAGCTTAAGTTCGGTTTCGGTCGCGATGGGGACGCCCCATGGGGGTGAAGGCTTCGCGCGCCGAGCGTCGCCTCAGCCTCGTCCGCTGTCAAGGGGCTTAAACCGAAGCGCAATAAAACCGCAGCTTGTTCAATCACTGCTTACCGGCGAAGATCCCCGCGGCGAGATAGGGCGCCACCCCCGCCGCGGTGTTGTGAAACGCGAAATAGCCGCCGGTCTCGACCGCGCCGGGCCCGAAGAAATTGCCGTAAATGTCGCCGCTATAGGCGGCGCTGCCCGCCTGGCTGAGGGTGCCGTGGTAGACGCCGTTCGAACCGGTCAGGCTGACTGCCGCCGACAGGTTGCGTCCGTCGAAATTGCTGATCGCGGCGGTGCCGGTGTTGCTGGCGAAATTATAGGTGCCGGCGTAGTTGCCGGCGGCGAGGTAGCTCGCCCCGCCGTTATAGACCGCGCCGACCGCGGCGCCGCTGTAGCTGGCGATGCCGCTCGTCGGGCGAGCGACCGCCGGAACCCCCGCCATCCACAGGTTGATGGGCGCCTGGTCGCTGCGCGTCAGCGCGCCATTGGCGCCGACCTGGTCGATCTCGCCGGTCCAGTATCCCCATTGCAGGTACTGGCAGGCGCAGGGCGTGACCGGCACGCCGGTGCCGCCGGGGGCGACGCCGGCAAGGCCGACCGGCACCGCGCCGGAGGAGACCAGCGCGATGCGCGTCCCGGGCTGGCCCGGCGCGGCGACCGGCAGCGGATTGCCGTTGAGCGTCGAGGGATTGGCGACGCTGTCCAGAGCGGCGAAGGTGTTGTCGTCGATGAAGGCGCTGCGCGCGGTGTCGAACGGTGTCAGCCCACCGAAACGCAGCACCAGCGCACCAGGAGCGACGCCGCTCGCCGCGGCGGTGTACGGATCGCCGAGCGCGAAGGCCGCCGCGACGCGGTTGCCGACCGCGTCGGTGGCAAGCGCGGCGCCGCCGACCGCGATATAGGGGCTCCCCGTGCTCGGATAAAAGAGGCCGGCCGCGGCGCCGAAACCGGCACCGCCAAGCAAGCGGGTGGTGCGGCTCGCGCCGACGCCCGGGGGCAGGGTCGCGGCGATCGTCGGATCGGTGAACGCATAGCCAACCGCGGGCTGGCTGTATGGCGTCGCGGTCGCCAGGACTTGCGCCGGATTGTCCTGGCCCAGGACGAAGCCTTGGATCGCATTGCTGCCAAAGAGCGTGTTGCCGGTGCCGTCCGGCAGCGTCAAGACGCTCGAGCTCAGCTGGGTCGGACCGGCGGCCCCAGTGGTGAGCAGCGACCCGCGCATCTGACCGCCGCCAAAGACGCTGCCGCCGTTCGTGGTGGCGAAGGCACCGGTGGCGATGACCAGCAGCGAATTCTGCGCGGCGCCTTGGCCCTCGATGCCGAGGCTCGCCTGCAGAAAGCGCGGCGCGGCCGCGCCGGGGTTGCCGGCGAGGTTGAAGGCCCCGAATGACGAGCCGGCGGGCGCGACGACATAGAACGGCGAGATCACCGGGTTGCCGACCAGGGCTCCGCCGTATTCGAGGGTCGTGAACGGTACGGGCGATTGCGTCGCGGCCTCGGGCTGCACCGCGAAAGCGGTGATCTGGGTGGTTGCCGGCGGCGCGAAAAACGAAGGATCGAGCGGCCGCCCGCCGAAGATGAACCGCGTCGGATCGGTCGCGGCGAAGGGATAGAACTCCGCGAAGAAGAACGACGAGTCGGGCGAGAGGTAGCTCACTGCGGCATAGTTCGGCGTCGTGAAGGTGCCGAACCCGGCCGGTACGCCCGGACCGCTGAGCGGCGTGCAAGCCGCATAAGCCTGGCTGCAGCCGACCGGCACCTCGATGATATTGCCGGTTGCCGGGACGCGGAACCCGAAGACGCCCCCGGCGACAACCCCGCCGGCGAACGGCACGGTTCCGGGGAACGCCTGGTTGACAAAGCCGAGTGTCGGATCGACGAGCTGCAAGACGGCGCCGGCGACGTTGCCGCGGGTCGCGCCGAGCTGGACTTGCCTGCTCTGCGGCGATCCCTGGGCGGCGACCGTCGCGACGGTCAGGTTCTGCTCGATCGTCCCGAAATCGATGCTCGGCGGCGGGATCGGCAGCAGCGTGTTGCGCACGGCCGCAGCCTCGCTCGCCGCCGGATTGCCCGACACGCGCGCCGGGATGCCGCTTTTCACGATTGCCATGTCGGTCGGCGGGTGAGCGCTGCCGCCGGTAGCCCCGCTGCGTCCGTTGAACTGCGCCAGCATCAGCCCGATCTGGCTGGCCGGCACGCGTGCCGGCGCGGTGGGCGCCTGGTTTCGCGCGCCGACCGTCACGCCGAAGCCGGGGCGGGTGATGATTTCGGTGTGTCCGTTGGCGACGACCGAAAGGCCCTTGCCGTAGAGGAAGACGACGCGGGTCTCGCCCGTCGCGGTGACGGTCGCGAGAAACACGCCGCCGCGGATGCCGAGCCTGGCGATCGGCGTGTTCAGCATCACGCCGTTGTCGAGCTTGCTCAACGCGCCGCCGACAAAGCGGAAGACGCCGCGCGCCACGCTCATCTCCAATAGCCCGGTGGCGGTTCTCGGGTCGTAGACGAAGTCGTCGATCGTCACGTCGGAGTTGGGGCCGATCGTCATCGCCGACTCGTCGAGAAACAGGATCTGGCTCTGGCCCCCGGGGCCGGTCGCGATCCGCTCGTTGTGAATCACCTCCTGCCCGATCAGCAGCTTCCGCGCCGCCGCGCCGGGCGGGGTGCCGGTGGCTTCGGGGTTGACCGCGGTGTTGACCCCGACCTGCTGCGCCAGCGCGCCGGGCCCTTCCGGCCACGCGGCGACCCACGCCGCGGCGACGAGGCCGACGGAGATGCGCCGGAGCAGCGGTTTGAGGCACCCCATGCCGGGGTGAAACGTATCACGCCGCGCGACGCGGCGCGCGATTACAAGCGCACGCCGGTGTCGAGCAGCACCGCGACGTATTCTTGGTAGCTCATGCCGAGCGCCTCGGCGCGCTTGAGGCGGGCCAGCGCGATCTCGCGCGGCGGCGTCTTCCATGCCGCCGCGTGCGCCTTCTTCCAGCAATAGCGGCGCCAGCTCGCCTGGCGGTCGAGCGGCGGGCCCTGGTTGTGGCCGATCCCGAACGCGGCCGCGATGGTCGATCCGTCAGGCATGGCGCGATGTCCGCTCTGCCGCGCGATACCGGGCAAGGATCATGCCAGAACTGCCTAAATCGGCGGCAGCAGCGCCGCCGCCACCAGCCGGTCCTCGGCCAGCAGCACGTTATAGGTGCGGCAGGCGGCGCCGGTATCCATCGCCTCGATGCCGATGCCCCGCGCCTTCAGCGCGGCACGCAGCGGCGGCGCAACCGGGCGGCCGCGCCGCCCGAGCCCGAGCAGCACCAGCTCGATGCCGCCGTGTTCGATGACCGGGGCCAGTGCCTCGAGCGTTGCCGCTGCCGCCTCCCAGGCAATCGTCAGGTGCGGGAAAACCAGCACCGGCCCGGCGAAGACGACGCCGCTGACCCGGAACCCGGCAGCGCTGTAGCGTTCGATGGTCTGGCGCGATGCCGCCGGGTTCTCGGGCGTGCCGCCGACTGTCGTTGCGGGCATCGCCGGCGCCGCGCTCACGGTCGGCTGCGTTGGACGTCGGGACCCGCCGGTTCGCGCGCGGCCGCCCGCCGGTTCGGCTGGATGTAATAGATGATCGGCGCGGCGATGAAGAGCGACGAATAGGTGCCGACGACGATGCCCCACAGCATCGCGATGCTGAAGCCCTTGAGCACCTCGCCGCCGAAGAACAGCAGCGAGAGCACCGCCAGCGCCACCGTGCTGACGGTCAGGATGGTGCGCGACAGCGTCTCGTTGAGCGCGAGGTTGATCAGATCGCGGAACGGCATCGTACGGTGCTTGCGCATCGCCTCGCGCACCCGGTCGTAGATCACCACGGTGTCGTTGATCGAATAGCCGGCGATGGTGAGGATCGCCGCCAGCGTCGTCAGGTCGAATTCGAGCCGGAAGATCGCGAAGAGACCGATCGTGGTGACCACGTCGTGGATTGTCGACAGCGTCGCGCCGATGCCGAACTGCCACTCGAAGCGGAACCAGATGTAGATCAGGATCGCGACCAGCGCGAGCCCGGTGGCGAGCGCGCCGGCGCGGATCAGCTCGGCGCCGACGGTCGGGCCGACGACCTCGGTGCGGCGATAGTCGATGCCCGGCCCCAGCGCCTGGCGCGCCATCACGATCGCCTTCTGCTGCTCGGCGTCGCCGCCCGGCTGTTGCGGCAGGCGGATCAGCACCTCGCTCGGATCGCCGAAATTCTGCAGCGACGCCTCGCCGAGATGCAGCGCGTCGAGCTTGGCGCGCATCGCCGCGAGATCCGCCGGCCCCTCGGTGCGCGCCTCGATCAGCGTGCCGCCCTTGAAGTCGATGCCGTAATTGAGGCCGATCGACGCGAAGAGGCCGATCGACACCGCGCCGAGCGCCAGCGAAAAGGCGAAGCCGAACAGGTGCCATCGCATAAAATCGATGCGCGGCACCCGCTTGATGACGATGAGCGGCCGGATCACAGCGGTATCTCCCGCGGCTTCCAGCGCCGCAGCCAGGTGACGATCTCGAGGCGGGTGACGAGGATCGCCGAGAACAGCGAGGTGAGGACGCCGATGCTCAGCGTCACCGCGAACCCCTTCACCGGCCCCGAGCCGAGCCAGTAGAGGAGGATGCCGGCGACAAGCGTCGTCACATGGCTGTCGAGGATCGTCCCGAACGCCCGCGTGAACCCGGCTTCGAGCGACGAAAGCATGGTGCGGCCGCTGCGCACCTCTTCGCGGATGCGCTCGTAGATCAGCACGTTGGCGTCGACCGCCATGCCCATCGTCAACGCGATGCCCGCGATGCCGGGCAGGGTCAGCGTCGCGCCGAGCAGCGAGAGCGCGGCGAGCATCAGGCACAGGTTGAAGAACAGCGCGAGGTCGGCGAAGAGGCCGAAGAGGCCGTAGAACAGAAACATGAAGATGACGACAAGCGCCACCCCGACGATACTGGCGACGGCGCCGGCATGGATCGAATCCGCGCCGAGATCGGGGCCGACCGTGCGTTCCTCGAGGATCGTGATCGGCGCCGGCAGCGCACCAGCGCGCAGCAACAGCGCGAGGTCGCTCGCCGACTGGACGGTGAAGCTGCCCGAGATGATGCCGCTGCCGCCGAGGATCGGCTCGCGGATCACCGGCGCGCTGATCACCTTGTTGTCGAGCACGATCGCGAACGGCTTGCCGACATTCTCGCGGGTCGCGTCGCCGAAGCGCTTGGCGCCGACCGCGTCGAAGCGAAAGCTGACCACCGGCTCGTTGTTCTGGAACGTCGCCTGCGCATCGGTCAGCGTGTCGCCGCTGACCATTACCCGCTTGCGCACCAGATAGGCGGCCTGGCCGCCGCGCGCGGCGCGGTCCTCCGCCGGCAGGATCTCGTCGCCCGGCGGCATCCGGCCGTGCCGCGCGTCCTCGACGCTGACGCTGGTGTCGACCAGCTGGAAGGTCAGCTTGGCGGTCTTGCCGAGCAGCGCCTTGACGTGCTCCGGATTATCGATGCCGGGCAGCTCGACCAGGATGCGGTCCTGCCCCTGCTGCTGGATCGTCGGCTCCTTGGTGCCGGTCTCGTCGATCCGGCGGCGGATGATCTCGATCGACTGCTCGACCGCCTGGGCGCGCCGCTGATCTGTCGCCTGCGCGGTGAACTGCATCTTGCCGGCGCCGTCGGGGGAGATGTCGACGCCGAGCGACGGGTCGATCTTCGCCAGCGCGCCGCGCGCGTCCTCGATCCGGTCGGTGTCGCGAATCGTGAAGACGATCGCGTTGTTTTCGACGTTGAGGCCGGTGTAGCCGATCTTGGCGTTGCGCAGCACGTCGCGCACGTTGTCGACCAGCGAATTGAGCTGCTCGGTCTGGGCCGCGGCGACATCGACCTCGAGCAGCAGATAGGAGCCGCCGCGCAGGTCGAGCCCGAGCGCCACCTGCTTATGCGGGATCGAGCCCGGGAGCCAGGCGAGCTGGGCCGGCGTGAACAGGTTGGGCAGGCTGAACAGGACGCCGAGCGCGCACACCGCGCAGATCAGCAGAACCTTCCATTGGGCGAAGTAAAGCATCGGGTTTCCGGCCTATACCGACCGCCCAAGAACTTTGTCATGGCCGGGCCTGGACGACATAAAAGACACCGCGGTCAGGCCTTCTCGTCCTCCTTGACCTCGGGCTCGGGCTCCTTGGCGGCAGCCTCCTTGGCCCGGCGCCGACCCGACCCGCCGCCGCGCTCGTTGGCGGCTTCGCGCGCCGCCGCCGGATCGGGCTTGGCGAGCACGCTCGATATCGTGCTGCGCAGGACCCGAACCCGAACGCCCTGCGCGATGTCGACCTCGACCTCGTCGGCGCTCGTCACCCGGTTGACCGTGGCGATGATGCCGCCGCCCGTCACCACCCGGTCGCCGCGGCGCAGCGCATCGAGCATCGAGCGATGCTGCTTCTGCTTCTGCTGCTGAGGACGGATCAGCAGGAAATAGAACACGACAAAGATCAGCACCAGCGGCAGGAACTGGAGCATCGCGTTGGAGCTGTCGAAAAACCCGCCAATGCCCTGGGCATAAGCCGTGGAAATAAACATCGCAAAAGGACCCCGAAATGTGCCGGCGAGGCGGAGGCGCATTGGTACGCGATGCCCCGAAAAAGGGCAATGGATCGCGGCGCCACGCGCGTTTCCGCCGCCGCCGCCTCTGTGTTAGCGTCCGCCGCCCGCCCGCTACCTCATGAACAGATAATGCCGGAACCCGATCTTGCACCGCTTCTCGTGCGCATTGCCGATGCGCTCGAACGGCTGGCCCCGCCGGCGCCACCGACCAACGATCTGGGCGCCGCCGACGCCTTTATCTGGCATGCCGAGCGCGAGTGGCTCGAACCGGTCGCCGACGTCAACCGGGTGGAGCTCGATCTGCTGCGCGGGATCGACAGGGTGCGCGACATCCTGGTCGCCAATACCGAGCGTTTCGCCGCCGGGCTGCCGGCCAACAACGTGCTGCTGTGGGGGGCGCGCGGCACCGGCAAGAGCGCGCTCGTCAAGGCGACGCACGCCGCCATCAACCGGCGGAAGAAGCGCGCGCTGGCGCTCATCGAGATCCACCGCGAGGACATCCCGTCGCTGCCGCGCCTGCTGTCCCTGCTGCGCGGCAGCACCCGCCGCTGCCTGCTGTTCTGCGACGACCTGTCCTTCGAGAAGCAGGACACCAGCTACAAGTCGCTGAAGGCCGTGCTCGAAGGCGGCATCGAGGGACGCCCGGCCAATGTCGTGCTCTACGCGACCTCGAACCGCCGCCATCTGATGCCGCGCGATATGATCGAGAACGAGCGCTCGACCGCGATCAACCCGGCCGAGGCGGTGGAGGAGAGCGTCTCGCTCTCCGACCGCTTCGGGCTGTGGCTCGGCTTTCACAATGTCGACCAGGAGACCTACCAGGCGATCGTGCTCGGCTATGCGCGCCACTACGGGCTTCGCTTGCCCGAGGACCAGCTCAGGGCCGAGGCCAACGAGTGGTCGATCACCCGCGGCGCGCGTTCCGGTCGCGTCGCCTGGCAGTTCATCCAGGACCTCGCCGGCCGGTTGGGCAAGACGTTCGGCTAGGCCTTTTCGTTTCCGGGACGGCTAGCCCGCCTTGTTGCCCGGCGCGGCGGCGCTCGGCGACGGCGCCAGGAACTCGCGCGGATCGACCGGCCGCTTGCCGCGGCGCAGCTCGAAATGCAGCTGCGGTTCGCCGACGCCGCCCGACTCGCCGACCCTGGCGAAGGCCTGACCGGCGGCGACCTTGTCGCCGGGCTTCACGCTCACGTCGTCGAGATGGGCGTAGGCCGAGATCCAGCCGTTGGCGTGCCTGATCAGCACCAGGTTGCCGTAGCCCTTCACCTCGTTGCCGGCATAGGCGACCGTGCCGGCGTCGATCGCCCGCACCGGCGTGCCGCGCGCCGCGCCGATGTTGATCCCGTCATTGTGCACGCCGCCGACGGTGCTGCCGTAATTCGCGAGGATGCGGCCGCGCACCGGCCAGGGGAACCGCCCTGCCGCGGTTTCGGCCGGCGCCGTGTCGGCCGCCTCGCCGGGCAGCGGCAGCGCCGCCGCCGCGTTGCGCGGTGCCGTCACCGGCGGCGCGCCGGCCGATGCCGTTGCGGCCGGCGCCGGTGCCGCGGGCGGCGACAGGGTCGCCCGCGGCACCGCCGGCGCCTGCGGTTTCGGCGGCGGGCCGTCGAGCGGGATGATGTCGGGGAGCGCCTTGTCCGGGGCGACCGGCGGCGCGGCGGGCGATGTCGCGGCGGCCGGCTTGGCTGCGGGCGGGGTCAGCGTCTCGGGATGCGCCGGCGGTTGCGGCACCGGCGCAGCCGACAGCGCCGGCGGCGACGATTGCGGCGGCGGCGCTGGCGGCGCCATCGCCTGCTGCAGCGGTGGCGGGCCGGGCGGCGGCGCCATCGCCTGCTGCACCGGCGGCGGGCCGCTGCCGCCCGGGATCGTCAGCCGCATGCCGGCTTTCAGCTCGTAGGGCGGCTTCAGCCGGTTCGCGGCGACGATCGCGGCCGGCGGGACGTGAAACGAATGCGCGATGCCGTCGAGCGTCTGGCCACGCCGCACCGTGATCTGGTGCGGCGGCGCCGGCGGCAGCGGTGCGGCGGCAGGCACTCCGCCGAGCATGTCAAAGACCGGCGCCGGCCCGGTCTGCTGGCCGCAGGCGGCGACCAAGCTCGCGACGGCGGCAATCGTCGCGACGCGCCCGAGGGTGCGCCGCCAGCCTGCTGCGATGTCCATCTTCCCCCCTTGCACGCCCCCCGACGCGCAAAGCAGCCCGGTGCCTACTCTACCGCGAAACCGTCATCGACAAAATCGTTGGAAGCGACCGTCTCCGCCGTCTCGCCCGGCCGCGGCAAACCGCCGACCAGCGGAACGAACCGCACCCAGGCCAGCTCCTCGGTCTCGTAACCCGATTCGGCGCGGCGCACGCGCACCAGCCGCTGGTCGTGATACTCGGCGCCGACCGGCAGCACCAGCAGCCCGCCCGGCGCCAGCTGCTCGATCAGCACCGGCGGGATCTCGCGCGCCGCCGCGGTGGCGATGATGCGGTCGAACGGCGCCTGCTCCCGCCAGCCCTTGCTGCCGTCGCCGAAGCGCGTGACGATGTTGCCGAGTCGCAGCGCGGCAAAGCGCTTCTCGGCCTCGCGCACCAGCCCGCGATGGCGCTCGACGGTGAAGACGCGGCGCGCGAGCCGGGCGAGGATCGCCGCCTGGTAGCCCGACCCGGTGCCGATCTCCAGCACCTTTTCGCGGCCGGCGAGCTCGAGCCGCTCGGTCATCAGCGCCACCACATAGGGCTGGCTGATGGTCTGCGCGTCGGCAATCGGCAGCGCGACGTTTTCGTAGGCCTGGTCCTGGAACGGCTCGGGGACGAAGAGCTCGCGCGGCGTCTTCTCGATCGCCCCCAGGACCCGCGCGTCGCCGATGCCGGCGCGGCGCAGCTCCATGATGAGCCGCACCTTGCGGGCCATCAGGGCGCTCTCGCCGGCGATCATTCGAGCGCCTGCCGCAGCGCGTCCATCACCGGCACATTGGTCAGGTCGAGGTGCACCGGGGTGATCGAGATGCGGCCTTCCTCGAGCGCGCGGAGGTCGCTGCCCGGGGTCGCGCCGCCCTCGGGTTTGGCCGGGCCGATCCAGTAATAGCGCCGGCCGCGCGGATCGACCCCCTCGCTCAGATTGTCGCCGAGCACGCGCTTGCCTTGGCTGGCGACGGCGAAGCCGCGCACCCGCTCGGGCGCGACCGCCGGGAAGTTGACGTTGAAGAAGGTGTCCTGCGGCCACGGCCTGGCGGCGGCGGCGATGCGCCGGATCGCCTCGGCGGCAAAGGCCTCGGCGCTGGCGAACGAGATGTTGTCGCGATCTTGGAAGTCCTGGCTCAAGGCAATCGCCGGGACACCGAAGAGGGTCGCCTCCATCGCCGCCGCGACGGTGCCCGAATAGGTCATGTCCTCGGCGATGTTGCCGCCGCCGTTGACCCCCGAGAGCACGAGCGCCGGCGGCTTGTCGCGCAGCAGCCGCTTCAGCGCGAGCAGCACGCAATCGGTCGGCGTGCCGTCGACCATGTAGCGCTGCGGTCCGACCTCTACCATGCGCAGCGGCCGCCGCGTGGTCAGCGAATGGCTGGCGCCGCTCTGCTCCATCTCCGGCGCGACGATCCACACATCCGACGAGAGCTGCCGCGCGACCCGCGCCAGCAGCTTGATGCCCGGCGCCTCGATGCCGTCGTCGTTCGAGATCAGCACGCGTCCGATATCGAGCCTGGTCGCGGTTTCAGCCATCGGCGCCGATCACTTCCTGTCCGCCCATATACGGCTGTAACGCCGGCGGAATGGCGACGGCGCCGTCGTGCCGCTGATAGTTTTCGAGGATCGCGATCAGCGCCCGCCCGATCGCGAGCCCCGAGCCGTTGAGCGTGTGCAGATGCGTCGGCCGCGCCTTTTCGCCGGCCGGGCGGTAGCGCGCGTTCATCCGCCGCGCCTGGAAGGCGCCGCAGTTCGAGCAGCTCGAAATCTCGCGATAGGCGTTCTGCCCCGGCAGCCAGACCTCGATGTCGTAGGTCTTCTGCGCCGCGAAGCCCATGTCGCCCGACGACAGCAGCATGACCCGATAGGCAAGCCCGAGCCGCTGCAACACGGTCTCGGCGCATTGCGTCATCCGCTCGTGCTCTTCGCCCGAGGCTTCGGGAGTGGCGATCGATACCAGCTCGACCTTGTGGAATTGATGGACGCGGATCATGCCGCGCGTGTCGCGCCCCGCGGCGCCGGCCTCGGAGCGGAAGCACGGGGTCCAAGCGGTGAAGCGCAGCGGCAAGTCCTTCTCGTCGAGGATGTCGCCTGCGACGAGGTTGGTCAGCGGCATCTCGGCGGTCGGGATCAGCCACAGCCCGCCCGACGCCTCGGTGGTCTGAAACATGTCCTCCGCCGCCTTGGGCAGATTGCCGGTGCCGTAGGCGGTTTCCTCGCGCACCAGGTAGGGCGGCGCGATCTCCTGATAGCCGAACTCGCGCGTGTGCAGGTCGAGCATGAACTGCGCCAGCGCCCGTTCGAGCCGCGCCAGCGCGCCCTTTAGGACGACGAAGCGGGCGCCCGACAGCTTGGCGGCGCGCGCGAAATCCATCAGGCCGAGCTTTTCGCCGATGGCCTCGTGCGGCAGCGGCGCAAAGTTGAATTGCGGCGGGCGGCCGACCGTGCGGACCAGCCGGTTGGCGCTCTCGTCCGGCCCCACCGGCACGTCGTCGGCCGGCAGGTTGGGCAGCGCCGCAAGCAGGGCGTCGATCTGCTTGCGGGCCTCGCTTGCCTCGCGTGCCAGGGTAGCTTCCGCCGCCTTGTTTTCCGCGCTCTGGCTCAACAGCCCGGCGGCATCGGCGCCGCTCCGCTTCGCCATCCCGATCTCGCGCGCCAGCCGGTTGCCGGTTGCCTGCGCCTCTTGAAGCCGCGTCTCGGTGCCGCGCCATTGCCTATCGAGCGAAAGCAACTCGGCGGCCCGCGGCGGCAGGCCGCGCGCGGCGAGGCCGCGATCGAACGCGTCGGGGTTGTCGCGAATGGCACGCAGATCATGCATCTTGATGTTCTTTGGCTCGTGGCTACCAGTTATAGCCTAAATCACCGTCCCGGCGAAGACCGAGACCGGATGTCGGCGGCCGGGAGCGATTGCCATCCTGGATGCCGGTTTCGCCGGCAT
Organism: Allostellaceae bacterium; assembly: GCA_035507475.1. GTDB lineage: Bacteria > Pseudomonadota > Alphaproteobacteria > ATCC43930 > CGMCC-115725 > DATARH01. The sequence goes on along the minus strand of DATJOB010000048.1, from coordinate 5,163 downwards.
GACGATAACAAAGGGCCTGCGGGGTTATTCCCCGGCCGCGGCGTCGCCCTTGCCGGCGAGCTCGGCTTCCTCTTCGGCCTCGCGCTTGGCGCGCTGCTTCTCGACCCAGCGGCACGAGAAGATCGACAGCACGTAGAGCAGGATGAGCGGCACCGCGAGCGAGGTTTGGCTGACCACGTCGGGCGGGGTCAGCACCGCGGCGATGCCGAACATGCCGACCACCGCATAGCGCCATTTCGAGATCAGCCCCTGCGAGGTGATCAGCCCGGCACGCGCCATCAGCGTCAGCAGCACCGGCAGCTGGAACGCGACGCCGAAAGCGAGCAGCAGCGTCATCACCAGCGACAGGTATTCGTTGACCTTGGGCTCGGCGACGATCGGCAGCATGTCGGGGCCGCCGGGGGTCTCGAAGCTCAGGAAGAAGCGGAAGGCGTAGGGAATCACCACGAAATAGGCGAGCGAGGCGCCCATGATGAAGAGGATCGGGGTGGCGCAGAGATAAGGCAGGAAGGCGCGCCGCTCGGTCTTGTAGAGGCCGGGCGCGACGAACTTCCAGATCTGCATCGCGACCACCGGAAAGGCGAGGCAGCACGCGGCCCAGAACGACACCTTGATGTAGGTGAAAAACGCCTCGGTGAGGCCGGTGAAGATCATCTGCCGTCCGGTCTGCCCTTCGAGCAGCCGGGCGAGCGGATAGGCGAGAAACCGGTAGATCGTCTCCTTGAACTGATAGCAGACGAGAAAGGCGACGATGATCGCCGCAGCCGACCACATCAGCCGGTTGCGCAGCTCGACCAGGTGGTCGAGCAGCGGCATCCGTCCGGCTTCGAGCTCGGCCTCCCGCGCGTCCTCCTGGTTCGATCCGGCCATCGCCGAGCGCTACGGTTTCGGCGGCTCGGCGCGCACCGGCTCGGGCTCGGCCGCGGCGGCCGGCATCGGCATGGGGAGCGGCAACTCGGGTTCTTCCTCGGCGGGCGGCGCGGCGGCGGGCTCGCCGGCGCCGGGCACCGCCTCGCCGCCCTCGGCGATCGCCGGCGCCGGCGACGTATCGAGATAATCGGGAACGTCGCGAGGCGTCGCCGGCGGCTCGTCGCTGACGATCTTGTTGAACTCGTGGTCGAGGTTGATCTCGGTCGCCTTCCGCAACTCGTTCTGCACCTCGTGCAGCTCGACCTCGCGCATCATCTGCTCGACGCTCGAATGGAACTCGCGCGACAGCGTGCGCGCCTTGCGCACCCAATAGCCCGCGACGCGCAGCGCCGCCGGCAGGTCCTTCGGCCCGATCACGACCAGCGCGACGACGCCGATCAACAGGAATTCGGGCCAGCCGATATCAAAGAACATCGCAATTTACCTGGCGCCGGCGGGCGGCCGAACAAGGGGATGCAAGCATGGGGCGGCTCCGCGAGCGGCGCGATAATGTCAGAAAGGCGGAAGAGCGGCAATCGGCCGGGATGGCGCACCGCCGGGCCCTCGGACAGCCCCCGGACAGCCCCCCGCAGCCCCCGCGCGGGGCGCACGCCGCGCATGCCGGGGTGTCGCTTGCGCCTGGCGGCGCGGCGCGCCGATACTGGCGCGGCCGTTTTGGCCGGGTGGCGCGGCGCGGGTTTCACGGCAGGGGTGCCGCCGATCCCGACGGCCGCCCGCCCCGCCTCGCGCCGGGCTGCAAGGAGAACGAACGATGCCGCGTCTCGGATTTGGCGCCTTTCTCGCGCCGCATCACCCGGTCGGGGAGCACCCGACGCTGCAGTTCCGGCGCGATCTCGACCTGGTCGAACATCTCGACCGGCTCGGCTACGACGAGTTCTGGTGCGGCGAGCACCATTCGAGCGGCTGGGAGATGATCGCCTCGCCCGAGATGTTCCTTGCTGCGGCGGGCGAGCGCACCAAGCGCATCAAGCTCGCCACCGGGGTCGTGTCGCTGCCCTACCATCACCCGTTCAACGTCGCCCAGCGCATGGTGCAGCTCGACCATATGACCGGCGGCCGGGCGATCTTCGGCTCGGGCCCCGGCGCGCTCGCCTCCGACGCGCATACCCTCGGCATCGACCCGATGACGCAGCGCGACCGCCAGGACGAGGCGATCGGCGTCATCCGCCGGCTGATGAACGGCGAGCGCGTCACGCACAAGAGCGACTGGTTCACGCTGCAGGACGCGGCGCTGCAGATCCTGCCGCTGCAGGAGGAGATGCCGTTCGCGGTCGCCTCGCAGATCAGCCCGTCGGGCATGACCCTCGCCGGCAAGCATGGCATCGGCATCATCTCGATCGGCTCGCTCGCCGAGGAAGGGCTCAACGCGCTGCCGACGCAATGGGGCTTCGCCGAGGCCGCCGCCAGGAAGCACGGCAAGACGGTCGACCGCAGGAACTGGCGCGTGCTGATCAACTGGCACATCGCCGAGACCCGCGAGAAGGCGATCGCCGAGGCCCGCGAGGGCCTGATGTGGCACCACAACCGCTATATCGTCGGGACCTTGCAGCGCCCCGGCGCGACCCCCTTCAAGGATCCCGACGACGCGATCGAGAAGACCGCGCTCGGGCCGGGCGCGGTGGCGACGATCGGCACCCCCGACGACCTCGTCGCCAAGATCAAGTCGGTGGTCGAGATGAGCGGCGGGTTCGGCACGATCGTCGGCTTCGTCCATGACTGGGCGAACCCGGAAAACACCTTCCGCAGCTGGGACATGGTGGCGCGCTACGTGGTGCCGGAGATCAACGGCTACCTCGCCAAGCTGCGCGACTCCGAGCACTTCGTCGCGACCAACCGCGGCGTCTTCGACCGCGCCAAGGAAGCGGTGATGGCCAAGGTGATGGAGAACGAGGCGGCGGTCGCCGCGCTGGCGGTGACGCGCAACTCGCGGCTCGGCGATGTCGCCTCGGGCAGCAACGCGCCCGATTTCAGCAAGCTCGCGACCCGCGACGCCGCGAAGTGACCCGCAGGGGTCGTCCCGGCGAAGGCCGGGCGCAGCGCCGGTTGCTGCCGCGCGGCTAGGGTCTCGCCACCGGCCCGCGCTGGTCGGGGACGGCGGCCGCCTGGTCCGGCCAGTCTTTCGACCACGGCGTCACGGGGCGCGGCAGCGCCACGCCGTCGAGCCTGATCTCGTCGACCTGTTCGTTGAAAAAGCAGAGATAGCCCTTGATCTTCGGGCATTCCGGGATCGGCTCCGGGTATGACCAGACGATGTCGGGAAAGACCCGGTCGCCGATCCTGACCGACCAGTAGCGGGCGGTGCCCTTGTAGGGGCAGGCGCTCGTCTTGTCGCTCGGCGCGAGCAGCTCCATCCGCACATCCTCGGGCCGGATGTAATAGCGCGTCGGCAGGCGGGTTTCGTAAAGGAAGCGCGCCCGGGTGGTGCGCGCGACCGTCGCGCCGCCGACGACCACCTCGACGGGCCGCGAGGAATTGACCACGTCGACGCGCTTGTAGGGATCGCGGGCATGGACGAAGACTTCGTCATCCTCCTCGTACCAGTGGTCGACGCGGTTCCAGTAGAAGGCGACGTAATCGCGGATCGCGCCGACCTCGGCAAGGGGCTCGGGATAGCCCCAGACCGCGTTCTCCGAAATCTTCTCGCCGACCGCGATGCTCCAATAGGCCGCGGCGCCCTTATAGGGGCAGTAGCTGCGCTGGTCGGTCGCGCGCAGCAGGTCGAAGCGCACGTCGGCACGCGGGAAGTAATAGACCGGCAGGTGCCGCGTCTCGAACAGCAGGTGCGCCGCGACGCTGTCGGCGATCGTCTCGCCGTTGAAGACGACGCGCACCCGGCGCGGCGACGGCTCGAAGACGATGCGGTAATCGGGGTCGGCGGCAAATCCGGGGGCGGGGGTTGCGCTCATCGTCGGCCCTTTCGCTGGGATCGCCCATCATACGCGGGCTGCGCCCAGCGGGTAGCTGCCCGGCGCGGCGCACTTCCGCGTTGTCCTCTCGTCGGCAAATGGGCAATGCTGCGAAGAGCTTGAGGATTCAGCCGCGGCCGGGAACGACGATGAGACTGAACGACGCGATCAACATCGAAGACCTCCACCGCATGGCGAAGCGCCGCCTGCCCAAAGTCGCGTTCGACTTTATCGAAGGCGGGCTCGAGGACGAGCGCGGGCTCGACCGCAACACCGAAGCCTTCCACAAGCATTGCCTCATGCCGCACTACCTCGTCGACGTGTCGACGCGCGATCAGACGAAGGAGATCTTCGGCCGCAAGTTCAACAGCCCGTTCGGCATCTCGCCGACCGGCAGCGCCGGCCTGTTCCGCCGCGGCGCCGACATGATGCTGGCCCAGTCGGCACGCGAGGCGAACATCCCCTACATCATGTCGGGGGCCAGCAACCACACGATCGAGGACGCCGCCAAGATGGCGCCGGGCAACGCCTGGTACCAGCTCTACGCGGCGAAGGATGCCAAGGTCTCGGACGACCTGATCAAGCGCACCGCCGATGCCGGGCTCGACGCGCTGGTGCTGACCGTCGACGTGCCGGTGCATTCGAAGCGCGAGCGCAACACGCGCAACGGCTATGCCAGCATCCGCGGCAACTGGATGCAGGCGGCGCTGAGCCTCAAGCCGAAGCTGCTCGCCGAGGCGGTGACGCATCCCGGCTGGGTCTGGGAATACATCAGCAACGGCGGGACGCCGCCGCTCGGCAACTGGCTGCCTTATCTGCCGGCGAACGCAACGCCGGAGGAGACGATCAAGTTCAACCGCGCCCAGGTGCCGGCCGACGCGCAGACCTGGCGCGAGCTCGAGCATTACCGCAAGCTGTTCCCGCGCAAGCTGGTGGTCAAAGGCATCATGAGCCCGGCCGACGCGATCCGCTGCGCCGAGATCGGTTGCGACGGCATCATCGTGTCGAACCACGGCGCGCGCCAGCTCGATCAGGCGCCCGCCTCGCTCGACGTGCTGCCGGCGGTCAAGCAGGCGGTCGGCGACCGGATGACGGTGATGCTCGACAGCGGCATCAGGCGCGGCGCCGACATCCTGATCGCACTGTGCCTCGGCGCCGATTTCTGCTTCTTCGGCCGGCCGACGCTGTACGGCGCGGTCGCCGGCGGGCTCGACGGCGTCAAGAAGGCGGTCGACATCTTCCGCGGGGAAATCGATCTGGTCATGGGTCAGATCGGCTGCCCTAGCCTCGACCAGCTCGGCCCTGACTTCTTGTGGCAGGAAGATTG
>DATJOB010000047.1:0-13573 GCA_035507475.1 Allostellaceae bacterium | reverse complement strand
GCTCGGACTACCCGAACCAGGTCAACAACGTGCTCGGCTTACCCTACATCTTCCGCGGCGCGCTCGACGTGCGCGCCTCGCAGATCAACGACGCGATGAAGATCGCCGCGGCCGAGGCGCTGGCCGCGCTCGCCCGCGAGGACGTGCCCGACGAGGTCGCCGCGGCCTATGCCGGACAGCGGCTGCGCTACGGGCGCGACTACATCATCCCGGCCCCGTTCGACCCGCGGCTGATCTGGGCGGTGCCTTCGGCGGTGGCCCAGGCGGCGATGGATTCGGGGGTCGCGCGCAAGCCGATCGTCGACATGGCGTCCTACAAGCGCAGCCTGCGCGGCCGGCTCGACCCCACCGCGGCGAGCCTCGAATCGATCTTCGACAAGGTGCAGCGCAACCCGAGGCGCGTCGTCTTCGCCGAGGGCGAGGAAGAGATGACGATCCGCGCCGCGCTGCTCTACGCCGACAGCGGCTACGGCACGCCGGTGCTGGTCGGACGCGAGGAGCGCATCCACGCGACGATGGCGGCGATGGGCCTCTCCGGCGCGACCGCGCTCGAAATCCACAACGCGCGGCTGTCGACCAGCAACCGGCGCTACACCGAGTTCCTCTACGCCCGGCAGCAGCGCCGCGGCATGCTCTATCGCGACTGCCAGCGGCTGGTGAACCAGGACCGCAACGTCTTCGCCGCCTGCATGGTGGCCTGCGGCGATGCCGACGCGATGGTGACCGGCGTCACCCGAAACTCGTTCGACGTGCTCGACGAGGTGAGCCGCGTCATCGAAATGAAACCCGGCTCGGAGATGTTCGGGCTGACCGTGCTGCTGGCGCGCCAGCGCACCGTGCTGCTCGCCGACACGCTGGTGCATGAGAACCCGACCCCTGCGCAGCTCGCCAACATCGCCGTCGAGGCCGCGGCGAAGGCGCGCGAATTGGGGCTCGAGCCGCGCGTCGCGCTGCTCTCCTACTCGACCTTCGGCAACCCGACCGGCGACGGGGCGGCGCGCATCCGCGATGCGGTGGCGCTGCTCGACGGGCGCAGCGTCGATTTCGAATATGACGGCGAGATGAGCGCCGACGTCGCGCTCGACGCCGGCCTGATGCGCCGGCTCTACCCGTTCTGCCGGCTCTCGGGCGCGGCCAACATCCTCGTCATGCCCGAGCTGCACAGCGCCAACATCAGCGCCAAGCTGCTGGCGCATCTCGGCGGCGGCACGGTGGTCGGCCCGCTGCTGATGGGGCTCGCCCGGCCGGTGCAGATCGTCAGCATCGGCGCCACCGTCTCCGACCTCGTCAATCTCGCCGCGCTCGCGGCGCACGATGCGATCCGCTGACGCCGGGCTGCCCCTCGACAGCGGCCGCCCGCTTGCGCGCGAGCGGCCGATCCGCCAGGTGAGCTGGCACGGCCTGCGCCGGGTGCCGCTATGGACGCTGGCGCTCGGCTTCCCCGGCGCCGCGGCGCTCGCTGCGCTGGTCGCGCTCGGCCGCCTCGATGCCGAGGCGGCGGCGCTCGCCGCGCTGGCGATGTTCGTCGCGCTCGGCGCCGCGCTGGCGCCGCTCGCGCTGGCGCTCGCCGCGCTGCCCGCGGCGATCGAGCGGCTCGGCGCCGATGGCGAAGCGGGGGGCGAGGCGATTGGCCGCAGCCCCGGCCAGTTCGGCCGCGCGGTCGACGCTGCCTGGCAGGCCGCTCTGCGCATGGCGCGCGGCTGGCGCGAGCGCAGCCTGCGCGCCGAGACCGCGCTCGCCGCGGCCGACGCGGTGTTTGCGGCGATCCCCGATCCGCAGGTCCTGCTCGACGGCCAGCGCCGCATCGTGCGCGCCAACCGCGCGGCCGGCGAAATGCTCGGCAGCGTGCCCGAAGGCAACGACCTCGCCGCCTCGCTGCGCAACCCGGCGGTGCTCGCGGCCGCCGACGCGGTGCTCGCCGGCGACAGCGCCCGGGTCGTCGACTTCACGCTGTCGCTGCCGGTCGAGCGGGTGCTGCAGGCGCGGGTCGCCCGGGTCGACGGCGTTTCGCTCGGCGGCATCGCGGCGATCCTGACGCTGCACGACATCACCGGCCTCAAGGCGGCCGAGCAGATGCGCGCCGATTTCGTCGCCAATGCCGGCCACGAGCTGAAGACGCCGCTCGCCAGCCTCGTCGGCTTTATCGAGACGCTGCTCGGCGCGGCGCGTGACGACGCGACGGCGCGCGAACGGTTCCTCGCCATCATGCGGGCCGAGGCCGGCCGCATGTCGCGCCTCGTCGACGACCTGCTCTCGCTGTCGCGGATCGAGCTCAACGAGCATGTCGCGCCGACCCGCCAGGTGGCGCTCGCGCCGCTCATCGAGCAGGTGGCCGACGCGCTCGAGCTGCGCGCTGCCGAGCGCGGGATGCGCCTCGACCTGGTGCTGCCGGTCGACCTGCCGGCGGTCTCGGGCGACGAGGACGAGCTCGCCCAGGTGTTCCAGAACCTGATCGACAACGCCATCAAATACGGCCGGCCGCGCACCGAGATCACGATCGCCGCCAGCTACGAGGCGGCGGCTGCGCACCCGTTGGTGCGGATCGCGGTCACCGACCGCGGCGACGGCATTCCGGCCGAGCATCTGCCGCGCCTCACCGAGCGGTTCTACCGCGTCGACACCGCGCGCTCGCGCGAGCTGGGCGGCACCGGGCTCGGCTTGGCGATCGTCAAGCACATTGTCAACCGGCACCGCGGCCGGCTCGAGATCGCGAGTACGCTGGGGGCCGGATCGAGCTTCGCCGTCTGCCTGCAGGCGGCCGTGGCGAACGGCGGCGTGCTGTCATCGAAGCGCAACAAAACCGACATATAACGGTCGCGACGCCCGCGTAAAACGCAGCCGGGCCGGGTTCCCCGGCCACCCCTGCCAGCCACAGACGGAGAGCGCCGTGCTCCTAAGTCGCACCTTGCTGCCAGCCGCGTTTGCCGCTGTTTTATGCGCCGCGGTTCCGCTTCGCGCCGCCGAGATATCCGGCGCTGGGGCGACCTTCCCCTACCCGATCTATGCCAAATGGGCCGAAGCCTACAAGGCGAAGACCGGGACGGCACTGAACTACCAGTCGATCGGTTCGGGCGGCGGCATCAAGCAGATCACCGCCAAGACCGTCGATTTCGGCGCCTCGGACATGCCGCTGCAGCCGGACGTCCTCAACAAGGACGCCCTCCAGCAATTCCCGATGGTGATGGGCGGCGTGGTCCCGGTGGTCAACCTTTCCGGCGTCAAGCCGGGTGAGCTGAAGCTCGACGGCAAGGTGCTCGCCGGCATGTATCTCGGCACGATCACCAACTGGAACGACAAGGCGATCGCCGCCCTGAACCCGGGCCTCAAGCTGCCCGACAAGGCGGTCGCGACGGTGCACCGCTCGGACGGCTCGGGCACCAATTTCATCTTCACCCACTACCTGTCGAGCATCGACCCCGAGTTCAAGGCGAAGATCGGCGAGAATACCTCGGTCGAGTTCCCGGGTGGGCTCGGCGGCAAGGGCAACGAGGGCGTCGCCGCGCTCGCCGGCCGTACCGACGGCGCGATCGGCTATGTCGAATACGCCTATGCGCTGCAGAACAAGATGACCTACGCGCTGTTGAAGAACCGCGACGGCAATTACGTCTCGCCGAGCGCGGCGACGTTCCAGGCGGCGGCCGCCAATGCCGACTGGACCAAGGCGCCCGGGTTCTACCTGCTGCTCACCGACCAGCCCGGCAAGGACAGCTGGCCGATCACCGGCGCGACCTTCATCCTGATGCACCGCCAGCAGGAAAAGCCGGCGACCGCGCGCGAAGTGCTGAGCTTCTTCGACTGGGCCTACCACAACGGCGGGCAGATGGCCGAGCAGCTCGACTACGTGCCGATGCCGGCGAATGTCGTCAGCCTCGTCGAGCAGAGCTGGAAGACGATCGTCGGAAGCGACGGCAAGCCGGTGTGGAGCGGCAACGGCTCCTAGCAAGGACGCGCGATTGGCGGCGGGCGGACGCCGGTTCTCCCGCCGTCTCGCGTTGCGAGCTCGAGTCATCCTTCTGAGGGGTGGACGTGGCGGCTGAAGCGGATATGGCGGGGTTTACCGCGGCGGCGCGGCAGCGCGCTGCGCGCCCGCTCGGCGACGCGATCTTCCGCGGCCTGACGATCTTTTTCGCACTGCTGGTGCTTGCCATCCTCGGCGGCGTCATCGTGTCGTTGGTGATCGGCGCCTGGCCGGCGCTGCGCAAATTCGGCTTCGGGTTCATCGTCAATGGCGCCTGGAACCCGGTCACCGAGAATTTCGGTGCGCTGGCGCCGATCTACGGCACGCTGGTGACGTCGCTGATCGCGATGCTGATCGGCATCCCGGTCGCGTTCGGGGTGGCGCTCTTCATCACCGAATTATGCCCGAAATGGCTCAAGCGGCCGCTCGGCACGATGATCGAGCTGCTGGCCGCGATCCCCAGCATCATCTACGGCATCTGGGGGCTCTTCGTCCTGGCGCCGTTCATTCAGGAATATGTCGAGCCGGCGCTGATCGGCACGCTCGGCAAGATACCCGGCTTCGGCCTCCTGTTCGCCGGACCGCCGCTCGGCATTGGCGTGCTGACCGCGGGCTTCATCCTGGCGATCATGGTGCTGCCGTTCATCGCTGCGGTGATGCGCGACGTGTTCGAGACGGTGCCGCCGATGCTCAAGGAGAGCGCCTACGGGCTTGGCGCCACGACGTCCGAGGTGATGTGGCAGGTGGTGCTGCCGTTCACCAGGATCGGCGTCGTCGGCGGCATCCTGCTCGGGCTCGGCCGCGCCCTCGGCGAGACGATGGCGGTGACCTTCGTCATCGGCAACTCGCACCACATCAACATCTCGATCCTGCAGCCCGGGACGACGATTTCGGCGGCGCTCGCCAACGAATTCACCGAGGCGGTCGGCGACCTCTACCAATCCTCGCTGATCGCGCTCGGCTTCATCCTGTTCCTGATCACCTTCGTCGTGCTCGCGGTGGCGAAACTGATGCTGATGCGCCTCCAGAAGGGCGCGGGGGCCTAGCGGCATGCAGCTCTATACGCGCCGCCGCCTGATGAATTTCGCGATCGTCGGGCTGTCGCTGATGGCGACCGCCTTCGGCCTTCTGTTCCTGATTTTCGTGCTGGGAACCCTGCTGAAGAACGGCATCGGCGCGCTGAGCGTGACGTTGTTCACCGAGGCGACGCCGCCGCCGGGCAGCCAGGGCGGCCTGATCAACGCCATCTTCGGCAGCCTCGCGATGACCGCGATCGCCACGCTGGTCGGCACGCCGACCGGCATCCTTGCCGGCACGTTTCTCGCCGAATACGCCCATGGCAGCCGGATCGGCGAGCTCGTGCGGTTCATCAACGACATCCTGCTGTCGGCGCCTTCGATCATCGTCGGCCTCTTCGTCTATTCGATCATGGTCGTGCCGATGCGCCATTTTTCGGCCTGGGCCGGCGCGGTCGCGCTGGCGATCATCATGATCCCGGTCATCGTGCGCACCACCGAAGACATGCTGAACCTTGTGCCCAATACGCTGCGCGAGGCGGCCGCCGCGCTCGGTGCGCCGAAATGGAAGATCGTCATCACGGTGACCTACCGCTCGGCGGTGCAGGGCATGCTGACCGGGGTGCTGCTTGCGGTCGCCCGCATTTCCGGCGAGACCGCGCCCCTTCTGTTCACCGCGCTCAACAACCAGTTCTTCAGCACCGACCTCAACGCGCCGATGGCCAATCTGCCGGTGGTGATCTTCCAGTTCGCGATGAGCCCCTATGCCGACTGGCAGGTGCTGGCCTGGGCCGGCGCGCTGCTGATCACCGCGGCGATCCTGGTGCTCAATATCGGCGCGCGCCTTTTTGCTTCCTGGAGCGGCCTGCAACGATGAGAGCTTCCTTGGCAACCTCGATCGAGCCACCCCCCGAGACGCCGAGCCAGCCGGCCGCCACCGCATCGGTGACGCCGTTCCCGGTCAAGGCGCATATCCGCAATGTCGGGTTCCATTACGGCAAGTTCCACGCGCTGAAGGACGTATCGCTGCCACTGTACGATCGGCGGGTGACCGCGTTCATCGGCCCGTCGGGCTGCGGCAAGTCGACCCTCTTGCGCATCCTCAACCGGATCTACGAGCTCTATCCGAACCAGACCGCGAGCGGCGAGGTGCTGGTCGACGGGGTCAACATCCTGTCGCCGGGGCTCGACCTCAACCTGGTGCGCGCCAAGATCGGCATGGTGTTCCAGAAGCCGACGCCGTTTCCGATGTCGATCCACGACAACATCGCGTTCGGCATCAGGCTCTACGAGCGCCTGCCCAAATCCGAGCTCGACGACCGCATCGAATCGGCGCTGCGCCGCGCCGCGCTGTGGGACGAGGTCAAGGACAAGCTGCGGCACAGCGGGCTCGGCCTGTCGGGCGGGCAGCAGCAGCGCCTGTGCATTGCCCGGGCGATCGCGGTGCGGCCGGAAATCCTGCTGCTCGACGAACCCGCCTCGGCGCTCGACCCGATCTCGACCCAGCGCATCGAGGAGCTGATCGCCGAGCTGAAGAGCGACTATTGCATCGCCATCGTCACGCACAACATGCAGCAGGCGGCGCGCAGCTCCGACTACACGGCCTTCATGTATCTCGGCGAGCTCGTCGAATTCGACGAGACCGAGCGCATCTTCACGCACCCGCGCGAGAAGCGCACCGAGGACTACATCACCGGCCGGTTTGGTTGAGAGGGCGAGGATGGCAGCCGAGCACATCATCAAGAGCTACGACGAGGAGCTCGACCGGCTCAACAAGATGATCGTCGAGATGGGCGGGCTCGCCGAGAGCCAGCTCGCCGCGGCGATCGATGCGGTCGCCAAGCGCGACAGCGCGCTTGCCGTGCAGGTCGTCGAGGGCGACGCCAGGGTCGACGAACTCGAGCGCGAGCTCGACAATCTCGCGATCCGCCTGCTTGCGCTGCGCCAGCCGATGGCGCGCGACCTGCGCCAGATCTTCGCGGCGCTGAAGATCGCCAGCGATCTCGAACGCATCTGCGATTATGCCGCCAACGTCGCCAAGCGCTCGATCGCGCTGGCGCAGACCCCGCCGGTTCAGCCGGTCCACGCGCTGCCGCGCATGGGCACGCTGGCGCTCGCGCTCGTCAAGGACGTGATCGACGCCTATGTCGAGCGCGACGCCGACAAGGCGCTCGAAGTGTGGCGGCGCGACGAAGAGCTCGACGAGATGTATTCGAGCCTGTTCCGTGAGTTCCTCACCTACATGATGGAGGACCCGCGCAACATCGGCGCCTGCACGCACCTCTTGTTCATGGCGAAGAACATCGAGCGGATCGGCGACCATGCCACCAACATCGCCGAGAAGCTCTATTTTCTGGTGCACGGTACGCCGCTCACCGAGGTGCGGCCGAAGGGCGACAAATCGAGCCTCGAGGTCGTTTCGCGCGATCTTGCCGGCGGCGGATGAACGAGGCGATGAAGCCGCTCGTGCTGATCGTCGAGGACGAGGCGCCGCTCGTCACGCTGCTGCGCTACAACCTCGAAAAGGAAGGCTTCTCGGTCTGCTCCGCCGGCGACGGCGAGGAGGCGCTGCTGCAGATCGCCGAGCAGAAGCCGGACGCGGTGCTGCTCGACTGGATGCTGCCGCTCGTCTCGGGCCTCGAAGTGTGCCGGCAGATCCGCCGCTCGCCGGCGAGCCGGGCGCTGCCGATCATCGTGTTGACCGCGCGCGGCGAGGAGGCCGATCGCGTGCGCGGCCTCGACAGCGGCGCCGACGACTACATCGTCAAGCCGTTCAGCCCGAGCGAGCTGGTGGCGCGGCTACGCGCGGTGATCCGCCGCGCCCAGCCGAGCACCGCCGACGACACGCTGCACTACGCCGACCTGGCGATGGACCTCGCGGCGCACCGCGTCTCGCGCGCCGGCAAGCCGGTCCATCTCGGCCCGACCGAGTTCCGCCTGCTGCACCATTTCCTGCTGCACCCGGGCCGCGTCTTCTCGCGCGAGCACCTGCTGGACCGGGTCTGGGGTCCGCATGCCGAGGTCGAGATGCGCACCGTCGACGTGCATATCCGCCGGCTGCGCAAGGCGCTCAACATCGACGGCTGTCAGGACCTTGTGCGCACGGTGCGCTCGGTCGGCTACGCGCTCGACCACGCCGGCTGAGGCTCAGCGCACCAGCCGCCCGGTCATCGCGTCCTCGAACGCGGCCAGATCCTCGGGAGCGAAGTAGTTGATGTCGCCGGGCGTCGCGAGCGCGATCGCGCCGGCATAGGCGGCGAGGCGGACCGCGCGGTCGGGGTCGCCGTCGAGCAGGCCGTGGATCAGCCCGGCGACGAAGGAATCGCCCGCGCCGATCCGATCGACGATCTCGACCGCGTAGCGCGGCGCGTAGCGGACCGTGCCCCGGGCGAGGAAGATGTCGCCGGTCTCCGCCTCGGGGCCGCGGGTCAGCGCGACGAGCGGCATGCCGTAACGCGCCGCGATCGCCCCGGCGAGCCGCTCTCCCGCCTCGGCGAAGCCCAGCACGTGCTGCGCGTCGCGCTCGGCGACGACGAAGAGCTCGAGATGCGGCGCCAGCGCCGCGAGCACCGCCATCGCCTCGGTTGGGGTGGTCAGCGTGGCGCGGTAGTTGAGGTCGTAGGAGAGCGGCGTGCCGGCGCGCCCGGCGACCGCGGCGACCTCGCGCACCAGCGCGTCGCAGCTGGGGCTCAGCGCCGGCGTGATCCCCGACAGGTGGACACGCCGGCTCGCCGCGACGAGGCGCGGCCAGTCGGCGTCCTCGACGCGCATGCCGGCGGCGGCCGAATTCTTGCGGTCGTAGATGACGCGGGCGTTGCGCGGCTCCGGGCCGGCCTCGAAGAACATCAGCCCCTGGCGCGCCCCCTCGACCCAGCGCACCTGGCTCATGTCGACGCCGTGCCGCCGGCCCTCGCCGTCGACGAGCCGGCCGAGCGGACCCTGCGGCAGGCGCGAGAACCAGGCGGTGCGGCGGCCGAGCCGCGCCAGCAGGCAGGCGACGTTGAGCTCGCTGCCGCCGATCCCAGCCTCGAATTGCCGCGCCTGGTCGAGGCGTTGCATGCCGGGCGGCGACAGCCGCACCAGCGTCTCGCCGAGCGTCAGGAAATCGTATCGCGGGTCGGCGGGCATCGCGGTCACATCGCCATCCAGCCGCCGTCGACGTTGTAGCAGGCGCCGGTGACATAGCTCGCGCGCTCCGAGCAGAGCCATGCCACCATCTCGGCGATCTCCTCCGGCTCGCCCATCCGGCGCGCCGGGATCTGCGCCATGATCTGCTCGCCGCGCCGGCGCATCGCGTCCTCGGTCATGCGCGTCTTGACGTAGCCCGGGCAGACCGCGTTCACCCGGATGCCGTCATCGGCATATTCGAGCGCCGCGGTCTTGGTGAGGCCGAGCACCCCGTGCTTGGCCGCGACATAGGCCGAGGAGGTGACAAGGCCGATCAGCCCGGCGATCGATCCGGTGTTGACGATCGCGCCGCCCGTCGCCCCGCCTTTGGTCGCGGCGCGCTGCGCCAGCATCTGGCGGATCTCGGCGCGCATGCAGAGCCAGACGCCCTTGAGGTTGACCGCGACCATCCGGTCGAACGCCGTCTCGGACCAGTCCGCCGTCTTCTTGCCGCTGGCGTCGACCTGGTAGGGCGCGATCCCGGCGTTGTTGAAGGCACAGTCGAGCCGCCCGTAGGCGACGACGGTGTCGTCGAGCATCGCGTCGACATCCTTGGCGCGGGTGACGTCGCCGGTCAGCGTGATCGCCTGCCCGCCGGCGGCGTTGATCATCGCCGCGGTCTCGGCCGCGGTGTCGGCGGCGTAGTCGGCGACTGCGACCCGTGCGCCCTCGCGCGCGAAGGCGAGCGCCGCCGCCCGGCCGATCCCGCCGCCGGCGCCGGTGATCAGCGCCGATTTGCCGTCGAGCAGCCCGGGCATATTGTCCTCCCCATGTTTCTCGACGCGGCAGCATATACTCTGGCATGAGGCCGAGACAGCGCGCGCACGCGCCAAGCCGACCGACCTGGCGAGCGACGCGCCGGGCGCTCGTCCTGTTGCTCGGGCCGGCGCTCGGCCTCGTCCTGGCGGCACGACCGGCGGCGGCCGAGAGCGCGACGCTGCGCATCGTCGTGCCGAGCGACCTGGCGGCGCTGTCGCTCTACGTCGCGGCGCATGACCGGCTGATCGAGAAGGAGGCGCAGGCGCGCGGGTTGGCCGTCACCGTGCGCTGGCTCACCCCGAACGGCGGCAACCCGCTCGACCAGCTGGCGAACGGCCAGGCCGACATCGTCGCGACGACCGACCTCAACGGCTTTATCGCCGCGTGGGACGAGCGCAGCGGCACCGCCCAGGAAATCCGCGCCTTGGCGGCGCTGGCGCGGATGCCCTACGAGCTCCTGTCGCGCAACCCGGCGATCGCGACGATCCGCGATTTCGGACCCAAGGACCGCATCGCGGTGCCGGCGGTCAAGCTGTCGCTGCCCGCGGTGATGTTGGAAATGGCGGCGAGCGACGAGTGGGGCGCGGCGCACTACGACAAGCTCGACGCGCTGACCGTGGCGCGCGACGGCGAGGCGGCCGATACGGCGATGCATTCCGGCAAGACCGAGATCACCGCGGATTTCGCACGCATGCCCTATGCCGACGACGAGCGCGCCGACCCGGCGATCCACCGGGTGATGGATTCGTTCGACATCGGCGGCCCGCACGATGTCGGCGCGGTGGTCGCCACCGCCCAGTTCCGCGACGCCAATCCCGGGCTCTGCACGGCGGTGGTCGCGGCGATGAACCGGGCCGGCGAGTTCATCAAAGGCCATCGCGGCGCCGCCGCCGAGATCTATGTGCGCAGCACCGAAGGCCAGGGTTTCGAGATCGAGGACCTGACCGACATGCTCGGCGACCCCGATGTCGGGTTCTCGCCGGCGCCGGTCGGCATGCTGCGGCTGGTCGGCTTCATGCACCAGATCGGCCGCGTCAAGCACAGCCCCGACACCTGGCAGCAGCTGTTCTTTCCCGAGATCTACAAGGATTCCGGCAGCTGACCCACGGGTCGCCACATCAACCCAACCCGATCGCGCTCTAAGTCGCGAGGTGACAGGCGGCGCCGTGGCCGGGCGCCAGTTCCCGCAGCCCGGGCACCTCGGCGCGGCAGCGCGCCTCGGCATAGGGGCAGCGCGTATGGAACGAGCAGCCGGGCGGCGGATTGATCGGGCTCGGCACATCGCCCTGCAACAGGCGCCGCTCGCGGCGCAGCCGCGGGTTGGGCACCGGCACCGCCGACAGCAGGGCCTGGGTATAGGGGTGCTTCGGCTCGGTGAAGAGCGTCTTCTTGTCGGCGTATTCGACGATCTTGCCGAGATACATCACCGCGATGCGGTGGCTGATGTGCTCGACCACCGCCAGGTCGTGGGCGATGAACAGATAGGAGAGGCGCTGCTCGCGCTGCAGATCGGTCATCAGGTTGATGACCTGCGCCTGGATCGAGACGTCGAGCGCCGAGACCGGCTCGTCGGCGACGATCAGCCGCGGGTTGAGCGAGAGCGCGCGGGCGATCGAGATGCGCTGCCGCTGGCCGCCCGAGA
Source organism: Allostellaceae bacterium (assembly GCA_035507475.1). GTDB lineage: Bacteria > Pseudomonadota > Alphaproteobacteria > ATCC43930 > CGMCC-115725 > DATARH01. The sequence continues at coordinate 2,031 of DATJOB010000047.1, read as the reverse complement.
ATTCGTGCGGGAAAGCCCGCATCTGGCTGCGCCGCAACCCGACCTGGTCGAAGATCGCGGCGACGCGCCGTTCCTTCTCGCGGCCGTGCGCGAGGCCGTGCACTTCGAGCGGCTCGCCGACGATGTCGCCGGCCGACATGCGCGGGTTGAGCGAGGAGAACGGGTCCTGGAAGATCATCTGCATCTGCCGGCGGTAGGGCCGCATCGCGGTCTTGCCGAGCCGCGTCACGTCGTGCCCGTCGAGCACGATCGAGCCGGCGGTCGGCTCGATGAGGCGCAGCACGGTGCGCGCCACGGTAGACTTGCCGCAGCCCGACTCGCCGACCAGCCCCAGCGTCTCGCCCTCGCCGATCGAGAAGCTGACGCCGTCCACCGCGTAGACCTGCCCGACGGTACGCCGCAGCAGGCCCTTCTTGACCGGGAAGTGCTTCTTCAGCGCGACGACGTCGAGCACCGCGGCGGCGGCTTCCGGCGACGGGTCGTGCCCGTCGGGCATGGATGCCGGGGCCGGGGCCGGGCTAGCCATAGAGCCGCTCCGAATGCCAGCACGCCGCCCAATGGCCGGGCCGCTTCTGCTCGTAATCGGGCGCCAGCGCGCGGCAGCGCTCGTCGGCGAAGGCGCAGCGCGGCGCGAAGGCGCAGCCCGGCGGCAGGTTGGTGAGCGCCGGCACCATGCCGGGGATCTCCTTGAGCCGGTCCTCGGCCGCCGGGCCGCCGCCGATCACCGCGAGCTGTGGGATCGAGGCCATCAGCCCATGCGTGTAGGGGTGCAGCGGCTCGCCGAACAGGCTGTCGACATCGGCCTCCTCGACCTTCTTGCCGGCATACATGACGATGACGCGCTGCGCTGTCTCGGCGACCACCGCGAGGTCGTGGGTGATCAGGATGACGGCGGTGCCGAGCCTCTTCTGCAGCTCGAGGATCAGGTCGAGGATCTGCGCCTGGATCGTCACGTCGAGCGCGGTCGTCGGTTCGTCGGCGATCAGCACGCGCGGGTTGCAGGCGAGCGCCATCGCGATCATCGCCCGCTGCCGCATCCCGCCCGACAGCTGGTGCGGGTATTCCCTGGCGCGCTGCGCCGGCTCCGGGATCTTGACGAGGCGCAGCATGTCGACCGCCTTGGCGAGCGCCGCGGCCTTCGACAGGTCCTGGTGCAGGCGCACGGTCTCGGCGACCTGGCTGCCGATCGTCATCACCGGGTTGAGCGAGGTCATCGGCTCCTGGAAGATCATCGAGATTTCGTTGCCGCGGACATCGCGCATCTGCGCCTCGTCGAGCGTCAGGAGGTCGCGCCCGCCCAGCTTCACCGAGCCGCCGACGATGCGGCCCGGCGGGTTCGGCACCAGCCGCATCAGCGACAGCGAAGTCATCGTCTTGCCGCAGCCGGATTCGCCGACGATCGCCAGGGTCTCGCCGGCGCCGACCGAGAAGGACACGTCGTCGACCGCCTTGACGACGCCTAGCCGGGTGAAGAGGTAGGTCTGCAGCCCGGCAACATCGAGCACGATTTCGACATTGCCGCGCGGCTCCGGGCGGGGCGGTATCGCGGCGGCGGTCTCGGGGGCGGTGGCCACGCGGTTGCTGCTCCGGCAAAAGGTGCTTGCGGGGGAAAGCGGCCGGCTCAGCTGCGCTGGCGCGGGTCGAGCAGGTCGCGCAGCGCGTCGCCCAAGAGGTTGGTGCCGAACACGACGAAGCTGATCGCCATCCCCGGGAAGATCACCAGCCACGGCGCGGTGCGGACGTATTCGGCCGCCGATTCCGACAGCATCCGGCCCCAGGACGGGTGCGGCTCGGGGACGCCCAGCCCGAGGAAGGACAGCGAGGACTCGGTGAGGATCGCCGAGCCGAGCTGTGCGGTCGCCAGCACGATCAGCGGCGCCAGCGTGTTCGGCAGCACGTGGCGCAGCGCGATCCGCCGCTCGCTCATGCCGATCGCCTTCGCCGCCTCGACGAAAGGCTGCTCGCGCAGGCTCAGCGTGTTGGCGCGGATGACCCGCGCGACATAGGGGACGAGCGGGATCGCGATCGCGA
>DATJOB010000046.1:0-3515 GCA_035507475.1 Allostellaceae bacterium | reverse complement strand
TCGGGCTCGGCCGGCGCCGGGCGCTCGACCCAGCCGGGCGGCGGCCCCGGCGGCGCCGTGGCGACCGCCGCGGCCGGCTCGCGGCGCGGCGCGACGCGTTGCGGCGCCGACAGGCGCAGCGCCTCGCCCGACCAGCCGTCGATCTCGCCGATGAGCGCGCGCGCGTCGAAGGCGAAGGAATCGGCCTGTTCCGCGACGAGGCCGGCGCGGCACAGCGCATGCCAGGCGGCCGCGCCGTTTGCCGGGCGCCGCGTCTGCCAGCCGCAGATGTAGAGCCGGTCCTGCGCGCGGGTCAGCGCGACATAGAGGAGGCGGCGGTATTCCTGCAGCTCGCGGGCACGCAACATCTGGCGCTGCGCGGCGTAATGGTCGGTCGCGAAATCGGCGTGCGGGCGCCACAGCGGCAGCCCCTCGTCCTCGGTCCACAAGAGCTGGCCGCGCGGCTCCGGCAGCTGCATCGTGTCGGGCAGGAAGACGATTGGGGCTTCGAGGCCCTTGGCGCCGTGCACGGTCATGATCCGCACCTCGTCGCGCCGCTGCTCGGCGAAGTCGCGCTTGACCTCGACGTCGCGGCTCACCAGCCAGTGCAGAAAGCCCTGCAGCGAGGGCGCGTGCTCGCGCTCGTAGGCGAGCGCCAGCGCGAGGAATTCCTCGATCGGGTCCTCGGCCTCGGGGCCCAGCCGTTCGAGCACCGCCCGCCGGCCGCCACGCGCGCCGAGGATGTCGGCGAAGAGCTCGTAAGGCGGTGCGAAATCGGCCCGGCCGAGCAGTTCGCCGAGCAGCGCGGCGGCGCGCGCGAACTCCCGGTCGCCGCCGGCCATACGGCGCAGCCGGGTCCACAGCGACTGCTTGTCGCGCCCGTAGGCGAGCGCGAAGAGCTGCTCTTCGGAGAGGTCGAAAAGCGGCCCCTTGAGCACCGTGGCGAGCGTCAGGTCGTCCTCGGGCAGCAGCAGGAACTGGCCGAGCACGACGAGGTCCTTGACCGCGAGCTGCGCCGACAGGGTCAGCCGGTCGGCGCCGGCGACCGGCACCGCGCGCTGCTTCAGCTCGCGCAGCAGCTCGACGACGAAGGCGTTGCGCCGGCGCACCAGCACCATGACGTCGCCGGCGCGCACCGGGCGGTCGCGCGCGGCGAGCATCTCGCCGCCGGCGAGCCAGCCGGCGATCGTCGCGGCGATCGCCCGGGCGAGCCGCGCATGCGCCTCGGCTGGGCGCGGCTGCGCGGCCTCCTCCGCCGGGTCGGTATCGGGCTCCTCGGGCGGCGCCGGCGCCGCGGGCCAGCACTCGACCAGCCCGGCATGGCCGATACGGGCGGCGACGTGGCGGATCGCCTCGGTTTCGGGCGCGACCCCGTCGGCGACACCGGGGACGGCGAAGATCGCGTCGACCGCGCGCAGCAGCGGCGCGGCGGCGCGGAACGAGGTCTCCAGCGCCACCGGCCGCCAGCGCCGCCGCGCCTCGTTGACCCGCGCCTCGAAATGGTCCCGCATCTCGCCGAATTTGCGCGGGTCGGCGCCCTGGAAGCCGAAGATCGACTGCTTGCCGTCGCCGACCGCGAAGACGGTGCGCAGCCGGCCGGCAGGGTCTTCGCCGGCGAAGAACTCGGCGGCGAGGATCGTGACGATCTCCCACTGTTCCGGGTTGGTGTCCTGCGCCTCGTCGATCAGGACGTGGTCGAGCCCGCCGTCGAGCTTGAACAGCACCCAGGGCGCGATCCCGTCGCGCCGCAACAGCGCCAGCGCGGCGAGCACGAGGTCGTGGTAGTCGAGCTGCGCGTGGAGCCGCTTGCGCGCGGCGTAAGCCTCGACGAGCGCGGCGCCGAGGCGGATCAGCGCGCGCGTCGCCTCGAGCGTGACGGCGCCGTTGCGCATCTGGCGGAAGCGGCGAGCGCGTTCGGCCTCGGCGCCGAGCAGGCGCGCGAGGTCGACCGCCGCCGACTTCGCCGCGGCGCGGGTGAACAGCCGCGCGCGGATCTCCCCTTCGTCGGTCAGGAAAACCGCGAGGTATTCGGCGAGCATGTCCGGCCGCCCGGCGGCGTCCTCGCACCATCGCGCGATCACCTGCGCGCCGCGTCGGTCGGTCTTCTCCGACCCCGCCGCGAGCGCTGTGCAGCAGGCGCGCAGCGCGACCTCGTCGCCGGCGGCGCAGAACGCAGCGACGACGGCGTCGACGGTCGCGTCCGGCGCCACGCCGAACGGCGCGGCGAGGCGGCGCAGCAGCGCGCCCTCGCCGTCGCCGAGCGCCGCGGCCAGCTTGCCGCGCTCCTGGGCGAGGCCGGTCATCAGCTCGGCGAAGCGGTCGTCGGTCAGATAGCGCGCGACGACCGCGAGCGCCTCGGCGAGGTCCGGCCGCGCGCCGCGGCGCGCCGCGGCGATCAGCGCCGCCGCGGCGTCGCTCAGCACCTCGGCGGCGCTGCGCTCGTCGATCACCGCGAATTCCGGCGCCACACCCGCCTCCAGCGGAAAGCGGCGCAGGAGCGACTGGCAGAAGGCATGAATCGTCTGGATCTTGGCGCCGCCGGGGGCGTCGAGCACGCGCGCGAAAAGCTGCCGCGCGCGGGCGACATCCTCTTCGCGCGGGTCGCGGCCGGTCAGCGCGACGAGCTCCTGGCGCAATTCGCCGCCGGGCATCACGGTCCATTTGGCGAGCCGGTCGTTGAGCCGGTTCGCCATCTCGGCCGCCGCGGCGCGGGTGAAGGTCAGGCAGAGGATGCGCGAGGGCTCGGTGCCGTCGAGCATCAGCGTCAGCAGCCGCTCGGTCAGCACCTTGGTCTTGCCGGTGCCGGCCGAGGCCGAAACCCAGACCGAGGCGGTCGGGTCGAGCGCCTCGCGCTGCACGCGATCGGCGGCGGTGCCGGCGCTCACCATTCGTCCTCGTCCTCCTCGCGGCGTTCGAGATGGGCGTAGTCCGAGAAGCGCGGCGCCCAGCGGATGCGCGGCACGATGCGGTAGGGGGTCGCGGGGTCGTCGTAGCGGGCGATGAAGTCGCCGATCTCGGCGACCACGCGCGCGATCAGCGCGCCCGGGTCGTCGCTCAGCGGCAGCCGCGTCCCGGCCGGATTGCCGCCGCCGAGCCGCCAGTATTCGAGCGCCGCGACCGGGGCGGCGGCGATCTCGAACCCGCCGGCCTCGGCGATCGCACCTTCGAGCGGCAGCTGCACGGCGATCGCCGCATCGATCTCCTGTTTCTGCGGCACGCCGCCAGTCTTGTAGTCGGTGATCGCCAAGTCGCCCGAGGCGAGGCGGTCGATGCGGTCGGCGACCGCAGTGATCGTGAACGAGCCGGCCGGCAGCGACAGCACGAGGCGGCCCCCGGTCTCGACAAGGCTCTCGGCAAGGCTGGCGCGGCGGCCGCGCTCCTCGGCGACGAACCATGCGGCGATGCGCTCGAAGCGCGGCCACCAGAAAGCCCAGGCGCCCGGCCGCGACAGTAGGGGGCCGAAGGCCTCGCGGCCGAGCGTGCGCAGCTCGTCCTCGGCAGAGCGCGGCAGCTCGCGCGGAAAGCGGCGAACGAAA
>DATJOB010000045.1:0-2416 GCA_035507475.1 Allostellaceae bacterium | reverse complement strand
GGACATCTCGCGCTGTGGGCGGCGGCGCGCGCACGCCTTCCAGCCGACAGCGTCCTCAAAGCGCGCGATCCGCTGCCGCTGCGCCTCGTCGTCACGCTCGCCGGCATCAACGATCTCGCCGCCTATCACGATCGCGGGCCGGCCTGCGGCCGCGCGGCGACGATCGACGCGCTGATCGGCGCCGGCGCACGTGGCCCCGCCGCCTATGCCGACACCTCGCCGCGCTGGCTCCTGCCGCTGCATGTGCCGCAGCTCATCGTCTCGGGCGAGCGCGACGGGATCGTCCCGGCGGATTTCGGCCGCGACTATGCGGCGGCGGCGATCGCGGCCGGCGACGATGCACGCCGGCTCGACCTGCCCGGGGCCGACCATTTCACGCTGATCGACCCGCAATCCGCCGCCTGGCGCGCGGTGCGCGAGCGCCTCCTCGCCGTACTGCTCGGCGGAAATAGATAAACTTTTAACTACCTTTCAATTTGCCTTTCTTGCTGGAGAATTACAGGATCGCCTGCGTCGAATACATTGAAATGTTGGCGAAGTTTTTCAGCTTCTCTTAACCAAGACAACGACGACAGGCGGCAATCATGACGGCGACGGTGCTGATCCATGCGTGGGCGGATCACGGCGAGCGAGCGGCCTCGGCCGGTCGGCGCTTCGCGTACGAGGCGGTGATCGACGCGATCTGCGGGATGTGCTGGGACGCGCTCGACAACGACGAGATCATGCGCGTCGCCAAGGCCTATTACTATTTCTCGATCCAGTTCCGCGAGAACCTCGAACTGGCCTGCGCCCAGCACCCGGCCGATGCGAAGCTCGCCGAATTGCGCGCCGGCGAATGCGCGACCGACAACCTGTCGCCGTGGCCGGGCGTCGCCGCGCCGGGCGAGCGCATGGATCACGACGAGTTCATGCGCCGGCTGCTGGCGTACCATCCGGCCGGCGACGACCGCGCGCTCGGCGATGCCGGCGAGCGCTACCTCGAACGGGTGCGCTCGGTCGACGGCGTGGCGCGTGCCGCCAGCATCGCCAGCTACGAGGATGGCGGGCTCACCCGCGTGTTCGGCGCGATGCTGCGCGCGCCGCAGTGGTACGGCCGGGGGCAGCGCGCCTTCCGCTTCTTCCTCGAGCAGCACATCGCCTTCGACAGCGACGAGGGCGGCGGTCACGGCTCGCTCAGCCGCCACCTCGCGCCGGACGACCGCATCCTGCCGCTGTGGACGGCGTTCCGCGACCTCTTGACCGGTGCCGCGCCCCGCCTGGCGCGGGTCGCCGCGGTGACCCAGCGCGCGCCGCACCCACCCGTCGCGCTGCGGCCGCTGCGCCTCGCCTGAGCGGAAGGGGCCGAGGCGGCGCAACAGAAAATTCACCCGGTCGGGCGGAGAATGCAGCGCGGCTGAACCGAGCGGAAGGTCTCTCCAGTGCGCAACGAAACGCTGGCCGTGCACGGCGGTTACGACGGCGATCCCGCGACCCGCGCCGTGGCGGTGCCGATCTACCAGACCGCCGCGTTCGAGTTCGACAGCGCCGAACACGGTGCCGCGCTCTTCGATCTCGAAGTCCCCGGCTTCCGCTACAGCCGGATCAACAACCCGACCGTCGACGTGCTCGACCGCCGCATCGCCGCGCTGGAAGGCGGGGTCGGCGCGCTCTGCGTCGCCTCCGGGCAGGCGGCGCTGCATTACGCGCTACTCAACCTGACCGAGGCCGGCGCCAACCTCGTCTCGGTGCCGCAGCTCTACGGCACCACGCACACCCTCTTCGCGCATCTCCTGCCGAGCCTCGGCATCGGCGTGCGGCTCGCCCGATCGGACCACCCCGGCGACATCGAGCCGCTGATCGACGGCAACACGCGCGCCGTGTTCTGCGAAAGCGTCGGCAACCCCGCCGGCAACATCTGCGACATCGCCGCGCTCGCCGAGGTCGCGCATGCGCATGGCTTGCCGCTCGTCGTCGACAACACCGTGGCGACGCCGATCCTCTTGCGGCCGATCGAGCACGGCGCCGACGTCGTCGTCCACTCGCTGACCAAGTTCATGGGCGGCCACGGCACCACGCTCGGCGGCGCGATCGTCGATGGCGGCCGCTTTCCATGGCAGGACAACGCCGCGCGCTTCCGCATGTTCTGCGAGCCCGACCGCTCCTATCACGGGCTCGTTTACGCGGAGCGGTTCGGCGCCGCGGCCTATATCGCGCGCTGCCGCAGCGTCTATCAGCGCACCACCGGTGCGGTGCTGTCGCCGATGAGCGCGTTCCTGTTGCTGCAGGGCATCGAGACGGTGGCGCTGCGCGTCGAGCGGCATGTCGAGAATGCCCGTCGGGTGGCCGAATTCCTGCGCGACGACAGGCGCGTCGCGTGGGTCAACTATGCCGGCTTCCCCGACAACCCCTACCACCACCTCGCCGCGAAATACCTCGG
>DATJOB010000044.1:0-20215 GCA_035507475.1 Allostellaceae bacterium | reverse complement strand
GGCGGCGCAGCGCCGCCTCCGCGCCCGGAACTAGCGCCAGCCCGATTCCTGGTCGCACGCCTTGCGTTCGGCGACGTGGGTCTTTTCCCATTGGGTGATCGACTGGGTCTCGTTTTCGCTCATCTTGTTGTTCATGCAAGTGCAGTACTTGGTGATGACCTCCGCCGTCGCCTTCTCGTCCTTGTTGTCGGAGATGCACTGGGCGATCCATTTGGCATCGTCGGGTCCCGCATAGGCCGCGGCCGCGCCGAACATCGAGGCGGCGAAAAACAGCGTCAACGCAATGGGCTTCATCGATCCTCCGGGGTGGCAGCGGGCCGGTCGGGGTGACCCTCCCGCGCGCAACCTACCCGAGCAGACGCTCGCCGGTTGCATGAATTCTGGGAAGCTACGCCGTGCAGTTTTGCCTATTCGAGGAATTTGAGGCCGCCCGTGACCTTGTCGATCGTCTTGCGGTCGGCATGCAGGCCGAGGCCGACGAGGTCGAGCGCCTCGGTCGCCCAGCGCGCGACTTCGGCGCGGTTGGCGATGTCGTCGACGGTGCCGAACAGCGGCTCGGTATAGATCGCGACGCGCAGCGACCGGGTGATCGCGCGCTGGTGGGTGCGCGCCAGCTCGGCCGACGCGGCGCCGTAGACAAAGACCGGCTCGCGGATCAGCGGGGTGTAGATGCGGCCGGTGCCGTCGCGGTAGGGCTCGCCGACGATCTCGGGAAAGAAGCCGGCGAGGCCGCCGGCGAGAAACGCCGCGACATTGGCGATCTGCCACGGCAGCAGCCCGCGGCGCAGGATAATTGCGGTCTTGGTTTCATAGCGCATGGCGGGCATGGTAGCGCCGTCCCACCGGCCGTCTTGAACGTTCGTGCATGGCAAGCGCCGACTTCCACACCGCCGACTTCCTCATTGCCGACGAGCCGTGCCGCGGCCTGCAGCGGCTGCGCGCCCGGTTCTGCGGCCACGCCTTCGATCCGCATCGCCACGAAACCTATGCGCTGGGCCTCACCGAATGCGGCGTGCAGGCGTTCCGCTATCGCGGCGCCGCCTGCGCCAGCACTGCCGGGCGCACCATCGTGCTGCACCCCGACGAGCTGCATGACGGGCACGCCGTGGCGCCCGAAGGCTTTGTCTATCGCATGCTCTATATCGATGCCGGGCTGGTCGCCGAGGCGCTCGGCGGCGCGCCGTTGCCCTTCGTCGCCGAGGCGGTCGGCGAGGACCCGGGGCTCGCGGCGATGCTCCACGAGGCGTTCGACGGCTTCCCGGACGGGCTCTTGCCGCTCGCCGGCGCCGGCATCGTCGCCGCGGCGGCGGACGCGCTGTGCCGCCGCGCCGGGCGCCCGGCGGCGGCGCGCCCGGCCATCGGCTGTGGCGCCCGCCTCGACCGCGCCCGCGAGCTGCTCGACGCCGCCGACCTGTCGCTCAGCGCCGAGGACCTCGAGGCCGCGACCGGGATCGACCGCTACGCGCTGGCGCGCGCCTTTCGCGCCCGCTTCGCGACCTCGCCGCACCGCTACCTGGTGGGCCGCCGGCTGCAGCGGGTCAAGGCCGAGATCGCCGCCGGGCACGGCCTCGCCGAGGCCGCCGCCGCCGGCGGCTTCGCCGACCAGAGCCATATGACGCGGCACTTCAAGGCGCGCTTCGGCCTCACCCCGGGCCGCTATGCCCGCCTGCTCGGCCGCGCCCAGCGGAGCGCACGCCGGCATGGCTGAGCGCACGCGCCCCGGCTTCGTCTACCGGCTCGGCCTCAACCAGCCGGCCGAGAGCCCGACCGCGCGGCGCATGGCCGAGATGGCCGAGGCGATCGCGCGCGAGACGCAGGACGGGCTGCGACTCGAAGTCCATCCCGAGAGCCGGCTCGGCCCCGACCCGCAGATGTTCGCCGATCTGCAGGCGGGGCGGCTCGAATTCTACCTCTCGGGCGCGACGCTCGGCGGGGTCGCGCCGGCGAGCGCGCTGCCGATGATGCCCTTCGCCTTCGGCAGCAGCGGCGCGGTGTTCGCCGCGCTCGACGGCGCGCTCGGCAACCTGATCCGCGGCGAGCTGGCGGCCGCCGGCCTCCACGCGTTCCGCTATTCGCTGCAGAACGGCTTCCACCACATCACGACAAGCCGGCGGCCAATCGCCACGGCGGACGATTTCACCGGGCTCAAGATCCGCACGCCGGGCGGCGCGATCGCCGCCGATTTCTTCGAGGCGCTCGGCGCCGAGCCCGGCATGGTGCCGTTCAGCGGCATGTACGACGCGCTCAAGAACGCGCGCTTCGACGGCCAGAGCGACCCGCTCGGCGTCGTGCAATCGCTCAAGCTGTACGAGGTGCAGACCTATCTGAGCCTCACCGGGCACTGGTGGTCGGGCTTCACGCTGCTCGCCCACGGCGCGGCCTGGGCGGCGCTGCCGGCCGACATCAAATGGGTGGTCGAGCGCAACGCGGAGGCCTACGCCAAGCGCCAGCGCGCCGATGTCGAGCGGGTCAACGCCGCCGGCGAGGTGGCGCTCGCCGAGCGCGGGATGATCGTCAACCGCGCCGACACGGCGAGCATCCGCGCCCGGCTCGGCCAGTTCTACATGCGCTGGAAGGTCAAGTTCCCGCCCGCGACCTGGCGGCTCCTCGAAGCCCATGCCGACAGGCTCGGCGGATGAGCGGCGCCGCGGCCTTCCGTCTCGACGGCAAGCGCGCGCTGGTGACCGGGGCGGGACGCGGGCTCGGACGCGGCATCGCCCTGGCCCTCGCCGGCGCCGGCGCCGAGCTGCTGCTCAACAGCCGCTCGCCGGCCGAGCTCGACGCGGTCGCGGCGGAGATCGCCGCCGCCGGCGGCACGGCGCGCGCGCTGCCCTTCGACGTGACCGACGCAGTGGCGCTGCGCCGCGTGTTCGACGGGCTCGCCAGGGATTCCGGCCGGCTCGACATCCTGGTCAACAATGCCGGCGTCAACCGGCCGCAGCCGTTTCTCGAAGTCGACGACGCGACCCTCGACCGGCTCATCGATCTCAACATCCGCGCCCTATTCCGCTGCGCGCAGGCGGGCGCCCGGCTGATGGCCGCCGCTGGCACGGGCGGCGTCATCATCAACATGTCGTCGCAGATGGGCCATGTCGGCTCCGAGCGGGACCGCACCGTCTACGTGATGACCAAGCATGCGGTCGAGGGGCTGACGAAGGCGATGGCGCTCGAGCTGGCGCCGCACGACATCCGCGTCGTCACCATCGCGCCGACCTTTATCGAGACGCCGCTGACCAAGCCGTTTTTCGACGACCCGCCGACGCGCAAATGGATCCTCGACCGCATCCCGCGCGGCCGCGCCGGGACGATCGACGAGGTGGCGCAGGCCGTGGTCTTCCTGGCCTCGCCCGCGGCCGCGCTTGTCACCGGCTCGTCGCTCCTCGCCGACGGCGGCTGGACCGCATGGTGACGGCATCGCCGAGGCGCCGCGATCTGATCCTCGGCTTTACCGGCTTGCTCGCCGCGACGACGATGGCTCGCGGGCAGCAGCCCGGGCGGACCTACCGCATCGCCGACGTGACCCCGACCTTTCGCAACTCGTCGGCGTTGGCCGCGATGCTCGATGAGGTCGGGCGGCGGGGCTTTGCCGAAGGGCGCAACCTGACGGTCGATCCGCGCGGGTTCGGATTGCGCCCGGAGCAGTACGCGCAAGTCGCCGCGGAACTGGTCGCGGATCGCATCGACGTCATCCTCGCCACCGGCGACCCGGCGATCCGCGCCGTGCAGAAAGCGACCGCGACGATCCCGATTCTGGGCTCGACCGACGACATGGTCGGCGAGGGCCTCGTCGCGTCGATGGCGCGTCCCGGCGGCAACACGACCGGAACCAGCATCCTGTCGCCCGAGCTTGACGGCAAGCGGCAGGAATTGCTGCTCGGACTGGTACCGGGCGTGCACCGGATCGCGGCGCTCGCCGACGCCAGCTCAATCAAGCAGAACCACCTGCGCGAGCTGGAGGACGCGGCCAAGGCGCGCGGCGTCGAGCTGTCGATACATCCGGTCGCCGAGCCCGAACAGATCGCACCGGCGATCGACGCGGCAAAAGCCGGGGGCGCCGAAGCGTTGAACGTGCTGGCCTCGCCGTTCATGAAGGCTGCCGAGCGGATCATCATCGCCCGCGCCGCGGCGATCAAACTGCCGGCGATCTACCAGTTTCCCGAAATGGCCGAGGCCGGCGGCCTCGCCGGCTATGGGCCTCGCATCGACAGGGTCTTCCGCGATCTTATGGCACCGATGCTGGTCAAGCTGTTGAACGGCGCGAAGCCGGCCGACCTGCCGATCGAGCAGCCGACCCAGTTCGAATTCGTCGTCAACATGAAGACCGCCAAGGGCCTGGGCCTCACGCTAGCGCAACGGTTGCTGGCGCAGGCCGACGAGGTCATCGAGTAGGCCGGCGCCTCCCGCTCAAAGCGTTTGCTGCAACAGCAGCGCACCCCGCCGTCGAGCCCGATCCCGTTGCTGCCGCGATCTTTTGAAGCCTGCGATGTCTCGGACAATGTTCCCTCCCCGCTTCGGGCTGCGTCTTCCAGCGTCGTTTATCGTTGTTATGCGCTGGGAGGTGTAGGCGATCGTCGGGGCCTGGGCAGAGATGCGGCGTCCGGCGCGATCATCGCAAAGGAACGAGGCCCTTCACAATCGAAGCCTGATAGAAAGAGGCCCGGCAGTAAGGGAGAGACGCGATGCCCCGCCCGATCAAGACCGCCGCGCTCGCCGGCACGCAAGACGAGGCCGACGCCAAGACCCGCGCCGCGGTCGAGACCATCATCGCCGACGTGCGCGCCCGCGGCGACGATGCGGTGCGCGAGCTCAGCGCGCGCTTCGACAACTGGTCGCCGCCGAGCTTCAGGCTGAGCGCGGCCGAGATCGCGGAGCTCGTCGCGCGGGTCTCGCCGCAGACCATCGAGGACATCAAGTTCGCCCAGGCGCAGATCCGCAATTTCGCGGAAATCCAGCGCGCCTCGCTCAAGGATGTCGAGGTCGAGACGCTGCCCGGCGTGGTGCTCGGCCACCGCCACATTCCGGTCGACAGCGTCGGCTGCTATGTGCCGGGCGGGCGCTACCCGATGGTCGCCTCGGCGCATATGTCGATCGTCACCGCCAAGGTTGCTGGCGTCGGGCATATCACCGCCTGCACGCCGCCCAACCAGGGCGGCCCGCATCCCGAGACGATCGCCGCGATGCAGCTCGGCGGCGCCGACGAGATCTGCGTGCTCGGCGGCGTCCAGGCGGTGGCGGCGATGGCGCTCGGCACCGCGACGTTCCGCCCGGTCGACATGCTGGTCGGGCCCGGCAACGCCTATGTCGCCGAAGCGAAACGGCAGCTTTACGGCAAGGTCGGCATCGACCTGTTCGCCGGGCCGACCGAGATCCTCGTCATCGCCGACGACACCGCGGATGCGGAGATGTGCGCGACCGACCTGCTGGGCCAGGCCGAGCACGGGCCGACCTCGCCGGCGATCCTGCTGACGACATCGGAAAAGCTGGCGCAGGCGACGCTCGCCGAGGTCGCGCGCCAGCTTGGCGTGCTGCAGACCGCCGACGTCGCCGGGGTCGCCTGGCGCGACTATGGCGAGGTGATCCTCTGCACCGACGAGGACGAGATGGTCGCCGAAGCGGACCGCATCGCCGCCGAGCATGTCGAGGTGCTGACGCGCGAGCCGCGCCGCTATCTCGACCGCCTCAACAACTACGGCGCCCTCTTCCTCGGGCCGGAGACCAACGTCTCCTACGGCGACAAGGTGATCGGCACCAACCACACGCTGCCGACCAAGGGCGCGGCGCGGTATACCGGCGGGCTGTGGGTCGGCAAGTTCCTCAAGACCTGCACCTACCAGGAGGTGCGGACCCCGGCGGCGAGCGCGACGATCGGCGAATACTGCAGCCGGCTCTGCGCGATCGAACGCTTCTGGGGGCACAAGGAGCAGGCCGATCTGCGCGTGCGCCGCTACGGCGGCAGGAACGCCGTCGGCTAGCTAACGGATCGGCCCGGCCGCCGGCGGCGAATCCTCGGGCATGCCGGCCTTGCGCAGCCCGGCATCGACGGTCTTCTCCGCGAGCACGCGGTAGGCCGGGTTGTTGGCGTAGGCCCAGCGCGCCAGCTGGCGCCGCATCGAGTTGATCTCCGGCCGCAGCTTGAGCGATTCGGCGAGCGCCTGGTGCGCGCCATCGAGATCGCCGGTCAACGCCAGCGCCGCCGCGAGGTCGAGATAGAAGTAATAGACTCGCGGGTTGGCGGCGCGCGCCTTGGTCAGCCAGTCGATCGCCGGAGCCGGCTGGCCCTGCAGCAGATGCGCGAGGCCGATCGCCCAGTACGCGAGCGCGATGTTGGGGTCGTTCGGGTTGAGCCGGATCCGCTTCTCCTCGAGCGGGATGGCCGCCGCCGGGTCGCCCAGATAAATCAGCGTCACCCCGAGCTGGCCGTAGGCCGCGGCGTTGTTCGGGTCGAGTTCGATCGCGCGCTCCCATTCGATGCGCGACTCGGGCAGCCGGTTCTGGTAGCGCCGCAGCAGCGCGATCATCGCATGCAGCTGCGAGCGGTTCGGGTCGCGCAGCAGCAGCTCGTTGAGCAGCGCCTCCGCCTGTCTCTCGTCCTGCTCGGGCTGGTCCGACCCCATCGACAGGTCGACCACCAGGACCGAGGCGATGCCGAGCTCGGCCTCGTAGGAATGCGGGTCGATCTGCAGCGCCCGCTCGAACGCCTTTTTCGCTTCGTCGCGGCTCGCCGCCGCCGGGGTGCGCTGATAGAGCGCCCAGCCGCGCATCACCAGGTCCTGGGCGTCCGGGTTGACCGGCTGCTCCTGCTCGATCTCGCGACCGACCGCCTGGACCAGCTGGAGGTTGAGGGTGCGCGCGAGGCGCCCGGTGATCTCGCGCTGCGCGTCGGAAAGATTGCGCCGATCGGTCTCGAAGCGATCGCTCCAGGTCTGCGCGCCGCTATCCGCGTCGATCAGCGCGACGTTGACCTCGACCCGGTCGGCGCTGCGCCGGACGCTGCCTTCGAGTACGTAATGCACGCCGAGCTCGCGGCCGAGCTGGCGCACGTCGACCGATTTTCCCTTGTAGGTGAAGGCGGTGTTGCGCGCGATCACGAAGCTGCCGGCGATCCGCGACAGGTCGGTCGTGAGGTCTTCGGTGATGCCGTCGGCGAAATAGTCCTGGTCGGGGTCGTGCGACAGGTTCTCGAACGGCAGCACGACGATCGACAGTCTCGGCACCGCGCTCGACGGCGGCGGCGGCGGATGTGCGGCGACCGGCACACCCTCGGCGATGGCCGGGTCACGCGGCCAGTAGCGCCAGCCGAGCGCGGCGGCGACGACGACGAGCGCGGCGACCGCGGCGACGACGACCGCCATGCCGCGCCGCACCCGGCGGCGCTGCGGGATCGCCACCCGGTCGACCGCGGCGATCGCCTGCGGGCTCATCGCATAGACCCGCACCGGCCGGGCGATGTTCTTGACCTGGTGCTCGCCCCGGTCCTCGAACCGGAAGGGCAGCTTGTCGCGGACCTGGTCGCGCACCACGCGCGAGACGCAGATCCCGGCCGGGTCGCACAACGCCTCGAGCCGCGCCGCGACGTTGACGCCGTCGCCGAAGATGTCGTGGTCCTCGGCGACGATGTCGCCGAGATTGATGCCGATGCGGAAGTCGAGGCGCCGTTCGTCGCTGAGCTCGGCGTTGCGCGCCGCCATCTCGCGCTGCATCTCGACCGCGCAGCGCACGGCGTCGACGACGCTCGCGAATTCGACGAGGAAGCCGTCGCCGGTCGCCTTGACGACGCGCCCGCGATGCCCGCGGATCAGCGGGTCGGCGATCCGGTGGCGCCAGCCGCGCAGCTCGGCGAGCGTCGCGTCCTCGTCCTCGCTCATCAGCCGGGTGTAGCCGGCGAGGTCGGCCGCCAGGATCGCGGCGAGATGCCGCTCGACCCGCGCGCGCTGCCGCAGCTTCATGCCGGCGATTCTAGCCGAAGCGCTTGTGCAGCACGCCGTCCTTCATGATCGCCGGGAGGTGCTCGCCCTGGCCGTCGAGCAGCGCGATGTCGGCAAGCGGGTTGCCGTCGACGACGATCAGGTCGGCGCAAGCGCCCGGCGCGACCACCCCGAGCTCGCCCGTCCGGTTGAGCAGCTCGGCGTTGACCAGCGTCGCCGAGCGGATGATCTCGAACGGGGTCATCGCCTCGGCGCGGATGACGAACTCGTGCGACTGGTGCCGGTGCATCGATCCCAGCAGATCGGTGCCGTAACCGGTTTTGACCCCGGCCTCGCGCAGGATCTCGAGCGAGCGCAGCCCGGCATCACGCACATCGTCGAGTTTCGCGAGGCTCACTTCGGCGATCCCCAACTCGCGGCCGAACCGGTAAAGCGCGTCGTAGGTGACGAGGGTCGGCACGACAAAGCCGCCGGCGGCGGCGACATGCGCGGCGGTCGCCTCGTCGATCAGGTTGCCGTGCTCGATCGAGCGCACGCCGTTGTCGACCGCGCGGCGAATCGCTTCGGGCGTATAGGCGTGGGCGAGGACATAGGTGTGCCAGGCGCGCGCCTCCTCGACGATCGCGCGCATCTCCTCGTCGCTGTATTGCAGGTTCCAGATCGGGTCGTAGGGCGAGGCGACGCCGCCCGACGCCATGATCTTGATCTGGGTCGCGCCCTTGCGCAGCTCGTCGCGCGCCGCGCGGCGGCACTCGTCGACCCCGTCGGCGATGCGGGCGAGCCCGGCGCCGTATTCGCAGCAGGCGCAGCTCACCACCGAGCGCGTCCGCGGCCGCAGGTCGCCGTGCCCGCCGGTCTGGCTCAGCGCCTGGCCCGAGGGAAACAGCCGCGGGCCGCGGACCAGCCCCTGCGCCACCGCCTCGGCGAGGCCGCCGTCGCCGCCGCCGGCGTCGCGCACGCTGGTGAAGCCGCGCGCCAGCATGCTTTCGAGCAGCCGCGCGGCCTGCAGGCTGACCAGCGTGAGCGGCTGCTCGGCCAGCCGCGGCAGCGATGCGTCGACCGCGATCGCGTGGACATGCGCGTCGATCAGCCCGGGCATCAGCGTGCGGCCGGCGAGATCGAGGGTCTCGGCGCCGGCGCAGGCGATCGGCCGGTCGGCGACCTCCTTGATGCGGCCGTCCTCGACGAGAACGTGATGGTCCTCGCGGCGCTCGGGCGCGCTGCCGTCGAGCACCGCGGCGTTGATGAACAGCGTTGCCGCCATCGCGGTTGCCTTCGGAATGGATGTGGTGCCGCAAGCTTAAGCACGGATCGCCCGCGACACCAGCAAAGCGGCTGCTTCAGTCGGTTGCCCCGGGGCCATTGCTCGGCCATTGCCGGGCTGCGTGGTCGAGCCCCCGCGCCGCATCGGCAGCGTCCTCGCCGCCTCGCAAAAGACGCGTCACGCGAATTTATGGCAAAAAAAGTTCACCTGTGGCGTTTTCGCCACAGGGTTGCGCGCGGCTCTCAGGCCGCCTCTTCGAGCATCTGACGGATCGCGAATCGCCTCAGATAACCCGGCTCGAAATCGGCCAATTCGGCCAGCGCGGCGACATCCTTGATGGTCACGCGCTGGTCCTCGATGACGACGAGGTTCTCCTCGCGCAGGCGCCGCAACACGCGGTTGACGTGCGGAACGCTGAGGCCGAGCGCGTCGCCGATCAACTCCTGGGTGAGTGGAATGGCATAGGCTCGCTCGTCCGCCATCCCCACGGCTTGCAGTCGATAGAGCAATTCCATAAAGAAATGAGCAATCCGTTCCAAAGCAGAGCGGCGGCCGAGATCCACAATATGCTCGATATGTACCGCGGTTTCACAAGAGAAGACACACAGAAGCTTAGCCACAAGTTGCGGGCTGCTCTGGAAGAGGCTGCTGATCCGCGCGAACGGAATGGTTGATATGGTCATCGGCGTCAAAGATTTTGTTGAATACGGCGTATTCTCAAAAGCAGCCGCCATGAAGCCGACGACGTCGCCCGGCAAAACCAGGTTGATGATCTGACGTCGACCGTCGCGAAGGATGCGGTAACGGATCCCGATCCCTTCCAATACTGCAAATATACTGGCGTAATTGCGGCCTTCGGTGATCACGTCACGGTGCCGCTCGATGCTTCGGGGGTTCGCCTGCAAGCCGTTGAGGATCGCGGCCTCGTCCTCCGAAAGCGGCATCATCTCGCCGAGTTTGCGGGTCAGCGGCAGTTGCATGCCGCCAGCAACCGGCAGCGGCTCCGTCGCTCCGCTCTTCATGAGGCCTCTCCTGTTCGTCTCTTTTGTGCTTATCATAAATTATTCGTGAGCCTCCTTTAAAGACTGCGGAGGCGCGCTGTCAACGGCAGCGCCGACCCCTCGCGACGGGCTCGAAAGCGGTCATGCTCTAAGATGTTGCTCTAAAGCAATATCTCACATCAAAGACATTTCGCCTCACTCGCGGATACTTGCCGCCGAGCCCAACCCATCGTTGGGCAGGAGACATCGCGGCAGCGGCCTCGGCGCTCCGACATCGGGTTTGCTTCACGGGAGGGGGAATAATGGTCAAGGCGCGTAAAATCGGTGTCATCGCAGCGCTCGGCAGCAGCACTGCCGCGTTGGCGATGCTGACCGGGTTGTCCGGCGCTCGCGCCGACGAGCTGCAGGTCAACCAGCAGCTCCTCGACCAGCGGATCGATCAGCTCGCCGCCGGCCAATATGCCGGCACGAGCGTGCCGTTCACGGTCGACGTGAACCCCGCAGCGGGCGCGCCGGTCACCGGCGGCAGCTTCCCGCGCTCGATCCTGATCCCGGGCACCGACACCTCGCTGAAGATCTACGGCCAGATCACGCTGATCACCGATTACTGGCTGAGCGGCGGCCCGACCAATTCGAGCCCCTACTCGTCGACCATCGGCCCGACGGGCAACTTGGAAAGCGTGCCGCTTGAGGGCACCGCGGCGCGGGCGCGCAGCAACGGCATCTTCCAGATGGTGCCGCGCGAATCGAAGATCGGCTTCGAGACCCGCACCCCGACGCCGTTCGGCGAGGCGCGGACCCTGATGGAGTGGGACTGGAACGGTGGTGGCAGCTACGTTCCGGGCGGCAGCGTCAACCACGTCTCCGACAGCCTCGTGCCCCGCATCCGCTATGCCTACGGCACGTTGGGCGGCCTCCTGGCCGGTCAGGCGACCTCGAACTTCTCCGACCCCGACGCCAACCCGAACACGATCGACTTCGGCGGCGAGGCGGGCACCCCGGGCGTCGTCCGTCTCCCGCAGATCCGCTACACGATGCCGGTCTGGTACGGTGCTTCGCTGTCGGTGTCGGCGGAAAGCCCCGAGACCGATCTGATGACCTCGGGCGGCCTGGTGTCGAACGACACCGGCGGTACCTCGCCCTCGGCGATCTCCGGCGCGCTGGCGCCGTCGACCTTCTCGCTCAACCCGGCGAAGTCGACCGCGCCCGACCTGACCGCGGCCTGGTACCTGCCGCAGGCCTGGGGCCATATCGACATCTCCGGCGTGATCCGTCCCGGCCTCGAGGTCGACGACGGCAAGTACTTCGCGCGCGACTATGTCGGCTTCGGCGGCCATTTCGGCATGGACTTCAAGCCGGGCTGGTTCGGCTGGGTCAAGGATGACTTTGTCGCCCAGTACACCGTCGGCCAGGGCCTCGGCCGCTACCTGAACGCCTCGCTCAGCTCGGCGCTGGCGACCAACTACGGCGCGACGGGCAAGTACGGCAACACTGCCGGCCCGACCACCGCGGCGTCGGCGGCGGCGATCAACATCCACCCGATCACCGAAGAGGGCGCGTTGATCGGCTACAACCATTGGTGGCTGCCCAACCTGCAGAGCGACATCAGCGGCGGCTTCGACGTGTTCGACATCCAGCCGAGCATCGTCGGACCGTCGACCAGCGTGAACAAGGAGCTGATCACCGCGCACGTCAACCTGATCTGGAGCCCGGTGTCGTTTGTCGATATCGGTCTCGAATACACCTGGGGCCAGCGCACCGCGCTGAACAACGGGCACGAGACCCAGAACGCGCTGATCAGCGAGTTCAAGTTCCGCTTCTAGGCGGCTTCGAACCCGCTACCTCGACGGGAACCCGCCGGCCAGCGCCGGCGGGTTTCTCTTTGCGCGGTCGCGATCGGACTACAACCCCGAGGGCCGAGGACAGGCACAGCCCGCCCGCTGCCGCGGCTTCGGCGCGGGACCGCTTCCTCGACCGATGGCGAAGAGCCGGCGCTTGCGCGACGGCCGGGCTATTGCGCCGGTTCGAGAACCGGAGCGGCCGCCTTGGCCGCCTCGATCTCGGCGACCTTCTTCTCGACCAGTTCGACGAGGTGGTCGACGATGCTGGCATCCTTGAGACGGTGATCGGTGACGCCGCTCAGATAGACTTGATGCGTGTTGTTGCCGCCGCCGGTCAGCCCGATATCGGTCTCGCGCGCCTCGCCCGGCCCGTTGACGACGCAGCCGATCACCGAGACCGTCAACGGCGTGGTGATGTGCGCGAGCCGCTCCTCGAGCGCGGCCACCGTCTTGATCACCTCGAACTGCTGGCGCGCACAGGACGGGCAGGAGATCACCGTAACCCCGCGCCGGCGCAGCCCCAGCGACTTCAGCATGTCGAAGCCGACCTTGACCTCCTCGACCGGATCGGCCGAGAGCGATACGCGGATCGTGTCGCCGATCCCCGCCCAGAGCAGCATGCCCATGCCGATCGACGACTTGACGGTGCCGCTGCGCAGCCCGCCCGCCTCGGTGATGCCGAGATGCAGCGGGTAATCACAGGCCTCCGCGAGCTGCTGATAGGCGGCGACGGCGAGGAACACATCGGACGCCTTGCAGGAGATCTTGAACTCGAAGAAATCGTTGTCCTCCAGGATCTTGGCATGGTCGAGCGCGCTCTCGACCATCGCCTCGGGGCAGGGCTCGCCATATTTCTCGAGGAGGTCGCGTTCGAGCGAGCCGGCGTTTACGCCGATGCGCATCGAACAATTATGGTCCTTGGCGGCCTTGATGACCTCGCGCACGCGCTCGGCCGAGCCGATATTGCCCGGGTTGATCCGCAGGCAGGCGGCGCCGCTCTCCGCCGCCTCGATCGCGCGGCGGTAGTGGAAGTGGATGTCGGCGACGATCGGCACCTTCACCTCGCGCACGATCCGCTTCAGCGCCAGCGCCGATTCCTGATCCGGACAGGAGATGCGCACGATGTCGGCGCCTGCCCGCTCCAACGCCTGGACCTGCTCGACGGTCGCCTTGACGTCGTGCGTCACCGTGTTGGTCATCGACTGCACGGTGATCGGCGCGTCGCCGCCGACCGGCACGCTGCCGACATGGATCTGGCGGCAGGCGCGCCGATGAATGTCGCGATACGGGCGAATGCTCATCTCGGCCTCGCGGAAGGTTGTACCCGCGTTATAGAACGCCGGGGTTGCCGATAAAAGACAGCTCTACCCATGAACGGCGGTGCCTGCCGCCAGCTCCGCGGGGTCGAGCACGACATCGCGCCGCAGCGCGCCGATGCCGCCGATCGACGGCACCGGCTTGCCGTCAATCGCGATTTCGAGCGCGCCGGCATTGCCGGTGCGCAGCGAGAGGCCGGGGCGCGCCGGCACGCTGTAGACCTCACCCGCCTTCAGCACCCGCGAGAAGACGATCGACTGATCGGCGGCGCGGACCTGGATCCAGCAATCGCTGACCGCCTTGATCGTGACTTTCGCGCCAGCGGCCGGCGCGGGAGCCGCACTTGCCGGGGCCGACGACGCCGCGGCGCTCTGCGGCGCGGCTTGCGGCGGAGCGGCCTGTTGCGCCGGCGCAGACGGCGCGCCGGGCGGCGCGGCCGATGGCGTGCCCGCCGCGAGGGTCGCGCGCGGCGGCGCAGCCGGCTGCGGGTTGGCCCCGATGGCGGGCGGCGGCATGGGCGCGGCGCCGCCGGACGGCGCGGTCAACGGCCCGGTCAGCGGCCCGGGCGCCGGCGCCGCGGCGCCGTAAAGGCTCGGCGCAGGCGGCGTCGACGGCGCGGCGGTGGTCTCGCCCGAAGACGGCGAGCCGCCGGGCGCCGGCGGCGTCACCAGCACCGGCCCGGATGGCGGCGCCTGCAGCGCGGCCGGCACTGCGGCGACGCGCTCCGGGTGGCCGCGCTCCTCGGTCGAAAGGTAGTACCAGATGCCGTAGCCGCAGAGCGCGACGATCAGCGCCACCAGCACCAGCGCACCGCCGGGCAGGCTGCGCTCGCCGAGCGGCACCGGCAGCGCCAGATCGGGCCGGACGGTGACGACGGACGATTCGGCCTTGAAGCGCGCCAGCACCTCTTCCGCGTCGAGGCCGAGAAAATCGGCATAGGCGCGGACAAAGCCGATCGCATAGGTGGGGCCGGGCAGGTCGTGCGAGCGGCCCTGCTCGAGCGCCGCGAGATAGGCCGGCTTGATCCGCAGCATCGCCCCGACCTCGTCGAGATCGAGACCGAGATCCTCGCGCCGCTCCTGCAGCACGTCGCCGCTCAGTCGCGTCCGCGGCGGCAGCCGCACCTGCTCGTCGGCGGCACCCTCGGTGAACGGCGTCTTGATCCGCTGGAAGAACGTCACCCGGCTACCCGTCTCGCCGCGAGTCTATACGAAAGCCGCGCATCGGTCGAATCGGCTCCTCACAGCGCGACCGCGCGGTCGCCCGCATAGGCCGCCAGGCGCTGGCGCAGCGAATGGTCGGGGCGCGCGCCGATCTCGGCGAGATAGGCCGCGACGCCGGCGACATCGAGACTGCGGATCATCGCCTTGACCGGGCCGACCGCAGTCGCGGCGAGCGACAGCGTGCGAAACCCGAGCGCGATCAGCATCATCGCCTCGATCGGATTGCCCGCCATCTCGCCGCACATGCTGAGCGGCACGCCGGCCGCCGCGCATTTCGCCACCACGTCGCCGAAGAGCGCGACCATCGGCGCGGACAACAGATCGTAGCGGTCGGCAAGGCGCGGGTTGCCGCGGTCGCACGCATAGAGGAACTGGGCCAGATCGTTGGTGCCGATCGACAGGAAATCGATGCGTTCGAGCAGCGCCGGCAGCTGCCATAACAGCGAGGGCACTTCGAGCATCACGCCGATCTTGACCGAGCGCGGCGGCGCATGACCCTCCGCGACCGCACGGCGCCGCTCGCGGTCGAGCAGTGCGCGCGCCCGATCGAGCTCGGCAACCTCGGCGATCATCGGGAATTTGACCCAGAGGTCGCGGCCGGCCGCAGCGCGCAGCAGCGCCCGCAACTGCTGCCGCAGGATCGCCGGCCGGTCGAGCCCGATGCGGATCGCGCGCCAGCCCATCGCCGGGTTGTCCTCGGCGCCGTGGTCGAGATAGGGCAGGATCTTGTCGCCGCCGATGTCGAGCGTACGGAACACGATCGGCCGCTCGCCCATCTGTTCCAAGGCGCGGCGATAGAAGGCGGTCTGGTCGGCGACGTCGGGAAACGCGTCGCGGGTGAGGAGCGGGATCTCGGTGCGGAAGAGCCCGACCCCCTCGGCCCCGGTCGCCGATACCTGGACCAGATCGATCAGGAGGCCGGCGTTGAGCAGCAGCCGGATCGGCACGCCGTCTCGGCTCACGGCGGGCTGGTCGCGCAGCGTCTCGTAGTAGGCGCGGCGCTGCGCCCGCGCCTCGACGGCATCGACGATCGACTGGTGGATGTCCTCGCTCGGCCGGATCAGCACCTCGCCCCGGTCGCCGTCGACGACGATGACGTCGCCGCTCTCGATGCGGGCGATCGCGTCCTCGACCCGCCCGACCACCGGGATCCCGAAGGCGCGTGCGACGATCGCCACATGCGCGGTCGGCGTCCCCTCCTCCAGCACCAGCCCGCGCACCCGGCGGTGCGCATAGTCGAGCAGCTCGGCCGGCCCCATCGCATGCGCGACGAGGATGAACTCGGCCGGCAGGTCGCTCGCCACGGCACCGAGCATGCCGCCGGCAAGGTGATGCTGGAGCCGGTTGGCGAGGTCTTCGAGGTCGAACAGCCGCTCGCGCAGATAGGGGTCGACCATCTGCATCATCCGGGTCCGGTTCTCCTCCCGAACCTTCTGCACCGCGGCCTCGGCGGTCAGCCCGCTGCGCACCGCCTCGGCGATGCGGCCGAGCCAGCCGCGATCGGCGGCGAACATGCGGTAGGTCTCGATGATGTCGCGGTGCTCGCCGGCGCCGAGGCCGCGGCTCGCGGCGACGAGGTCCTCGATCGCACGCTGCATCGCGCCGACCGCCGCACGCAGCCGTTCAAGCTCGGCCTCGATGTCCTCGGCGACCACCTGGCGGATCACCAGCTTCGGCATGTGCAGCACGGCCGGCCCGATGGCGAGCCCGTCGTTGAGCCGCACCCCGGTCAGCCGCACCGGCAGCAAGGCGCCGCTGCCGCTCTGCGCCAGTTCGAGCGGATTGACCAGCTCGCCGCTGGCGATCATTTCGGCGACGATCATCGCGATCGTCTGCGCGACCTCGATCTCGTCCTCGGTATAGCGGCGCGGCGTGCGGTTCTGCACGACCAGCACGCCGAGCACCCGGCCGCCGCGCAGGATCGGCACCCCCATCAGCGAGTGATAGATCTCCTCGCCGGTTTCCGGGCGGTAGGCGAAATCGGGATGAGCCTGCGCATCGGCGAGGGCGAGCGGCCTGGCGGTCGCCGCGACGACGCCGACCAGCCCCTCGCCGACCCGCAACCGGGTGCGGTGCACCGCCTCGGGCCGCAAGCCCTCGGTCGCGAACAGCTCGAGCACTTCGCCGGCGCGCATCACGTAGATCGAGCAGACCTCCGCCACCATCTCGGCGGCGACCAGGCGGACAATCCGGTCGAGCCGCTCCTGCGGCGCGCCGGCCGCGGCCATGACGTCGCGCAGCCGGCGCAGCAGCCGACGCGTGCCGCTGGCCGATCCGAGACCGCCCGTCGCCGGCGCGGTCGCGGCCGGCACCGGCCGCGGCGCGGCGGACCGATCGGCGGCGCCTGCCGCCGCGGCCGTCGGCGGGCTTGCCGGCACGTCGTTCATCCGGCTCCGCCCCGGCTTTCGCCGACGCCGTCGCGCCAGCGCCGGCCGTCGATCACCGACATCGCCTGCTCGACGAGCTCGCCGAGGATGTCGGCGGTGCTCTGCTCGCGGGTGACGAGGCCGACGCTCTGGCCGGCCATCAGCGAGCCGGCCTCGACATCGCCGTCGATCACCGCGCGGCGCAGCGCTCCGGCCCAGAAATGCTCGATCTCGAGCTGCGCATCCTTTTGCGACAGCTCGCCGCGCGCAAAGCGCTCGATCACCGCCCGCTGGGTCGCGGCGAAACGCTCGGTCGCCGGGTTGGCGAGCGCGCGAACCGGGATGACCGGGAAGCGGCTGTCGATCTGGATCGAGGGCACCGCATCGCGCGCCGAGGCGCGGATGAAGGCGCGCTTGAAGTTCGCGTGGGCGATCGATTCGTGGGCGCAGACAAAGCGGGTGCCGAGCTGGACCCCGGCCGCGCCCATCTCGAGATAAGAGAGGATCGCCTCGCCGCGCCCGATGCCGCCGGCGACGAAGACCGGCACCTCGCCGACATGCGGCAGCACTTCCTGCGCCAGGACCGCGGTCGAGACCGGGCCGATATGGCCGCCGGCCTCGCTGCCTTCGATGACGATCGCCTCGGCGCCGCTGCGCACCAGCTTGCGCGCGATCACCAGCGCCGGGGCGAAGCAGATCGGCCGCGCGCCGCCGTCGCGGATGCGGGCGATCGCGGCGCTCGGCGGCAGGCCGCCGGCGAGCACGACATGCCCGACTTCGTGGGCGAGGCAGACATCGATCAGCTCGATGAGCTGCGGGTGCATCGTGATGAGGTTGACGCCGAACGGCCGGTCGGTCAGCGCCGCGGTCGCGGTGATCTCATTCGCGAGGAGATCGGGGGACATCGAGCCGGAGGCGATGACGCCGAACCCGCCGGCGTTGGAGATCGCCGCCACCAGGTTGCGCTCGGACACCCAGGTCATCGCGCCGCCCATGATCGCCAGCTCGGTGCCGAGAAAGGCGCGCCCCCGCGCCCACAAGCCGTCGAGCACGGCGCGCGCCGACCCGCGCGCAGGCGCAGCCCGGCCGCGCAGCGCAACACGATCGGTGGCGACGAACTCCGCCGTCATCCGGCGTCGTCGAGCCCGTAGGCGGTATGCAGCGCGCGCAGCGCGAGTTCGGTGTAGTCGGCGGCGATCAGCACGCTGACCTTGATCTCCGAGGTCGAGATCACCTGGATGTTGATGCCGCGCTCGGCCAGCGTCTTGAACATCTGCTGCGCCACCCCGGCATGGCTGCGCATGCCGACCCCGATCACCGAGATCTTGACCACGTTGGCGTCCGGCTTGAGCGCCTTGAAGCCGAGCGCCGCGCGCCGCTCCTCGAGCACCGCGAGCGAGCGCTCGAGATCGGCCCGGCCGACCGTAAAGGTCAGGTCGGTCGTTGCGCCGTCGGCCGACACGTTCTGCACGATCATGTCGACGTTGATCGCGTTGTCGGCGAGCGGCCCGAACAGCGCCGCCGCGACACCCGGCCGGTCGGCAACCCGCTCGACCGTGATCTTGGCCTCGTCGCGACTATAGGCGATACCGCTGACCACGCGATTTTCCACGATCTCATCCTCGTCGACGACGAACGTGCCCGGCGCGTCGGTAAAGCTCGACAGCACCTGCAGCCGCACGCGGTGGTTCATGGCCATCTCGACCGAGCGCGTCTGCAGCACCCGGGCGCCCTGCGAGGCCATTTCGAGCATTTCTTCGTAGGTGATTCTAGCGAGCTTCGTCGCTTTCGCAACGATGCGCGGATCGGTCGTGTAGACGCCGTCGACATCGGTGAAGATATCGCAGCGCTCGGCCTTCAGCACCGCCGCCATCGCCACCGCCGAGGTGTCCGACCCGCCGCGCCCGAGCGTCGTGATGCGGCCCTCGGGCCCGAGACCCTGAAACCCGGCGACGACGGCGACATGGCCATCGGCGAGGCTGCGCGCGATGCCGGCGGTCTCGATCGCCTCGATCCGCGCCTTGCCGTGCACCCCGTCGGTGCGGATCGGGATCTGCCAGCCGAACCAGGAACGCGCGTCGATGCCGAGATCCTGCAGCGCCAGCGCCATCAGCCCGGCGGTGACCTGCTCGCCGCTCGCGACGACGGCGTCGTATTCGCGGGCATCGTGCAGCCGGCTCATCTGCCGGGTCCAGTCGACCAGCTGGTCGGTCGTGCCCGCCATCGCCGAGACCACGACGACCACCTGGTTGCCGGCATCGACCTCGCGCTTGACGCGCAGCGCCGCATTCCGAATGCGGCCGATATCCGCTACCGATGTGCCGCCGAACTTCTGGACGATACGCGCCATCGACCGGTTGACCCCCGCCCGCCGCTGCAAGCCGCGATTGTCGGCCCCATATCCCTTTCCGCATACTCTTTTGCGGTGCTCGCGGCCAGATCAGCAAGGGAATTGGGCGCTATGAAGGCAACCGCCGAGACGGTCGACCCGGCCGAACTCGCCCGCTTTGCCGCACATTCGGCCGGCTGGTGGGACCCCGCCGGCAGCTTCGCGCCGCTGCACCGCCTCAACCCGGTTCGGCTCCGCTTCATCCGCGAGACGCTGATTCGCCATTTCGGCCGCGACGAGCGCTCGCTGAACCCGTTCGACGGCCTCGCGCTCTGCGATGTCGGCTGCGGCGGCGGCCTTATTGCCGAGCCGATGGCGCGGCTCGGCTTCGCGGTGACCGGGATCGACGCCGACCCCGGCGCGATCGCGGTCGCGCGCGAGCACGCCGCGGGGGTCGGGCTGGCGATCGACTACCGCGAGGCGACGGCCGAGGCGATGGCGGCGGCGGGAACGCGGTTCGACGCGATGCTCGCCCTCGAACTCGTCGAGCACGTGCCCGACCCGGGCGCGCTGGTCGCCGCCTGCGCGGCGCTGCTGAAGCCGGGCGGCATCTTCATCGGCGCGACGATCAACCGGACGCCGCAATCCTACGTGCTGGCGATCTTGGGCGCAGAGCGGCTGATGCGCTGGCTGCCGCCCGGCACGCACGACTGGAACCGCTTCCTGCGACCCTCGGAATTCGTGCTGGCGCTGCGCCGCGCCGGGTTGCGCGCGACGCGGCTCACCGGGGTGAGCTACCGGCTGCTCGGCGGCGATTGGGCGCTGACCGACGATTTGTCGGTGAACTATCTGGTGGCCGCGCTAAAGGCGTGAGGCGGTCAGGCGTCGCTCGGAGCGACCCAGGGAATCCGGCCGAACTTGATGCCTTCCTCGGCCAGCTCGCGCGATT
>DATJOB010000043.1:0-7216 GCA_035507475.1 Allostellaceae bacterium | reverse complement strand
TGAACCAGATTCGCGCGCCGCACGCCGGCAAGGTTTCGCGCGTCTATGTCAAAGACGCCGAGCCGGTCGAATACGGCACGGCGCTGATGCTGATCGAATGAGCGACGGCCGCGTCGCGCCGCGCCGGATTCCCGCTTCCGCGGGAATGACGACCTAGCGAACCATGTTCGAGAAGGTGCTGATCGCCAATCGCGGCGAGATCGCGCTGCGCATCCACCGTGCCTGCCGCGACATGGGGATCAAGACGGTGGCGGTGCATTCGACCGCCGACGCCAACGCGATGAACGTCCGGCTCGCCGACGAGAGCGTCTGCATCGGGCCGCCGCCGGCGCGCGCGAGCTATCTCAACATCCCGGCGATTCTCTCGGCGGCGACGATCACCGGCGCCGACGCGATCCATCCCGGCATCGGCTTCCTCTCCGAGAATGCCGATTTCGCCGAGGTGGTGCTGGAGCACGGCTTCGCCTTCATCGGCCCGAAGCCCGACCATATCCGCACGATGGGCGACAAGGTGCGCGCCAAGGCGGCGGCGCGCGAACTCGGCATCCCGACACTGCCGGGCTCGGCGGACGCATTGCGCGACCCGGCCGAGGCGCTCGCGGCAGCGCGCGCGATCGGCTATCCGGTGCTGCTCAAGGCGGTGTCCGGCGGCGGCGGGCGCGGCATGAAGCTGGCGCATGACGACGCCGAGCTCGCCGCCCTGCTGCCGGTCGCGCAGGCCGAGGCGCAAGCCGCGTTCGGCGACTCGGCGATCTATCTCGAGCGCTTTCTCGAACGGCCGCGCCATATCGAGATCCAGCTGCTCGGCGACGGCCGCGGCGGCGTGGTGCATCTCGGCGAGCGGGACTGCTCGCTGCAGCGCCACCACCAGAAGGTGCTCGAGGAAACGCCGTCGCCGGGGCTCGATGCCGCGGCGCGCGAGCGGCTGGCGGCGATCGCCGTGGGCGCGACGGAGAAGCTCGGCTACCAGAGCGCCGGGACCATCGAGTTCCTCTACCAGGACGGCGACTTCTACTTCATCGAGATGAATACGCGGCTGCAGGTCGAGCACCCGATTAGCGAGATGGTGAGCGGTCTCGATCTGGTGCGCGAGCAGCTGCGGATCGCGGCGGGCGGCACGCTCGGCTACCGACAGGCCGACATCGCGCTCCAGGGCCATGCCATCGAGTGCCGCATCAATGCCGAGAGTCCGGAGGATTTCCGCCCCTCGCCCGGTCGGGTCGGCGACTACCATGCGCCTGGCGGCCCGGGCATCCGGGTCGACAGCGCGCTCTATCAGGGCTACGAGGTGCCGCCCTATTACGACAGCCTGGTCGCCAAGCTGGTCGTCCACGGCAGCGACCGCGACACCTGCCTCAGCCGGCTGCGCCGCGCGCTCGAGGAATACGTCATCGGCGGGATCGAGACGACGATCCCGCTGCACCAGCGCCTGGTCGAGAGCCCCGTGTTCCGGCGCGGCGCCTACGACATCGGCTGGCTCGAGCGATTCCTCGACCGCGGCGAGTGAGGGCGCATGCTCTCGCCATTTCGTCTGACGCCGGAGATGCTGCTCCGGGCGTATCGCTCGGGCATTTTTCCGATGGCCGAATCGGCCGACGATCCCGACCTGTTCTGGGTCGATCCCAAGCGCCGCGGCATCCTGCCGCTCGACGCGTTCCACCTGCCGCGGCGGCTGCGCCGGGTGGTGCGCCAGGGCCGCTTCGCGATCCGCGTCGACAGCGACTTCGCGGCGACGCTGGCGGGCTGCGCCGAGGCCACTGAAAAGCGCCCGAACACCTGGATCAACGCCGAGATCGTGCGCCTCTACGCGGCGCTCTTCGCCGCCGGCGCGGCGCACAGCGTCGAGGCGTGGCGGGACGGTACGCTGGCCGGCGGACTTTACGGCGTGTCGATCGGCGGCGCGTTCTTCGGCGAGAGCATGTTCAGCCGCGTCGCCGATGCGAGCAAGGTGGCGCTCGTCCACCTCGTCGCGCTGTTGCGGCAGGGCGGCTTCCGGCTGCTCGACCTGCAATTCGTGACGCCCCACCTCGCGCAGTTCGGCGCGATCGAGGTGCCGCGCGCGGAGTACCGGCGGCTACTCGCCGAGGCGCTCGGCTACCGCGCGGTCTTCCCGCGCGGGCTGGCGGGCGCAGGCGGGGCCGGGGCGGCCGGCGCCGCGGCGCTTGCCGCCTTGCAGCCGAGCAGGGTTACGTCATAGACCGGGTGCTCGAGCCCCGACAGCGCCGGGCTCGACGCGAACATCCAGCCGCTGAACAGCCGCTGGGTCGCCTCGCCGGGCGGCGTCTCGTAGATCTGGATGAAGGCCGCGTTCTCGGGCGCGTCCTCGGGCCGGTTCTGCTCGCAATCGCGCACCAGGATCGACAGCGTGCCGAAATGTACGGCGCTGCCGACCGGCGCCTCGATCTGCGAGACGCGCGCCGAAATCTTGTCGAGCCCCTGGAGGATCGCGATTGGCTGGGAAATCATCGCGGCCGCTGCGGTGCGCGCGATCAGCAGCCCGGCCGCCGCCGTGACGGCAAGCTTCATCGACGGTAGGGGTTGACGAGACCGGCGACGATCGCGGCGAGAACCTCGCGCAGCTGCGCCTCGTCGCAGCCCATCAGCACGCCGTCTTCGAGCGCGTCCTGCGCCAGCGCGCGCAGCTCCTCGAGGTTCTCGTTCAGCACCTTGATCTTCTCGACGCACGACACCGGCTCGCCTTCCGGCGTCTGCCAGACCGGGAATTCGAGCGGCTTGGTTTCGGCCATCGCGGGCCTGCCCTTCGTGATCGCTATTTCTGCGGCGCCACCGCACCGCCCGGCGCCCCGCCCGCGCCGGGAGCGGGCGCCCCGCCCGGTCCGGGCGGCGGTGCTTCGCCGCCCTCGCCCGGCTTCTTGCCCGGCGGCGAGAACATCATTTGCCCGATCAGGTGCTCAAGGCTCACCGAGGACTGGGTGAACTTGATTCGCCCGCCCGGCGCCAAATCCTTGTCGGAGCCGCCCGGCACCAGCGACATGTATTTGTCGCCGAGCAGGCTCGACGAGACGATCTCGGCCACCGTGTCGTCGGGCAGCTTGATCGTCGGCTCGACGCTCATCGTCACCGTCGCGAGAAACGTCTTCGGGTCGAGCGTCGTCGCCAGCACCGAGCCGACCTTGATGCCGCTGACGCGCACGTCGCTGCCGTCGCGAATCCCGTCGATATGCTCGAAATTGGCGGTCAGCTCGTAGCCTTTGACGGCGCGCAGCTGGCTCGTGCTGTAGGCGAAGAACAGGAACAACGCGGCCACGACGAGCACGACCGCGCCCATCACCGTCTCGATCACATTGCCTTTCATCGGGAGTTTCCGCGAATCCGTGCGAGGCCGGCGGCTAGTCCGGCGTCCACGGCTCGTAGTCGCCGGCGGCGTGCGCGCGGTGGCTGCCGAGCAGCACCGAGCCCGGCGGGTGGTAGGCCTGCGGCGTGCCGGTCATGTTCGGCTGGTGCGGCAGCTCCCAGGAATAATGCCGCCGCTCGCCCGGCACCTCGTCGACCGTGTGATGCAGCCAGGCATGCCATTCCGGCGGGACCTTAGAGCCCTCCGGCTCGCCCTTGTAGATCACCCAGCGGCGCTCGCGGCTGAACCGCCCGCCGCCGCGCCCGCTCGGGCGGTCGCCCTTCAGCCGGTAATACCGATTGCCGTACGGGTCGGTGCCGACCAGCTCGCCGCGCAGCCAGGTCAACAACAGTGTTCCCAGGGTCGTCATCGCTCGCTTCCGTCAGGCGCGCGGACTATGGCACCGGCGGGCGGTTCCGGTAAAGGCCCGGCACCCGGCGCCGCGGCTTCGCGCTTCGGTTGAGCCCAGGCGGCGCCACGTTCTCGGCCGCTGTCAAGCCCTTTCTATATATTGTGTCTGTCGGCGGGGAATACATAGATGTTGATCCGGCGCGTCGGGGCGCACATAATCGTGTGGTTGAATGGGGCGAAGCTACCGGATCTAGCGATCAACGCTGACCGGCTTCGGATAACCGGGGGAGACTATGCATATCGCGCGTCGCTTTACCATCGCCGGCCATGATCCCTACGAAGAGATCGCCTTTCGTACCGCGACGAGCGAGATACGCAACCCGGACGGATCGGTCGTCTTCGCCGCCGAAGGCGTCGAGGTACCGGCAGCGTGGAGCCAGGTGGCGTGCGACATCCTGGCCCAGAAATACCTGCGCAAGGCCGGCGTGCCGGCGGTGCTCGCGGCGGTCGAGGAGCCCGACGTGCCCGACTGGCTGTGGCGCCGGACGGCCGACGCCGACAAGCTGGCGCTGGTGCCGAAGGACGAGCGCTACGGCGGCGAGACGAGCGCCAAGCAATGCTTCGACCGGCTCGCCGGCACCTGGACCTACTGGGGCTGGAAGGGCGGGTATTTCGACACCGAGGAGGATGCGCGCGCCTATTTCGACGAGCTGTGCTTCATGCTCGCCAACCAGATGGGCGCGCCCAACTCGCCGCAATGGTTCAACACCGGGCTCTATTGGGCCTATGGCATCGACGGGCCGGCGCAGGGCCATTTCTATGTCGACTACCGCACCGGCAAGGTGCGCCCGTCGGAGAGTGCCTACGAGCACCCGCAGCCGCATGCCTGCTTCATCCAGTCGGTCGCCGACGACCTCGTCAACGAGGGCGGCATCATGGATTTGTGGGTGCGCGAGGCGCGCCTGTTCAAATACGGCTCGGGCACCGGCTCCAATTTCTCGAAGCTGCGCGGCGACGGCGAACGGCTGTCGGGAGGCGGCCGCTCGTCGGGGCTGATGAGCTTCCTCAAGATCGGCGACCGCGCCGCCGGCGCGATCAAGTCCGGCGGCACGACGCGGCGCGCCGCGAAGATGGTGATCGTCGACACCGACCACCCGGACATCGAGGACTTCATCGACTGGAAGGTGATCGAGGAGCAGAAGGTCGCGGCGCTCGTCACCGGTTCGCGGCTCTGCGCCAGGCACCTCAACCTGGTGATGGCGGCCTGCCGCGAGGCTGCGGAAGACCCGTTCGATCCGGCGAAGAACCCGGCGCTCAAACGCGAAATCCGCGCGGCGCGGCGGGCGATGATCCCCGAGAACTACATCCAGCGGGTGATCCAGCTCGCGCGCCAGGGCCACGACACCATCGACTTCCGCACCTACGACACCGACTGGGATTCCGAATCCTACCTCACCGTCGCCGGGCAGAACTCGAACAACACGGTGCGCATCACCAACGCCTTCCTCGACGCGGTCGCCGACGGCGGCGAGTGGAGTCTCACCCGCCGCACCGACGGCAAGGCCGCCAAGACCGTCGCCGCCGCGGCGCTGTGGGATCGGATCGCCTACGCCGCCTGGGCGTCGGCCGATCCCGGCGTGCAGTTCGACACCACGATCAACGACTGGCACACCTGCCCCGAGAGCGGGCGGATCAACGCCTCGAATCCGTGCTCGGAATACATGTTCCTCGACGACACGGCATGCAATCTCGCCTCGCTCAACCTGATGACGTTCCGCGGCGAGGACGGCATCCAGGTCGGCGATTTGCGGCACGCGACGCGGCTGTGGACCGTCGTCCTCGAGATCAGCGTGATGATGGCGCAATTCCCGTCGCGCGAGATCGCCCGGCTCTCCTACGCCTACCGCACGCTGGGGCTCGGCTACGCCAATCTCGGCGGGCTGCTGATGTCGATGGGCTTGCCCTATGACAGCGACGAGGGCCGCGCGATCGCCGGCGCGATCACTGCGCTGCTCACCGGCACGAGCTACGGCACCTCGGCCGAGATGGCCGCCGAGCTCGGCGCCTTCCCCGGCTACGCCAAGAACCGCGAGGCGATGCTGCGCGTCATCCGCAACCATCGCCGCGCGGCGCACGGCGAGGCGGCGGGCTACGAGGGCCTGGCGGTGCCGCCGGTGCCGCTCGACGCCGCCAACTGTCCGGACAAGCCGCTCGCCGACGCCGCGGCGGCGGCCTGGGACGCCGCCCTGGCGCTCGGCGAGAAGCACGGCTTCCGCAACGCGCAGACCACGGTGATCGCGCCGACCGGGACGATCGGCCTGGTGATGGATTGCGACACGACCGGGATCGAGCCGGACTTCGCGCTCGTCAAGTTCAAGAAGCTCGCCGGCGGCGGCTACTTCAAGATCATCAACCGGATGGTGCCCGATGCGCTGCGCACGCTCGGCTACGGCGAGGAGGAGGTCGCCGATATCGAGCGTTATGCGCTCGGCCGCGGCACGCTGAAGGGCGCCCCGGCGATCAACCATCAGAGCCTCGCCGCCCGGGGTTTCGACGATGCGTCGCTGGGCGCGGTAGAGGGCGCGCTCGCCTCGGCGTTCGATATCAAGTTCGCGTTCAACAAATGGACGCTCGGCGAGGCCTTCTGCACCGAGACGCTCGGCATCGCGCCTGCCGCGCTCGCCGATCCCGGGTTCGACCTGCTCGCCGCGCTGGGCTTTGGGCGCGCCGATATCGACGCCGCGAACACCTATTGCTGCGGCGCGATGACGCTCGAAGGTGCGCCGCATCTGAAACCGGAGCACCTCCCGGTTTTCGACTGCGCCAACCCGTGCGGCCGGCTCGGCAAGCGCTGCCTGTCGGTCGATAGCCATATCCGGATGATGGCCGCGGCGCAGCCGTTCATCACCGGTGCGATCTCGAAGACCATCAACATGCAGAACGCGGCGACGGTCGAGGACTGCAAGGCGGCCTACATGCTGTCCTGGCGGCTCGGCCTCAAGGCGGTCGCGCTCTATCGCGACGGCTCGAAGCTGTCGCAGCCGCTCGCCTCCAACCTGTTCGGCGACGACGAGGAGGCCGAGGACAAGGCGGCCGAGCTTTACGCGCAATCGCCGGCCGAGCGCGTGCCGCTGGTGGCGGAGCGGATCGTCGAGCGGATCATCGAGCGCGTCGTCACCCGGCCCGAGCGCCGCGTGCTGCCGCACCGCCGCAAGGGCTATACCCAGAAGGCGCGGGTCGGCGGCCACAAAATCTACCTGCGCACCGGCGAATACGAGGACGGCTCGCTCGCCGAGGTCTTCATCGACATGCACAAGGAAGGCTCGGCCTTCCGCTCGATGATGGACAGCTTCGCGATCGCGATCTCGCTCGGACTGCAATACGGCGTGCCGCTCGAGCGCTTTGTCGAGGCCTTCACCTTTACGCGCTTCGAGCCGTCGGGCGTCGTCGAGGGCAACGACGCGATCAAGATGGCGACCTCGATCCTCGACTACATCTTCCGCGAGCTGG
>DATJOB010000042.1:0-19681 GCA_035507475.1 Allostellaceae bacterium | reverse complement strand
CGTGGCGCGGCAATGGCGATTGACGCCGCCGCCGCTCGCTTGCATCCTGGCGGCCGATGGGGATGGAGTTCCCCGAAACCGCCCCGCGGTCGAATGCCTAGGGGCTGATGACTCCTACCGTAACGGCGGTGGGACTCCGTGCATACCCAACCCGCTGCCGCAGCGGGTTTTTTTGTTGCCTCGGCACGGGAGCACGGCGGCGGGATGATCTCCACCTATCTCTGGATCGCGCTCGGCGGCGCGATGGGCAGCATGGCGCGGTTCTGGATGGCCGCCTTTGTCGCAGAGCTGCTCGGGCCGCAATTCCCCTACGGGCCGGAGCTCCCCTGGGGAACGATCCTCATCAACATCCTCGGGTCGTTCGTGATCGGATTCTTCGCAACCTTCACCGGACCGGGCGGCCGGATCATCGCGCCGTTCGACACCCGCGCCTTCGTGATGGTCGGCATCTGCGGCGGCTTTACCACCTTCTCGGCGTTCAGCCTGCAGACCCTCGACCTGATGCGCGACAACCGATGGGGTCAGGCGAGCGCCAATGTGCTGATCTCGGTGGCGCTATGCCTTGTCGCGGTATGGCTCGGCCATCTGCTGGCGGCCGCGCTGCTGCCGGCGCAGGAGTAGCGCCGGCCTATTCGGCGGCGGCGAGGAGCGGCGGCGCCGCGATGTAGCTCTCGGCGAGGCGGCGGCCGGTCTCGCGCAGCAATTTCTTGTCAAGCTCGGGCGTCGCGGCCGGCGGAATGCGCAGCACGGTATTGTTGCAGTAGGTCGGCACGATGCCGGGCTCGTCGCGAAACAGGCCGACCGGGTCGCCGCCCGCCTTGACCGTCTTGATGCCGCGGCGGATCTGGTTGCGGAACATCGAGATGCCGCGATCGGTGGTGCCGAGATGCTCCATGCCGTGGACGGCGATCGGCCGCTGCGAGACCTGCGCCTCGAAATCCTGCGGCCGCCGCTGCGCCTCCTCGTAGCTGGCGCCGGCGAGCTGGCCGGGGAGCATCACCGACCGGTCGGCCCACCAATCGGGCGTGACGCCCGGGGTCTCGCTGACCTGGCGGAATTCGATCTGCATCGAGTTGGTGTCGTCGAGCGGCACGATCCAGCGGCTCATCATCGGGCCGCTGAACGGGATCTCCTGCTGGCCGGTCTCCCAGATCGGCGCGACCTGCTGCAGGTTGGGCAGCACGTTCTCGACCGAGCGCGACCAGATGTTGTCGCCGATGCGGCGCGTCGCGATGTAGATGATGCCGACCGGCGTCTCGGTGAATTCCAGTTCCGGCAGGACGCCGAATTCGTCGGTGAACACCGCGCCGCTGACGATCGTGTGCAGGAAGGACGTGTGGATCGCGTCCATCGTGTTTTCGAGAATCTGCAGCCAGTTGCACGGATAGAAGTATTTCTGGCCGGGGATCAGCTTGTAGCCGGGGCGCACGAAGCTGTCGTAGATCGGGAAGGCCGGCATCGCCTCGGGCGGGCCCATATAGGCGAAGACGATCCCGCCAAATTCCTTGACCGGGTAGGCGCCGTGGAACAGCCGTTCCTTGAGGCGGCTGGTCGCCGGCTCGCCCGGCGTTTCGAGGATCGTCCCGTCGCAGCCGAAGAGCCAGCCGTGATAGCAGCAGCGGATGCCCGTCTCGCCAACGAGACCGAATTCGAGCGAGGTCCCGCGATGCGGGCAGTGCAGTTCGAGCAGCCCGACCTCGCCGCTGCCGTCGCGGAACGCGACGAGTTCCTCGCCGAGCATGGCCACCTTGAGCGGCAGGTCCTTCAGGTCGTGCGAGAAGCAGACCGGCTGCCAGAAGCGGCGCAGATACTCGCCGCACGGCGTGTCGGGGCCGACATGGGTGAGCTCGGCGTCCTCGCGCGGAACGTGCCGGTGGTGGTAGCCGCTGTAGCGCGCCTTCAAGAACGGAGCCCTGGTCGCCATCGCCAACCTCCTGTCCGTATGCCTGGGCGAGCAGGCCCGCCGGTTGGACGACCGGGGCCTTGGCCGCACGCGCCGCGACAATTTTTTTTGCTGTGCGATCATGAGCCGGTTGCGGTTCGCCCGCAAGCTGTCGCGGCGCGGGAGAACGCCCTAGACGCCGAGGCGGCTCAGATGCGCCTCGGGATAGCGCAGGCCCGCCGCGGCGCCCGGTGCGAAGACGCGGTCGAGCACCTCCTCGCTGTCGGCCGAGAGCCCGATCGCGGCGGCCGCGGCGTTCTGTTCAAGGTATTCGACATGGCTGGTGCCGGCGATCGGCACGACGAAGTCGCCGCGCCGCAGCAGCCATGCCAGGCAAAGCTGCGCCGGCGTGCAGTTCTCGCCCGCCGCGAGCGCCTTCAACTCGTCGATGAGCGCCAGGTTGCGCGCGAGGTTCTCGCCCTGGAAACGCGGCATCCGGCGGCGTGCATCGCCCTCGCGCAGCGCGTCGAGCGTCGTCACCGCGCCGGTCAGGAAGCCGCGACCGAGCGGACTGTACGCGACAAAACCGATCCCCAGCTCGCGGCAGAGCGGCAGGATCTCGGCCTCGACGTCGCGGCTCCACAGCGAATACTCGATCTGCACCGCGGCAAGCGGGTGCACGCGATGCGCGCGCCGGATCGTCGCCGCGCCGGCCTCGCAGATGCCGAGATGCCGGACTTTGCCGGCCGCGACCAGCCCGGCCATCGCGCCGACCGTATCCTCGATCGGCACGTCCGAATCTACGCGATGGATGTAATAGAGATCGATGCATTCGGTCTTCAGCCGCGCGAGGCTCTTGTCGCAGCATTCCCTGACGTAGTCGGGCCGCCCGTCGGCGAAGCGCGGACCGCCCTGGAGCTGCACGTTGCCGAATTTGCTGGCGATCGCGTAGTCGTCGCGATGCCCGGCGACGGCCTCGGCGATCAGCTCCTCGTTGCGCCCGAGGCCGTAGGCGTCAGCGGTATCGAGCAGGTCGATGCCGAGCTCGCGCGCGCGGTGGATCGCCGCGATCGCCCCGGCGCGATCGGGCGCGCCGTAGAACGGCGTCATGGTCGCGCAGCCGAGGCCGAGCGCCCCGACCTCGAGCGTGCCGAGCTTGCGCCTCTGCATGCCTCAGCCTCTTTTCGTCGCGGTGCCGCCGTGCCTGCGCCTTAATCGCTCGGGTCGTTGACGAAGACCTGTTCGGCGGCGGGGAGCGTCAAGCTCACACCTTCTCGACGTTCCACATGAAGAGCGCCGGGCCGGTCAGCGGCGTGCCCTTGAGGTTCTTGCGATAGGCGGTCTTGGCGAACCACTGGCCGGTCGGGATGTAGGGCACGATCTCGAAGGC
This sequence comes from Allostellaceae bacterium, assembly GCA_035507475.1. GTDB lineage: Bacteria > Pseudomonadota > Alphaproteobacteria > ATCC43930 > CGMCC-115725 > DATARH01. Next base: position 16,409 of record DATJOB010000042.1, on the reverse strand, counting down.
GCGGGCCTGGATCGCCTCGGCGATCTTCTTGCGCTCCTCGGCGGTGGACGCCTTCATCCACTGGAGGCGCATCGCCTCGATCTTGTCGTCCGACGGCCAGCCGAAATGGCCTTTCTCGCCGTTGGTGCGCAGCGTCGGGTTTTCCGCCGGGTCCATCAGGTCGCTGCCCACCCAGCCGGTCGCGAAGATGTTCCAGCCGCCCTTGTCGATCGGCTCCTTCGAGGCGCGCCGGTTGACCAGCGTGCCCCAATCCATCGACTGCACCTCGATGTTGAGGCCGAGCTTCTTGAGCTCGTCGGCGACGACGAGCGCCTGGGTATGCGAGACCGGCTGGTCGACCGCGTCGAGGATGACGATCTTCTCGCCCTTGTAGCCGGCCTCGGCGACGAGCTTCTTGGCCTTGTCGTAGTCGCGCGCGCCGGTCAGCGCCTCGGAGCCGGCGGTGTTGGCCATCGGGCCGCCGCAGGTGAAGAAGGACGGGCAAAGCTGCCAGTTCGCCTTGTCGCCGGCGAGTGCGGTCAGGTAGTCGGTCTGGTTGGCGACGGCCAGCACCGCCTGGCGCATCTTGACGTTGTCGAAAGGCGGCTGCAGCCAGTTGAACTTGACCATGATCGGCTGCGGCAGCGTGTCGAACGGCGCGACCTTGATGTCGGGGTTGGCGGCCAGCGCCGGCACGATCTCGAGCGGCGGGTTCTCCCACCAATCCGCCTCGCCGGCGTTCATCGCGGCAACCTTGGTCGTCGCATCGGGGATGTAGAGCCACTCGACGCGGTCGACCTTGACCACCTTGCCGCCCGAGGCCCAGCTCGGCGGCTCCTGGCGCGGCACATAGGCGGTGTTCTTGACGTAGACCACCATGTGGCCGGGCTGGTACTCCTCCTTGACGAACTTGAACGGCCCGGAGCCGACCGACTCGGTGATCTGGGTGAACGGATCGGTGTTGGCGAGCCGCTCGGGCATGATGAACGGCGCCAGGCTCGACACCTTGGCGAGCGCGTCGATCAGCAGCGAGAACGGTTCCTTGAGCTTGATGGAGAAGCTCTTGTCGCCGTCCGGCTTGATCTCGTCGAGCACCGCGGCCAGCGATTGGCCGTGCGTGTCGCGCGCCATCCAGCGTTTCAGCGAGGCGACGCAGTCGACCCCGCGCACCGGGCTGCCGTCGTGGAAGCCGAGCCCGTCGCGCAGCTTGAAACGGTAGACGAGCTTGTCGGACGAAATGTCGTGGTCGCCGACCATCTGCGGGTGCGGCGCGAACTCCTGGTCCTGCGCGAACAGAGTGTCGTAGACCATGTAGCCGTGGTTGCGCGAGATGTAGGCGGTGGTCCAGATCGGATCGAGCACGCGCAGGTCGGACTGCGCGATGAAGCGCAGCGTCTTCGTTTCCGCCGCGCGGGCGCCGAGGCGCGGCGTCGCGCTTGCCAGCGCCGCGGCCGCTGCGGTCCTGCCGAGATCGCGCCGCGTAAGAGCGTAGGTCATCGTTCCCCTCTGCCTGTTCGTGCGGCTGTTTTAGCAAGAAGCGCGCCGCTCGCTTCGCGCGCCATTAGGCTACCCCGGCTCGCCATGTGGCAACGGCTTTGACAGCATCTCGCGGATGCGGCCCTTCATCGCGCTCTGGTCGAAGGTGCGGAACAGGTTGATGCGGTTGCGGTTCGGGTCGCCGCCATGCCAGTACTCGTAGATGTCCTGGCGCAGCCCGAACGACGACGCGGCGAGATCGTGCGCGAGGCGGAAGAGGCGCGACTTGAATTCGACGTCGGCCTCCCTGCCGCGCATGTAGCGGTCGAGATAGGGGCGGATCTCGGGGCTCGCGAGGTCGTTCTCGCTCGGCTGCATGATGATCCCCGAGGCGCAGATCTCGCGCAGCAGCGCGCTCATCCGATTGGTGACCTGGGCGAACCAGATATGCGTCGCGCGCGCCGGGCCGAGCGTCCACTGGCCGCTCGGGGTCGGCCCGGCCTGGTGCTCGATGCCCTCCATCGCGTGGCGCCACATCTCGCAGTAGGTCACCATCTCGCCGAGCTTGGCGGCGACCTCGCGGTACTCGATGACGCCGATCGCCTCGGCGACCATCGTCGCCACCGCGGTCATCAGCTTCATCCGCACCTCGACGCGGCACAGATTCGACCAGCCGAGGAAGTTGAACGGCACGCTATGCCCGCCGGCGCCCAGCATCTTCATCATCGGGGTCGAGTCGTAGAGCATGAAGACCCGGTCCCACGGCACCAGGACGCGGTCGAAGAACAGCATGCAGTCCTGCTCGTCGAGCATCTGCAACGGATGCCCCCACGAGCCGATCCAGCGCGAAACCGGCTCGCGCGCCAGGATCTTGAGACCGGGGGTGTCGTTGGGCACCGCGAACGCGACGATGCATTTCGGGTCGTTGCGCTGGACGAAGGTCGCCGACAGCGAGACGTAGACCTCGTGGCTGTGCGGCGCGGCGGTCGCGAGCTGCTTGCCGCCGGTGACCACCACGCCCTCGCTCGTCTCCTCGACGACGTGCAGCGCGACTTCGGTATCCTCGGCGACGGCGCGGCGCTCGTTCTGCGTCTGCTGGCTGCGGTCGACCTGCGGGTCGACCAGCGCATGCGTCAGGAAGAGGTCGTGGTCGCGGCAGTATTCGTAATATTTCTGCAGGTTCTCGCCGAAATCGCAGCGCGGGTGCTTGACCGCGCCGAAATCGTCCTTGATGTGCAGCGCCGAGAGGATGTAGGGCGCCAGGATGTCGGGCGAGCGGCCGAGCTGACCCCAGGTCAGCTCGTTCCACAACTCGCTGTTGCGCCGCTTCCTGCGCAGATCCTCGGCCGAGCGCGGATAGAGCCAGCTCACCGAGATGCGCTTGCCGGTCTCCGGGCAGAGGCAGGTCATCGCGTCGCGGTATGGCGCGCTGTTCTGCAGGTCGTAGACGCGCGCCAGCTCGCCGACCATGTCCTTGAACGCGGGATGGGTGGTGACGTCGGCGGCGCGCGCGCCGTCGATCCACACCTCGCGCCCGTCCTTGAGGCTTGCGATGTAGCGCTCGCCGGTCATCGGCCCGGTCATGTGCCCGGGCGCCACGGCGGTGACGCGCTCAGCCGGTGCTGCCATCGGCTCGATCTCCCTGTCCGAAGCGCGATTGTTCGCCGTTTCCGGCGCGATTGGCAATTCGTCCCGCGGCGCGGCTATAAGCTCGCGCGATGCGCCTCGCGGATTTCGACTTCGAGCTGCCGCGCCAGCTGATCGCCGAGCGGCCGGTCGAGCCGCGCGACGCGGCGCGCCTGCTCCACGTGCCGGCGGCGGGCGCGTTCGCCGACCGGCGCATCGCCGACCTGCCGGAGCTGTTGCGCCCGGGCGACCTCCTGGTCGGCAACGACACCCGGGTCATCCCGGCCCGGCTCGTCGGCACGCGCGGCGCGGCGACGGTCGAGATCACGCTGGCACACGACCTTGGCGGCGGCAACTGGCAGGCCTACGCGAAGGGCGCGCGGCGGCTGCATCCCGGCGACCGGATCGTCTTCGGATGCGACTTCGCGGCCGAGGTCGCGGCCAAGGAGGCGGGCGGCTCGCTCTCGTTGCGCTTCGATCGCGAAGGCGAGGCGTTCGCCGCCGCCCTCGCCCGCTACGGCGCGATGCCGCTGCCGCCCTACATCAAGCGCCCGCGCAGCCGGTTCCCGCGGGGCGATCCGCGCGACCAGGGGCACTACCAGACGATGTTCGCGCGCACCCCGGGCGCGGTCGCGGCGCCGACTGCCGGGCTGCACTTCACCCCGGGCCTCGTCGAGCGCCTCGCCGCGCACGACATCGCGGTCGCCATGCTGACCCTGCATGTCGGGCCGGGCACCTTCCTGCCGGTCCGCAGCGACGACCCGCGGGCCCACGCGATGCACGCCGAATGGGGTGTCGTCGGCGGCGAGACCGCGCGCCGCATCCGCGCCGCCCGCGCGCGCGGCGGGCGCATCGTCGCGATCGGCACGACGAGCCTCAGGCTGCTCGAAACCGCCGCCGCCGAAAGCGGCGAGGTCGCGCCCTTCGCCGGCGAGACCCGGCTCTTCATCCTGCCCGGCTACCGCTTCAAGGCGATCGACCTGCTGCTCACCAATTTTCATCTGCCGCGCTCGAGCCTTTTCATGCTGGTCGCGGCACTTGCCGGGCTCGACCGGATCAAGGCGGCCTATGCCCACGCGACCGCCGCCGGCTATCGCTTCTTCTCCTACGGCGACGCCTGTTTGATCGAGCCGGCCGCGGTTGCTCCCGCCAATGCGCGGAGAGCAGATTGAGCACCGGCTTCGAGGTGGTCGCGCGCGACGGCGCGGCGCGGGCCGGGCGCCTCGCGACCGCGCACGGCACGGTCGAGACGCCCTCCTTCATGCCGGTCGGCACCGCCGCGACGGTCAAGGCGATGACGCCGGAGGGCGTCGCCGCGACCGGCGCGCGGCTGATCCTCGGCAACACCTATCACCTGATGCTGCGCCCCGGCGCCGAGCGCATCGCCGCGCTCGGCGGGCTGCATCGCTTCATGAACTGGCCGCACGCGATCCTCACCGACAGCGGCGGGTTTCAGGTCATGTCGCTCGCCGCGCTGCGCAGGATCGGCGAGGACGGCGTCGAATTCCGCTCGCATCTCGACGGCAGCCGGCACCTCTTGACCCCCGAGCGCTCGATCGAGGTGCAGCGTCTGCTCGGCGCCGACATCACGATGGCGTTCGACGAATGCACCCCGTTCCCGGCCGAACGGGCGGCGGTCGAAGCCTCGATGGAATTGACGCTGCGCTGGGCCGAACGCTCGCGCGCCGCCTTTGTCGAGCGGCCTGGCCACGGCATCTTCGGCATTGTCCAGGGCGGCGTGCATCCCGAGCTGCGCGAACGCTCGGCACGCAAGACCGTGGCGCTCGGCTTCGACGGCCACGCGATCGGCGGGCTGGCGATCGGCGAGGGCCAGGCGACGACCTTCGCGATGGTCGAGGCCACGGTGCCGCATCTCCCCGCCGACCGGCCGCGCTACCTGATGGGGGTCGGCAAGCCCGCCGATCTGGTGGGCGCGGTCAGACGCGGCATCGATCTTTTCGACTGCGTGTTGCCGACCCGCTCGGGACGCACCGGGCAGGCCTTCACCCGCGCCGGCGCGGTCAACCTGCGCAACGCCCGCCATGCCGAAGATCGCGCGCCGCTCGACCCGCAATGCCGCTGTGCCGCCTGCGCCGGTTTCAGCCGCGCCTATCTCCATCACCTCGTCAAGGCGGGCGAGATTCTTGCGGCGATGCTGTTGACCACCCACAATCTCACCTACTACGCCGATCTGATGACGGCGATGCGGGAGGCGATCGTGGCCGGCAGCCTGGCCGAATTCGAGGCGCCGTGAGCGGGCGGCGATGACCCGGAGCCGACGCCCGCAGGGCCTGACCCAGCTCGGGCAGCCGACGCGGCTGCCGGAATCGCCCGCCGCGGCGCGGCTCGAGACCGTGGCCAACCCGCACCCCGGCGTGCTCTACGCGGTGCGCTTCGCCTGCCCCGAATTCACCACGCTCTGCCCGCTCACCGGCCAGCCGGATTTCGCGCATCTCGTCATCGACTACGTGCCGCAGGACCGCCTGGTCGAGAGCAAGTCGCTGAAGCTGTTCCTCGGCTCGTTCCGCAACCACGGCGCCTTTCACGAGGACTGCACGCTGACCGTGGCCAGCCGGCTGATCGACGCGGCGGCGCCGAAAGGGCTGCGCATCGGCGGCGATTGGTATCCGCGCGGCGGCCTTCCGAGCGACGTGTTCTACCAGACCGGCGAGCCGCCGGCCGGCCTCTACTTGCCGGATCCCGGCGTCGCGCCCTATCGCGGGCGCGGCTGAGCCGATGCCCGCGATAGTGAGGTCCGGTCAGTCCGGCGACCGCCGGCGTGACGACAGAAGCATCCGCGAGGCGATCCGGGCGGAGGCGCTGGCGCGCGGCTTCGACGCGGTCGGCTTCGCCGCGGCCGAGCTCGCCGAGAGCACCCGCGCCGACCTCGCCGAGTTCCTGGCGCGCGGCTACCACGGCGAGATGGGCTGGATGGCGGCGCATGCCGAGCGGCGCGGCGACCCGAAAGCGCTCTGGCACGAGGCGCGCAGCGTCGTCGTGCTCGGGATGAACTATGCTCCCGCCGAGGAAGCCGCGACGGATCGCGGTTGCGGCGTCGTCTCGGTCTACGCCCGCGGCCGCGACTACCACGACACGATCAAGCAGCGCCTCAAGGCGCTGGCGCGCTGGATCGCCGAGCGCTGGCCGGGCGAGTTGAAGGTCTTTGTCGATACCGCGCCGGTCATGGAGAAACCGCTGGCGCAGCGTGCCGGCCTCGGCTGGCAGGGCAAGCACACCAATCTCGTCTCGCGCGAGTTCGGCTCGTGGCTGTTTCTCGGCGAAATCTATCTCAGCATCGAGGTCGAGCCGGACGCGGCGGAAGGCGACCATTGCGGCTCCTGCCGCGCCTGTCTCGATGCCTGCCCGACCAACGCTTTTCCGGCGCCCTACAAGCTCGATGCGCGGCGCTGCATCTCCTACCTGACGATCGAGCACAAGGGCATGATCGCGGCGGAACTGCGGCCGCTGATCGGCAACCGCATCTATGGCTGCGACGATTGCCTCGCGGTGTGCCCGTGGAACAAATACGCGCGCGCCGCCGGCGAGCCCGATTTCCAGCCGCTTCCCGGCCTCAGCGCGCCGCGCCTGGCCGCGCTGGCCGGGCTCGACGATGCCGGTTTCCGGCGGATGTTCGCGGGGACCGCGATCAAGCGGATCGGCCGCGACCGCTTCCTGCGCAACGTGCTGACCGCGATCGGCAACAGCGGCGAGCGCGGGCTGGCCGAAACCGCCCGCGAGCTGCTCGACGACGCGTCACCGCTGGTGCGCGCCAGCGCCGTCTGGGCGCTCGACCGGCTCGCCCGCGAGACGGCGGCTGCGGAACGCGAGCGGCGGCTCGCCGGCGAACCCGACCCGCTCGTCCGCGCGGAATGGCTGCGGCTGGAGGGTCGACCAGCCGAGCCGGCGATCTAGGCCGGCGATCTAGGCCGGCGATCTAGGAATGCAGGCAGCGGAACGAGCTGATCTGGTCGTTCCAGTGGTTGCCGACAAAGGCATAATCGCCCGGGGCGAGCCGCAGCCGCTCGCCGCCGTAGTTGATGTCCCAGAAGAATTCCCAGTAGCCCGACAGGATGCGGATCGACGAAATCTGGTCGTTCCAATGGTCGCCGACATAGGGCTGGTCGCGCTGCGTCCGCCACGATTCACCGCGAAAATTGGCGTCCCAGTAAACGATCACATCGCAACCGACCTGCGCCTTCGCCGGCGCGGCCGGGGCCGCGACCAGCAACATGATCGCACCGGCTCCGGCCGCGAACCGCCTCAGGAATCTCGAAACTGTCCCGCGCATTGTTTTTCTCCGTATGCGGGTCTCGCGGCGGCTCAGACCGCGGCGCTCAGCGCGGTGTCGCCGGCCTTCTTCTTCAGCTTGCCGCCCTCGATCTCGATATTGATTTCGAGGAGCGAGGTGTCGCCCGAACCGCCGAGCGTCACCCGGATGCCGTCGTCGCTGATCTCGACATAGCGGCCGACGACGGCGAGCAGCTCGCGCTGCAGCATCGGCAGGAAGTCGGGCGCGCCGCGGCCGGCGCGCTCGTGTGCCAGCACGATCTTGAGCCGCTCCTTGGCGATCGAGGCGCTGCTGCGCCGCGGCTGAAACAGTGAGCGTATGAACCCCATCAGGCCCTGCCGAACAATGCCCGGAAGAAGCTGCGCCGTTCGGGTTTGACAAAGCGCATCTCGCGAGTTTCGCCGAGAAACCGCGCGACCGCATCGAGATAGGCTCTACCTGCCGGACTATCCTCGTCAAACACCACCGGGGTCCCGGTGTTCGACGCCCGCAAAACGGACTCCGATTCGGGGATGACGCCGAGGAGCGGGATCGACAGGATCTCCTTCACGTCCTCCACCGCGAGCATCTCGCCCTTGGCGACGCGCGCCGGATCGTAGCGGGTCAGCAGCAGATGGACCTCGACCGGCGGCTCGTTGCGCTCGGCGCGGCGCGAGCGCGAGGCGAGGATCCCGATGATGCGGTCGCTGTCGCGCACCGAGGAGACCTCGGGGTTGGTCACGATGACCGCGCTGTCGGCGAAATAGAGCGCGGTGATCGCGCCGTGCTCGATCCCCGCCGGGCTGTCGCAGATGATGTACTCGAACTGCTGCTTCAGCTCCTCCATGACGCGCTCGACGCCCTCGCGCTTCAGCGCGTTCTTGTCGCGCGTCTGCGAGGTCGGGAAGATGTAGAGATTGTCGTGGCGCTTGTCCTTGATGAGCGCCTGATTGAGGTTGGCGTCGCCGTTGATGACGTTGATGAAGTCGAAGACGACGCGGCGCTCGCAGCCCATCACGAGATCGAGGTTGCGCAGACCGACATCGAAGTCGATGACCACGGTCTTGTTGCCGCGCAGCGCAAGGCCCGCGGCGAAAGCGGCAGCGGTCGTCGTCTTGCCGACGCCGCCCTTTCCCGAGGTCACCACGATCACCTTCGCCAACACCCGGCCTCCCCTCTGGCCCCGCGGCCCCTGCCCGACCGTGCTTCTTCTTCCCTGTCCGTCCTGCCCCCGCCGCCAATGATGAGCGTCAATTCCGGGTGATGGTCAACTGGTCATCGACAAGCGCGATCTGGACCGGCGCCGCCTGGGCGTCGGCCGGCAGCTGCTCGCTGACGAGATAGCGGCCGGCGATGCTGATCAGCTCGGCTTCGAGCCGGGTGCAGAAGATCCGCGCGGCGGTGTCGCCGCTCGCCCCCGCCAGCGCGCGACCGCGCAGCGCGCCGTAGACGTGGATGTTGCCGTCGGCGACCAGCTCGGCCCCGGGGCTGACCGCCGCGGTGACGACAAGGTCGCTGCCGCGCGCGTAGATCTGCGTCCCGGAGCGGACCGGCTCGCTCACCAGCCGCGTCTTCGGCGACGCCGGCGCGGCAGGCGGTGCGGCGCGCGGCTGGCCGCCGCCCGCGGTCGGGGCGAAGCTCGCCAGACCCGCGGCGCCCGCCGCCGCGAGCTGCGCCGGCTGCGCGTTCTGCACCCCGACGAGGGTGAGCGTCAGCGCCCGCAGCCGGTCGCGCAAGCTGTCGAACTCCGCGGCCTCGGTCAGGTTCTCGACGCCGCGCAGATCGAGCACCACCGGCGCATTCTCGAAGAACCGCGGGCTGCGGCCGATCTGCCGCGCCAGCTCCTCGTCGAACGCCGGATCGCGCAGCATCGCGGCGCGGATCACCATCACGGTGAACAGCGCGCCCTGCACGACATTGCCTGCTGCCATGGCTATCGGGTTAACCGCAAACCGGCCCCGCCGCAACGGCAAACCACGGGTTGCAGCGGGGCCGGGGCAAGATCGCCGCCCGGGGGCGCCGGGGGCGCTGCGGCGCGCCGGCAACCGCCGCCGCCGGCGCCCGGGCTTGACTTCGCCGGCGCCCGGCACGAAGTCGTAGCCGAGGCGCCGCGGCCGCGATTCGCTGGGCGGCGCAAACTCTGCTAGACTGCGTGTTCGTCAGCTGCCCGGGGTCGTGCGATGGGTTCGATGAGTTTGGTGCATTGGCTGGTGGTCCTGGCCATCGTGCTGGTGCTGTTCGGGGCCGGGAAGCTGCCCCGGGTGATGGGCGATTTTGCCAAGGGGATCAAAGCCTTCAAGGCCGGGATGAAGGACGAGGACGAGGTCCAGCCGACGCCACCGCCGGCACAGGTCACGGCGCCCTCCGCCACCGCGGCGCCCGCTGCCCCGGCCGCTGCCGCGGTCGAGCGTCCGCACGAGCACGCGTAAGTCGCAAGCGCTTTAACCATCGCTTTCTCGGCCAGAGGTTGAGCACGCTGCCCCGCGAGGGGCGGCACGTCGTTTGCTGCGCTGGTAAGTCGCAGCCCGGCACGGTATGTCATCCGCGTCACCGGGCAGCGGGTTGGGCGGGCGATGCAGCGCTTCGAGGGTACCGAAAGTTACGTGGCGACGCCCGATCTGCGGGTCGCGGTCAACGCGGCGATCGCGCTCGAACGGCCGCTTCTCGTCAAGGGCGAGCCCGGCACCGGCAAGACCATCCTCGCGCACGAGATCGCCAAGGGGCTCGGCCGCGAGCTCATCACCTGGCACATCAAGTCGACCACCAAGGCGATCCAGGGGCTCTACGAATACGACGCGGTGTCGCGGCTGCGCGACGGCCAGCTCGGCGACGAGCGGGTCCACGACATCGCCAACTACATCAGGCCCGGCAAGCTGTGGGACGCCTTCGAGGCCGACGCGGCCCCGGTCCTGCTGATCGACGAGATCGACAAGGCGGACATCGAGTTCCCCAACGACCTGCTGCTCGAGCTCGACCGCATGGAGTTCTTCGTCTACGAGCTTAGAAAGACGATCAGCGCCCGGCAGCGGCCGATCGTGATCATCACCTCGAACAACGAGAAGGAGCTGCCGGACGCGTTCCTGCGCCGCTGCTTCTTCCACTACATCCGCTTTCCCGACCGCGAGACGATGGAGCAGATCGTCGAGGTGCATTTCCCGGGGCTGAAGCGCGACCTGGTGCAGGAGGCGCTGACCGTCTTCTTCGATGTGCGCGAGGTGCCGGGGCTGAAGAAGAAACCCTCGACCTCGGAGCTGCTCGACTGGCTGAAGCTGCTCCTGGTCGAGGACATCGACGCCGACACGTTGCGCCAGCGCGATCCCAAGAAGCTGATCCCGCCGCTGCACGGCGCGCTGCTCAAGAACGAGCAGGATGTGCACCTGTTCGAGCGCCTGGCGTTTTTGAACCGGCGGGAGCGCGGGTGATGCCGTCCATAGGAGCGAAGTGATGAGCGCAGCAAAGATCGGCGACATCGATACGATCCGGCTGGCGCAAGCGCTTATGCCCCTAACCTCCTAGCCGATCGTGTTCACCAGCTTCTTCCTAGAATTGCGCGCGGCCAAGGTGCCGGCCAGCCTGCGCGAGTACCTGACGCTGATGGAGGCGATGAGGGACGGCGTCGCGGCCTTCGGCATCGACGAGTTCTACTTCTTGTCGCGCGCCGCGCTGGTCAAGGACGAGCGCTATCTCGACCGCTTCGACCGGGTCTTCGGCCAATGCTTCAAGGGGCTGGAAACCCCGACCGACCCGATGACCGAGCTGCCCGAGGAGTGGCTCAGGAAGCTCGCCGAGCGCTACCTCAGCGAGGAGGAGAAGGCGCAGATCGAGGCGATGGGCGGCTGGGACAAGCTGATGGAGACGCTGCGCCAGCGCCTCGCCGAGCAGCAGGGCCGCCACCAGGGCGGCGCCAAGTGGATCGGCACCGCCGGCACCTCGCCGTTCGGCGCGCACGGCTACAACCCCGAGGGGGTGCGGATCGGCCAGCACGAGGGCAAGAACCGCCGCGCGGTCAAGATCTGGGACCGGCGCGAGTTCCGCAACCTCGACGACACGGTCGAACTGGGCACGCGCAACATCAAGATCGCCTTGCGGCGGCTGCGCCAGTTCGCGCGCGAGGGCGCCGACTTGGAGCTCGACCTCCCCGACACGATCAAGTCGACCGCCAACAACGCCGGCTGGCTCGACCTGAAGCTCGTGCCGGAGCGGCACAACAAGGTGAAGCTGCTGCTCTTTCTCGACGTCGGCGGGTCGATGGAAGACCATGTGCGGGTCTGCGAGGAGCTGTTCTCGGCGGCGCGCGGCGAGTTCAAGCACCTCGTGCATTTCTATTTCCACAACTGCCTTTACGAGTCGGTGTGGAAGGATTCGCGGCGCCGCCATGTCGAGCAGATCGCGACGATGGAGATCCTCAGGACCTACGACCCGGCGCACAAGGTCGTGCTGGTCGGCGACGCCAGCATGAGCCCCTACGAGATCAGCCAGCCCGGCGGCAGCGTCGAACGCTGGAACGACGAGCCGGGCAGCGTCTGGATGCGCCGCCTGCTCGACCACTACCCGCAGGCGGTGTGGCTCAACCCGGTGCCGGAGAAGTACTGGGCCGGGACGATGTCGATCACCATGATCGAGCAGCTCGTCGACGGCCGCATGTTCCCCTTGACCCTCGCCGGCATCGACCAGGCGATGCGCCGGCTGACCCGCTAGCACGGGTCATCGCCTCGCCCGCGTGCGGGAGAGGGGCTTAAGTCCGCTCGCTCGGCGCGTCGTATTCCTCGGCGCAGAACGTGCCGCCCTGATATTTTTCGGCGATCGGGTCTTTCGCCTGGCCGGCCTCGGCGGCGAGCACCGCAGCGGCCTGCGGCTCGCTGTCGTCTTGCGGCTTGTAGCCGAGCCGGTAGGCGTTTGAATTGTCGTACCACGAGCGCTTGTTGGCCGAGACGCCGTAGACGATCTCGTAGCGCACGTCCGGATGTTCGAGGCCGATGCGCACGAGCTGGGTGATGTCGCGCGGGCTGATCCAGATCGCGAGGCGCCGGCTGTCGATCGGCCGGTCGCCGTAATTGCCGATCCGCACGCAGAGAAAGCCGATGCCGTGCTTGTCGGAATAGAGGCTGGCGAGCGCCTCGCTGAACGCCTTCGAGACGCCGTAGCGGCTGTCCGGTCGCGGCACGACCCGGTGATCGATCGTCTGGGAGCGCGGGTAGAAGCCGACCGCGTGGTTCGAGGTCGCCATGACGATGCGCCGGACCCCGGCCCGCCGCGCCGCCTCGAAGGTGTTGTAAAGCCCGACGATGTTGCCTTCGAGAATCTTCTCCCAGCTGCTCTCGCCGGAGATGCCGCCGAGATGGACGATCCCGTCGCAGCCGGCGACCATCTTCTCGACGGCCGCCATGTCGGCAAGCTCGGTCCGGTCGACCTCCTCGCCGTCGCGCGCCGGGGCGATCGCCACCCGGTCGGAAAGCCGCAACACCGGGTAGACGCCGCGCAGTGTCTCGCGCAGGCCGCGGCCGATGCCGCCGCCGGCGCCGGTGATCAGGACTCGGTGCATGAAGCCTCCCGCCGGATGGGCCTCGCGGCCGCCTGGCCGTTGCCGGCCAGCGCGTCCTTATGTTCGGCAAAAGCGCAGCGCACCCAATCGATGACCGTGCGCACGCAAACCGCGCGGCGCAGGTCGCGATGGACGATGACCGAATGGTCGGCGGCGATCTCGGGCACCGGTGGCGTCACCCGCTCGAGCAGCGGGTCGTCGTCCGCGGCATAGCACGGCAGCACCCCCCTGCCGCTGCCGGCCCGGATGGCCGCCGACTGCATCGTCACGTTCGACGCGCGCAGCGCGACACCCGCGCCGGTCATCTCGAGCTGCTGCTGCACCCAGCGCGCCGTCGCGTAATGCGCCTGCTCCTCGGTATAGGTGACCCAGGCCTCGCTCGCCGAGCCGCGCCGCCGGTAGACCGCGCAGGCAAGCGTGCCGACCTTCGCGACATAAAGGTCGCCGCTCTCCGGTGGGTGGTGGCGCACCGCGAGGTCGGCCTCGCGGCGCGCGAGGTTCGCGGTCTGGCGCGATTCGACCAGTTCCAGCGTGATGCCCTTCGGCAGCGTCGTCGGCCCCGCGTCGGACAGGCAGCGCGCCAGAAAGCCGGCCACCCACTCGCCGACCGACACGCGCACCGTGCCGCACAGCTCGGGCGACGCCGCCGCCCGCCGCCGCTCCAGCATCAGCGCCGCCCGCTCGACGCTTTCCGCGGCCGGGACCAGCTGCTCCCCAGCGGCGTTGAGGCGCAGCCCCTCCGGCAGGCGGTCGAACAGGGTCGGCCCGCCAAACGTCGCCTCGAACGCCGCGAGCCGCCGACCGATCGTCGGCTGGCTCAGGCTCAGCGCCCGGCCCGCAGCGCGCAGCGAGCCATGCCGTGCGACAGCGAGAAAGACGCGCACATCGTCCCAATCCATGCTCCCGGCGCCGCCGGCGGGCGCGCGCCGGTCTTCCGGGCCGACACGGAATTCCGCGCCGGGAATGACTGCGTCGTCGAGTGGCGGCATGATACGTTCCTGTATCGCTACATCTCGATTTTATCTAATGCTGAAAGCAAAACATATCGCTATCTTGCTTGTCGAGCCACAATTTGCAGACAGGATGAGAGCCATGACGACGGTCATCGACCTCACTGCCGAGCTGGCGAAATTGAAGATGCTGCAAGGCCGTACGCCGCAGACGACGAGCGACCAGCGGGCGGGCACGTCGGCCGAATTGGCCGCCTATCGCGACAGCGCGCTCTTCACCAGCAAGTTCAGCGGCCTCGGCGCCTGGGAGCGGCATCCGAACGGCGATGAGCTGGTCTACATCATCGACGGCGCCGCGACCCTCGATATCGCCGCCGAAGGCGAAAAGCCGCGATCGATCGCGGTGGGCGCCGGCACCCTGGCCATCGTGCCGCAAGGGGCATGGCACCGTTTCCGCTCCCCGGACGGCGTCACCCTGATGACCGCGACGCCGCGCCCGAGCGAGCACATCCGGACCGATACCGACGATCCGTGGTCGGCCGCGCCGTAACCGCCCGGCGTCACGCACGACAAAGCTTGGAGGAGCAGCGATGACCACCATCCTCGATCTCAAGGCGATCCTCGCGAAGATGCCGACGATGCAGGGCCGGCGGCCGGAAACGACCGAAGCCGAGCGCCAGGCGACCGGCGCCTTTGTGACCCTCGCGCCCTATCGCGACGGCAATATCTACAGCGCCAAGTTCACCGGCAACGCGGCCTGGGAGCGGCACCCGAACGGCGACGAGCTGGTGCAGATCGTCGAGGGCTCTTGCACGCTGCATTTGATGACCGAGAGCGGCCCCGAAAGCCACAAGGTCAGCGCCGGCATGACGGTGGTCGTGCCGCAGAACACCTGGCACCGCTTCGAGTCCCCGAACGGCGTCAGCGTGGTCACCGCGACGCCGCGCCCGACCGAGCACCTGACGGTCGATGTCGCGGACCCGCGCAGCCTGAGCGACACCGACCGGGCGGCCAACAGCGAAGAGAAGATCCGCTGATGTATTTCGACCGCCGTCTTTGGCAGCTGACCCGCGGCCTGCGCGGGCGGATCGCGCTCGCGATCCTGATCGGGCTGGCCGCCGCCGCTTTCGGCATCGCCCGCTTCACCCTGCTCGGCACGATGCTGGCGCGCGTCTTCGCCGGCTCGGGGTTCGCGGCGGTGGCCACCGCCGCGATCGGCGTCGCCGCGGCGGTGATCATGCGCGGCCTCCTCGACCATTGCCGCACGCTGATCGCGCATCGCACCGCGGCCAAGGTGCAGACCGACCTGCGCGGCAAGCTCTACGACAAGATCGCCGAATTGGGGCCGGCCTGGTTCGCCGGCGAGCGCACCGGCGGGGTGATGCTCTCGGTGGTCGACGGCGTCGAGCAGCTGCAGACCTTTTTCGGCCAGTACGTGCCGCAGGTCTGCGTCGCCGCGCTGACCCCGATCGCGATCTTCCTGTTCATCGTCTGGTGGGACGTGCCGGTGGCGACCGTGATGCTGGTCGCGGCGCTGGTGACGCTGATCGCGCCGACCGCCTGGAACAAGATGGAGAGCGGCCGCGGCCACCTGCGCCACCAGGCGATGAAGGGGTTCGGCTCGGAGTTTCTCGACGCGGTGCAGGGCCTGCCGACGCTGAAGGCGTTCGGCCAGAGCGCCGCCTACGGCCGCCGCCTCGCCGAGCGCGCGCGGCAGCTCGCCGAGACCACCATGCAGGTGCTGTCGACGAGCGTGATGACCCGCGGCATCACCGATACCGGCATTGCGGTCGGCGCCGCAGCGGCGCTGGGCCTCGGCGTGTGGCGTGTCGCGCACGGTGAGATGAGCATCACCGCGCTGCTCATCGTGCTGATGGCCGGCACCGAGGTGTTCCGCCCGCTGCGCGACCTGCGCTCGGTGCTGCATCAGGGCATGGTCGGGCAATCCGCCGCCGCCGGCATCGCCGAGCTGCTCAAGGCCGAGCCGCTGGTGCCGCCGCCCGACGCCGCCGGCGCCGCCGGCTCCGAGAGGGCGCTGGCGCCGACCATTGCCTTCGACAACGTGTCGTTCGCCTATCCCGGCGGCCGCCGCCCGGCGCACGAGGCGCTGTCGTTCAGCGTCGCCGCCGGCGAGAAGATCGGCATCGTCGGCCCGAGCGGTTCGGGCAAGTCGTCGGTCGCGCGGCTCCTGCTGCGCCTCTTCGACCCGCAGGCGGGCCGCGTCACGATCGGCGGGCGCGACCTGCGCAGCCTCGACCCCGACACGCTGCGCGCGCAGATCGCGGTCGTGCATCAGGACACCTATTTGTTCCACGGCACGGTCGAGGACAATCTGCGACTCGGCCGGCCCGATGCGACCGATGATGAGATCATCGCGGCGGCACGCGACGCCAACGCGCACGAGTTCATCAGCGCCCTGCCGCAGGGTTATCGGACGATGCTCGGCGAGCGCGGCGTCAACCTTTCGGGCGGCCAGCGCCAGCGCCTGGCGATCGCCCGCGCGCTGCTGCGCGACGCGCCCATTCTGATCCTCGACGAGGCGCTGAGCTCGGTCGATGCCGAGAACGAG
>DATJOB010000041.1:0-9757 GCA_035507475.1 Allostellaceae bacterium | reverse complement strand
GTCGTCGGCTCGCCGATCCCGGCGGCGAAGGCACCGACCGTCGGCTCGCCGATGCCGACCGCCGACACCAGCTCCGCTCCGCCCACCAAAAAGCTCGGCTCGCGCCCATCGGGCCGGCCGGGACGCAGCTCGATCGAGGCGCGCTCGCCGACCAGCTGGCGCCGCGCCGCGTTGTATTCCGGGCTCAACAGCGTCGCCATCGGCACCTCGACGAAATCGGGGTCGCCGTACCAGGCCTCGCGGTCGGCATAGGCGAGCTTGGCGCATTCGGTGACGGTGTGGACGAAATCCGCGCCCACCGGGTCGGTGTCGTCGAGATCGAACCCGGCGAGCAGCGCGAGCTGCTGCAGGAGCACCGGCCCCTGGCTCCACGGCCCGCCCTTGACCACAGTATAGCCGCGATAGTCGAAGGTGAGCGGCGCTTCGACCGGCGCCTGCCAGCGCGCCATGTCGTCGGCGGTGAGCACGCCCTTGTGGCGCCGGCCTGACGAGTCGAGCACCTCCTCATGCCGACAGAAGCGGTCGATCGCCTCGGCGACGAAACCCCGATACCAGGCGTCGCGGGCGCGGTCGACCTGGCGCACCCGGTCGCCGCCGGCCGCTTCGGCCTCGGCCAGCACGCGCTTGTAGGTCGCCGCCAGACCCGGGTTGCGGAACAGCTGGCCGGCCTTGGGCGGCGCCCCGCCGGGCAGGTAGACCGCGGCCGAGCTCGGCCAGGCGCGGCGGAACATCTCCGCGACGGTGGCGATCGCCTCGGGGATGCGCCAGGCGAGCGGATAGCCGTGCTCGGCATAGCCGATCGCCGGCGCGAGGATGTCGGCGAGCGGCAGCGTGCCGTAATCGCGCAGCAGCCGCATCCAGCCGTCGAACGCGCCCGGCACGGCCGCGGCGAGCAACCCGGTGCCGGGGACGAGGCTCAACCCCAGCTGGCGGTAACGCGCGATCGTCGCCGCCTGCGGCGCGACTCCTTGGCCGCAGATCATGTCGCAGCGCTGATTGGCTTCGCTCCACGCCAGGATCGGCACCTCGCCGAGCGGCCCGTTGAGATGCGGCTCGACGACCTGCAGCGTCAGGCCCGCGGCCGCCGCCGCATCGAACGCATTGCCGCCCTTTTCGAGGATCGACATCGCCACCGCGCTCGCCAGCCAATGGGTCGAGGCGGCGACCCCGAAGGTGCCGCGGATTTCGGGACGGGTGGTGAAGCGTGGCGGCATCAGGTCCTCCGGGATCGCGGCGCGGCAGCAGCCTAGGTTAGCCGAGAGCGGCGGCGCCGATCAAATCGCCGCGAACTCGACCGATTGCGCGCCGTGCCACAGCGTCAACTCGCCGAGCGGGCGCAGGTTCTCCAGCCCGTCGACGATGGTGAGGAACGGGTTGCCGGCGAGCTGCCCGGCCTTGCTGCCGAACCGGCAGGCGCCGTAGGCGACGAGGATCTCGGTCTCGCTGACCCCCGACGGGTGAAACAGCACTTGGCCCGGGGCCGGGTAGCTCGTGGCGTTCTCGTGGCCGATGCCGGGGTCGAGCGCGCCGAGCGGGATCCAGCACGCTTCGCCGCTCCAGCGGACGTGGATGATCCGCTCGCGATAGGGCAGCACGCTCTTGAACCATGCGCAGGTGCGGGGCGCCGCCGCGGGCTCGAACCGCGCGGCGAAGACGAAGGGTCCGGCGGTGATGCGGATGTCGCTCATGCCCCTTGCCTCATGCCCCCGCCTCATGCCCCCTGCCTCTCCCGGTCGAGGATCTCGACGGTGCCGGCGGCCGGGTCGATGCGCAGCCGGTCGCCGGTGCGGATCAGCGCGGTCACGTCGCCGTCGAACCGATCGACCATCGTCACGTTCCCGAACGCCGCGCCCTGCGCCAGGATCGGGTTG
Source organism: Allostellaceae bacterium (assembly GCA_035507475.1). Lineage (GTDB taxonomy): Bacteria > Pseudomonadota > Alphaproteobacteria > ATCC43930 > CGMCC-115725 > DATARH01. The sequence continues at coordinate 7,886 of DATJOB010000041.1, read as the reverse complement.
ACGCGGTTGAAGACGAGCGCCAGCGGCACGATGCCGCGCGCCTTCATCTCGTGCAGCATCCAGGCGGTCGCGACGCCGCCCTTGGCGTCGTTGAGGACGAGGATGCGGCCGGCATAGCTCTGCCCGGCGAGCGCATGGCTCGGCCGCGAGAAGACACCCTGCTTGCGGTCGAGGTCGTAACGCGCGCTGAAATTGTCCTGCGCCACCAGCGCGATGCCTTCGACCGCCGGGCCGACGCCCGGGTGGCAGCGCAGGACGGTCGGCGTCATCGCATCCGCCCGGCGACCGCCGCCTCGACGCAGCGTTCGAGGCTGGCGAGGCTCGGCCGGTAGCCGTAGCCGCCGATGATGTTGACGAGCTTCGCCGAGTTGGTGACGAGCCGGCGCCAGCCGTTGGCCTCGGCCATCTCGCCGGCGTAGCTGTTGTAGAAGCACATCCCGGCGGCGACGACCGCGCCGCTCGCCTCGATCCGCGCGGTCAGGCCCATCCGGTCGGCGGCGTGCTTGATCTCGGGCGAGGTCGCGACGAGCAAGGTCGTCCGCGGGTGGACCTGGCGCCCGCCGATCGCGTCGGCGACCTCCTGCATCTCGATCAGCGAGAGCTGCGGCGCGGCGAAGACGACGACGTCGACCGCCTCGCCGGGCGCCGCATAGCCGGCGACGAAGGCGTCGATCTCGGCGCGGCCGATCGCCACGGCATCGCCGGCCGCATCGGCCATCGCGGCGGGCTCCGCGGTGACGCCGGGCATGTGGAACAGCGCCACCGACCCGTAGCTCGCCAGCGCCGCGCCGAAATGCTTGAGCGCGTCGGAAGCGGGCGGCGCCGCGATGCCCTCGATCAGCGGCACCTCCCAGTAGGAGCCGCAGGCGCGGCCGACAATGCCGCCGAGCGCGCCCCACTCACTCAAGTCGCGGGGCGACGCGCCAAGCCGGAAGCGCCGCGTCGCCCGGCGGCACGCATCGAGATGGAAGCCGTAGCGCGGGGTGCGGCCGGTGAGCCCGGCGGCGAGCGCCGACGGCCCGCCCTCGAAATTGCTGCGCGCGCCGAACACGCTGTTCGTATAGATGACGACCCCGGTGTCGCCCATCGCCAGGTGCTCGCCGCGCACCGGCGGCAGGATCGTCTGGTAGTTGATGCAGGTGTCGGTCATCAGTACGCCGAACGCCTTCAGCGCGGCGATCGCGCGCGCCTCGAGCGCCGCCATCGCGGCGCTCTGCCCGAGCCGCTTGTAGACCGCGACGTCGAGCCCGCGCGGGTCGGTCAGCGTCGGCACGCGGACCCGGCGCTCGGCCCCGGGCGCCGCGGCCAGCCGTTCGAGAAACGCGACGCCCGCCTCGCCGAGCGACTCGGTGTCGGCCATGATGTGCGCCTGCGCCACCGGCACCATGTCGGCCGCGTCGAAGAATTCGCCGACCGCGACCTGATGCGCGATCGCCCAGCGCCGCGGCTCGCCGAGCGCGCCGGCCAGCATCGCCCGCTCTTCGTCGTCGAGCCGCATCGCCGCCCTGAAAATCGTCTGCGGGATCACTCTAGGCATGCTGGACCAGGACCGGCAATCGCTGTGGCGGCCGGAGATCATCGGCGAGGCGCTTGTTCAATTGCGTCGTCGCGCTCCCGATACGGCGGCGCTCATTCCCGAGACCGCGCAGATCATCGGCTTTCGGAACGTCCTCATTCACGCTTATGGAGACGGTCGATTCACGGGTAGTCTGGGATACGGTCGCCAACGATTTGCCGCGATTGTTCGCCGTCGTCGGGGAGCTGCTGCGTGAGGCGCCGAAGCCATAGGACGGAGCCCAAAAATGCCGGTCACGATCTACCACAATCCGCGCTGCAACACCTCGCGCAAGACCCTCGAATTGCTGCGCGGCAAGGGGATCGAGCCGCACATCGTCGAGTACCTGAAGACACCCTACAGCGCGGCGCAGCTAAAAGAGCTGCTCGGCCAGCTCAAGCTGCCGGCCGCGGCGATCCTGCGCAAAAAGGAGGCGAAGGAGGCGGGGGTCGATCCGGCAAAGCTCTCGGAGGACCGGCTGATCGCGGCGATGGTGCAGCACCCGATCATCGTCGAGCGCCCGATCGTCGTCTCGGGCGGCAAGGCCGCGCTCGGCCGCCCGCCCGAGGCGGTGCTGAAAATCCTCTAAAGCGCCGCGGTCAGGCGGCGTTCGGCTTCTGCTCCTTGGGCCGGATATAGGCGATCGCCGCATGGTCGGCGCAGTACGGCTTGCCGGGCAGCGGCCGGCCGCCGCAGAAATGGAAGTCCTCGTCGCCCGGATGACCGTGCGGCCACATGCAGACCGGGCCGGTGAACTCGAAGACGTTGCGGCGCGGCGCCGGCTTCTGGGTGATGACCCGCGGCACCAGCCCGAGCCGGTGGACCTTGCCGATCACCGCATTTTTCGTGACGCCGATGCGCCGGCCGATCTCGGCGGTCGTCACGCCTTCGTCCCACAGGAGGGTCAGTTGCTCGATGCGCTCCGGCGTCCAGGTCGCTATATCCATGTCCCCCACCGTATTCTGTAGCCGAGGTCCCTCGCCCCACAAAATACGGTAGCACTCTTGTGGCTGAGCGCCAACAGCAAACAAGATGTAGTATCAACCGTCGGTTCGGCGCCAGCTCGCCACGGTCGAGAAATAGGCCACCTCGCGACTGACCGGCGCGAAGCCGGGCGCAAGCAGCCGGCCCAAATCCTCGCGCAGGTAGCTCGCGTAATAGGGCTCGTGGAACGCCACCGGGAACCATTCGAGCATCGCGTCATAGTCGGGGGTGTCGCCGGCCTGCAGCGAATCGACGTTAATGAACCGGCCGCCGGGCTTCAGCACCCGGCGGATTTCGCCGGCGACCGTGCGGCGCGCGGCCGGCGGCAGCTCGTGCAGCAGGTAGATCGAGGTGACGATGTCGACGCTGGCGTCGGCCAGCGGCAGCGCCTCGCCATTGGCCGCGGCAAGCGTCGCGCGCGACCACGCGGCGAGCCGCTTCCGCGCCACCGCGAGATAGGGCGCCGAGAGGTCGATGCCGATCACCGCGAGCCGCGGGTAGTTGCGCTTGACCTCGGCGAGGAACGCGCCGGTGCCGCAGCCGATGTCGACGAGCCGCGCGGCGCGCGCGCCCAACGGGGATTCGAGCAGCGCCGCGCGCAGCGGCACCAGCGCCTGGCGGCGCATCGCGGCCGCGGCGCCGCCGAACAGGATCTCGACCTGGTGGTCGTAGCGCGCCGCCGAGGCGGCGCTGAGATAGCCGTCGCTCTGGAAATGAAAGCGCTGCCGGTAATAGGCCGGGTAGCGCGCCGCCTCCGGCGCGTCGAGCAGCCGCTCGCGCGGGTCGCCGTGGCGCCGCGCATCGACCGCGGCCATGTCGGCGAAGCAGTCGATCGCGCGGGCGATTTCGCCGAGCGGGTCGCGCGGCCAGTCTTCGGGCGGCAAATAGTGCCCCGCGGCGATGTTGCGCCAGTCCTGCTCGAGCAGCTTGCGCAGGTCGCCGAGGATGCGCGCGCGGTCCGGCACCTCGCGGCCGCGCAGTTCCGGCGGGGCTTCGACCGGCCTGGTGAAGCGCGCCGCGAGCAGCTTCTGCCCGAAGAACCAGGCAACCCGCGCCGCCTGGGTCGTGTCGTAGCGCAGCTTGTTCCAGCTCGAGGCCATGGCGCTCCGATCATAGCGTGCCGGCGCGTCGGCAAACGTCGCGCGCGTGCGGATCTGCCATGCCGCCGTCATGCCGCCGTTTGCCATTCCGCCGGCGGCTCCGCTTTAATCGGCGGCCGGGACGCCACGCCAGGGAGAGGCCGCCGATGCCGCGCTTTCATACGATCGACGATCTCGACGTTGCCGATAAGCGCGTATTGCTGCGCGCCGACCTCAACGTTCCGGTCAAGGACGGCAAGGTCACCGACGCAACGCGCATCGAGCGGCTGGCGCCGACGATCGAGACGCTGACCGCCCGCCGCGCCAAGGTCGTCGTGCTGTCGCATTTCGGCCGGCCGAAGGGTCCGGATGCGGCGAACTCGCTGCGCCAGCTCATCGAGCCGCTGAGCCGGGCGCTCGGCGGCCGCACGGTGCGGTTCGCCGCCGACTGCATCGGTCCCGAGGCCGAGAAGGCGGTCGCGGCATTAAAGCCGGGCGAGGTCGCGCTGCTCGAAAACCTGCGCTTCCATCCCGAGGAGGAGAAGAACGACGCCGGCTTTGCCCGGGCGCTCGCGGCGCTCGGCGACCTCTATGTCGACGACGCGTTCTCGGCGGCGCATCGGGCGCACGCCTCGATCGCCGCGCTCGCGCATCTGTTGCCCAACGCCGCCGGCAAGCTGATGCAGGCAGAGCTCGAAGCGCTCGGCGCCGCGCTCGAAGACCCGCGGCACCCGGTCATGGCGCTGGTCGGCGGCGCCAAGGTCTCGACCAAGCTCGACCTGCTGCAATTCATCATCGGCAAGGTCGACCGCCTGGCGATCGGCGGGGCGATGGCCAACACCTTCCTCTTCGCCCAGGGGCGCGGGGTCGGCCGCTCGCTATGCGAGAAGGAGCTGGCCGAGACCGCGCGGCAGGTCCTCGCCGCGGCCGAGAAGCGCGGCTGCACGATCATCCTGCCCGATGACGCGGTGACCGCCGAGGAGCTGAAGCCGGGCGTGGTGACCCGCACGGTCGGGGTCAACGCCGTGCCGCAGAACGCGATGATCCTCGACCTCGGCCCGGACAGCGTCGCGCGCATTTCGGCCGCGCTCGGCGAATGCAAGACGCTGGTGTGGAACGGGCCGGTCGGCGCGTTCGAGACGCCGCCCTTCGACCGCGCCACCGTCGCGATCGCCAAGAAGGTCGCGGAGCTGACCGAGGCCGGAGCGCTGCTCAGCGTCGCCGGCGGCGGCGACACGGTGGCGGCGCTGGCCGCGGCCGGGGTCGAGGATCGGCTCACCTATGTCTCGACGGCGGGCGGCGCCTTTCTCGAATGGCTCGAGGGCAAGGAGCTGCCCGGCGTCGCCGCGCTCGCGCCCGGCTGACCGCAGCCGCGGCCGGAGAACTCGCCGCGCGTTCCGTCGTTTACCGCTCGAACACTGCTCGAATGCGCGGGATGTTGCGATGACGGTCTATTACGTGCCGGTGCTGCAGCCGGTCGAGTTCGCGCGGTTCCGCGCGTTGTGCAACGACAGCCTCGCCGACGATTTCGACGCCTGGGCGGTGGCGCAGGACCGGCGCCGGCGCGGCCTCGTCGCCGGCGGCCATCATGTGATCGGCGTCTATGTCGCGCCCGACGATTTCCGCCGCCACTGCCGCAGCGCGAACTGCGCGGCCGACCCGGCCGCACTCGACGCGCTGGCGACCGGCATCGGCCGCCGCATCTACGAGGACGACGCGGCCTACCGCCGGGCGCGCGCCGAGAGGGTGGTCGTCGAGGAGACGCGCTCGGGCCGGTCCACGCCCGCGGCGACGGCGGCGGCCGCGCCGGCACCGCGGCGCCGGTGGTTTGCCTGGCGCCGGCCGAGCTTCCTGGTGCGCATCTTCCGCCGCCGCCGACCGGTCGCCGCCCAGCCGGCGGAGTAGGCCTGGGCTAAATCCCCGCCTCGTTGGTCATGATCACCGTGCCCGAGGCGGCGAACATGCCGCCGACGCCGTGGCATACGCTGATCCTGGCGCCCGGCACCTGCGCCGGGGCGGTGCCGCGCATCTGGCGCACGCTCTCCTGCAGCGCGTACATGCCGTACATGCCGGAATGCATGTAGGAGAGCCCGCCGCCATTGGTGTTGAGCGGCAGCTTGCCGGCCTTCGAGCCGGATGTCGGGGGCGCGGTGTTGCGCTCGGCGATGAACTGCGCCGCCTCGCCCTTCTGGCAGAAGCCGAGATCTTCCAGCCCGTAGAGCGGCAAATGCGCGAAGGCGTCGTAGATCATCAGATGATCGACATCCTTGTGCGTGATGCCGGCTTCCTGAAACGCGGTCGGACCGGCGACGCGAAACGCGCGGGAGCTGGTGAAATCCTCCATCTGGCTGACCATCGGGGTCTCGACCGATTCGCCGGTGCCGAGCAGGTAGACCGGTTTCTGCGGGAAGTCCTTGGCGCGCTCGGCCGAGGTGAGGATCAGCGCGCCGCCGCCATCGGTGACGAGGCAGCACATCAGCAGCCGGAACGGATAGGCGATCATCCGCGAATTGAGCACGTCGTCGACCGTCACGGGATCGCGGAAAGTGGCGCGCGGGTTCTTCGCCGCCCACTCGCGCTGCACCACCGCGACCATCGCGAGCTGCTGCTCGGTGATGCCGTAGGTCTTCATGTAGCGCAGCACCGGGACGGTGAAGAGCGTCGGCGGCCCCATCGGCCCGTAAGGCAGCTCGAACTGGCCCTGCAGGCTCGCCGCCGAGGCCGGCGGGCGGGTACGGCCGACGCCGGAGCGCCCGCTTTCGCCGTGGGTGACGAGCACCGTCCTGGCGAGGCCCGCCTCGATCGCCGCCGCGGCATGGCGGACATGGATCATGAACGAGCAGCCGCCGACCGCGGTGCCGTCGACCCATTTCGGGGTGATGCCGAGATAGTGCGCGATCGTCACCGGGGTCTCGCCGGCGGTGGCGACGCCGTCGATGTCCTTGGGGCCGAGCCCGGCATCCTTCATCGCGTTGAGCGCGGCGTCGGCGTGGAGGCCGATCTGCGACAGCTCGGGGATGCGACCGAGCTCGGTCGTTTCGGCAGCGCCGACAATCGCGACGTCGTTGCGTCTTCCGGTCATCGCATCAGCCTTTTGCCAACTGGACTTGAGAGGGCCGGAACAAGGGGAGCGTGATCTCGTCGTCGAGCTTCTCGAAGGCGACCTCCACCGGCATGTCGAGCACCAGCGCTTCCGGCGTCTGCGGGCAGCCGACGATGTTGGTCATCATCCGCGGGCCCTCGTCCAATTCGACGACGGCGATCGCGTAGGGCGGATCGAAGCCCGGCACCGGCCGATGGTGGATCACGTAGCTGTAGAGCCGGCCCTTGCCGCTCGCCGCGAACACGCCGACCGCGCGCGAGGCGCAGGCCGGACAGAACGGGCGCGGCGGAAAATAGACCTGCCCGCAGTCGGCGCAACGCTGCAGGCGCAATTCGCCGGCGCGCGTCCCCTCCCAGAAATGCCGCGTCTCCGGCGTCGGCTCCGGCCGCGGCCGCTTTCCCTCGGGCATCGTCCCGCCCCTCGTGGTTGACCCGAATCAAGATTGCCCCGCGGTGCCGCCTGCGGCAAACGGAAGGTGACGACACCGACAATTTCATTCGTCATACCGGCGAGGGCCGGGAGCACGACGGAGCCGGCACCGGAGGCCGGATCGACGAGAACTGGAGCGACCCATGATCACGCCCGCCTATGTGCGCACGATGGCCGCCTATAACAGCGAGATGAATCGCCGGCTTTACGCTGCGGCGGGGCGCTTGTCCGATGCCGAGCGGCGGCGCGACCGCGGCGCGTTCTGGGGCTCGCTGCACGGCACGCTGGTCCACATCCTGTGGGGCGACGGGCAGTGGATGAGCCGCTTTGCCGGCTGGGAGCGGCCGACGACGCCGATCAAGGAAAGCGGCCATATGCTGGTCGATTATGACGCGCTCTGCGCCAGGCGGGTCGAGGCCGATGCCGGGATCGAGGCCTGGGCGGCGACGGTCGACGACGCCTATCTGGCGCGCGACATGACGTGGTTCAGCGGCGCCGCGCAACGCGACGTGACCGCGCCCTACCGGCTGCTCGTCACGCATTTCTTCAACCACCAGACCCACCACCGCGGCCAGGCGCACGCGCTGATCACGGCGGCCGGCGAGAAGACCGACGATACCGACCTCTTCCTCGTCGTCCCGCGCATCGTCGCTTAGCCCGCGACAGGTCCTTCGCCCGACGCAGGCTTGCGCAGAGCCGTCATCGGGTCGAAGGTCGGGGGAAGCCGGCCGCGCCG
>DATJOB010000040.1:0-6458 GCA_035507475.1 Allostellaceae bacterium | reverse complement strand
CGAGCGCGAGAAGCGCCGGCTGCGCATCCGGGCGCGGGCATGGTTGGTCTTCTGCAGCCACAGCGCCAGCTCGTCGATCTTGCCCGGATCGTGGATCATCAGCTGATTGAGGTTGTAGCGGTGGGTGGCGAACTCCTCCGCCTCGCTGGCTTCGGGCTTGACGCGCTCGAGCGGTGTCGGCGAGCGCTCGAGCCCGAGCCCGTTCGAGCCGACCACGGTAAAGCCGCGCAGCCGGTCGCCGAGCTGCGCCGCGGCGACGCCGCCGATCACCCCGCCGAACGAGAACCCCGCCATGTGCGGCCGCGCCCCCTTGGGCAGAACGCTGTCGAGCCCGGCGACGAGGATCGCCGCAAGCCCCTCCGCGCTCCACGGCTCGGGTGGGGTCGCCGAGTCGCCCAGCCCGGGCAGGTCGGCCGCGATCACGGTGAAACGCCCGGCGAGCACCGGGATGTTGCGGATCCAATGCGTCCACGAGCCGTAGCCGCCGTGCAGCAGGACGAGCGGCGGGCCGCTGCCCCACAGGCGCCAGACCATGCTGCCGTCGCCGCACGGCGTCTCGCAGCGCTCGGCGCGCGCCCCAAGATCGGCGACAATGGCCTTTGTTGCTTCGCTGATGATCGGCACGTTTTCCGCCTAGTGACAGTCGAGCGAGCGCCCGGCGATCGCGCATTGCGCGAGCACCTCCTTGTCGTCGGGCGAATAGAGCTTGCCGCTCCAACCGGCGGCGCCGCGCTCCATGACGAAGAAGCCGAAGCGTTCGAGCGCGAAGCCCTTGGTTGTCTTCATGCCGTCGATCTCGGCGCCGACCAGCGGCACATTGGCGAGGTCGAGCATCGTGTCGCCGCCGACGCCGACGATGAGCTGCGACGGCCGCGCCGGGCCGAAGGCATAGCTGGTGAAGTCGTGCAGATGCCCCGACAGCACCATGTCGAGCGTGGCCGGCACGTGCCCCTTGATCGCCGCCTGCTCGGTCAGGTTGAGCGTCTTGCCGGCGAGCGAACCTTGCGCCAGCGCCCAGACCGGGCGGTGCGTGACCAGCCAGGAATGTGCCGGCGCGCCGCTGAGCAGACTCGCGAACTGCGCCGAATAGGCGGCGACCTTGTCGGGCTCGGCCTTGAAATCGTCGGCATCGGCGCTGTCGAAGATCGCGAGGTCGAGCCCGGCGAGGTGCAGGCGGTAGGGCGGCGAGCGGTCATCGCATTCGGGTGCGTCGGGATGCGGTTCGAGCAGCCGCATCCAGCCCTTGCCGCCGCGCCGGCACAATTCGTGGTTGCCGCGCACCACCACCCAGGGTGCCGCCTGCAGCAGCGGCGATGCCGGGGCGAAGAAATCCGCCTGCCAAGCCGACCAGTTGTCGCCGTGCGGGCTGCCCGCGCAGCCCTTGTTGCCGGACGGGCATTCGGTCTCGCGGTAGTAATAGTCGCCGACATGGATCACGAGGTCGGGCTTGTGGTTCGCGGCGTGGCTCGCGACCGTGGGAAACGGCCACTGCTTGACGTCGTTGCAGTCCTGCAGCGCGGTGCCCTCGATGCGGCAGCCGGTATCGCCGATGACCACGATGCGGTTGATCTCAGCGGGCAGCGTCGGGACCGCGACCCCGCCGACCGAGAGCTTCTTGGTGCCGGCAGCGACCGAGGCGGTGCAGACGGTGATCGGGAAGGCGCCATCGGCGGCGCCGCGCTGGCGCGCCTGCACCGTATTGCCGTCGGCGACCACCTCGGGACAGGCGGTCACCGCCGAACCGACCACGACGCGCACCGAAAGCGAGCCGTCGGCGGCCAGCTCGACCCACGGTCCGGCGAGCGCCTGGGTCGGCGGCGCCGCGGCGGCGCGCGGCGAGGCAGCGAGCAGCGCGGCCATCAGCGCGAAGCCGGGCGCAAGCACGGCGCAGGTCGGGGCCCTCATGGCATCTCCGCGGTGATGAGGCGCATAGGGTCGGGTCTCGGGCCGATCAGCCGGGCACGCGCAGCGGCCGGATCTTGGCCGCGACGCTGCGATCGCCCGGCCGCGCCGCCTTTTGCAGCGCCGCGGCCAGCGCGGCGCCGGGCCACGTCATGCCGGCCGCCTCTTCGTAGGCGCGGCAGGCCTGCAGCACGCCGAGATCGTCGTAGAGCGGACCCGTCACCATCAGCCCCAGCGGCAGCCCGTCGGCGAACCCGCAGGGGATCGAGGCGGACGGGTTGCGCGTCAGGTTGAAGGCCCAGGTATAGGTCAGCCAGTCGCGGTAGTTGCCGGGGTCGGGCTGGCCGTCGCTGCGCGGCTCGGCATAGGCCGCGGGGATCGGCATGGTCGGCGACAGCAGGATGTCGTAGCGGTCGAAGAACTGGCGCAGCGCGGCGCCGAGCGCGGCGCGCTTCGCCAGAGCCTCGGTCAGCTGCTCCTGCGTCACCGCCTCGCCGGCGCGGCAGGTCTCGGCCAGGCCGGGATCCATCAGCGCCGCCTTCTCGGGGGTCATGCCGCGCAGCAGCGCCCAGAACCCGGCCAGCGCCAGCGTCTGGAAGATCGGCAGCGGCGACTGCGAGAACGGGTCGGCGAGCTCGACATGCGCACCGAGATCGGCGAACACCTTGGCGGCCGCCTCGACCGCGGCGCGCACCGCCGGCGCCGGCTCGGCATAGCCGAGCGTCGGCGACAGCGCGACGCGCTTGCCCTTGAGCGAGCCTTCGCGGACGCGCTCGCGGTAGGCGATGCCGTCGTCGGGCAGGCTGTACCAGTCGCGCGAATCCGGTCCCTTCATCGCGTCGAGCATCAGCGCCGCATCCTCGACGGTGCGCGCCATCGGCCCGACATGCGACACATCGCCGAATGCCGAGGCGGGGTAGAGCGCGACCCGGCCGAAGGTCGGCTTGAGGCCGAACACGCCGCTGAACGCGGCGGGGATGCGGATCGAGCCGCCGGCGTCGGTGCCGATCGCCAGCGGGCAGATGCCGGCGGCGAGCGCCGCGGCGCTGCCGCCGCTCGACCCGCCGGGGGTGCGTTCGAGGTCCCACGGGTTGCGGGTGATGCCGCAGAGCGGCGAGTCGGTGGTCGGCTTCCAGCCGAATTCGGGTGTCGTCGTCTTGCCGACAAAGACCGCATTCTCGCGCCGCAGCCCGGCCACCGAGGGCGCATCCTCCTGCCACTCCTGGTCGGGATCGATGGTCTTCGACCCGACCAGGCGCGGCCAGCCGCGCGTCAGCTGGGTGTCCTTGATCGCCACCGGGACGCCGTCGAGCATCCCTTGCGGCTCGCCCTTCTGCCAGCGCGCCTCCGAGGCGCGCGCCGCGGCGAGGGCGCTCTCCGGGTCGTAAAGCACGAAGGCGTTGAGCGCGCCCTCATAGGTCTCGAGCCGACGGAGCGCCGCCTCGGTCGCGGCGACCGGCGACAGCTCCTTGCGGCGGTAGAGCGCGAGCAGCCGCGCGGCGCTGAGAAAGGCGAGATCGTCGGCCATGGTGCCCTCAGGTGGTCGTGACGCGGTTGACCAGCGGCTCGCCGCGCACGAAGCGCGCCAGATTGTCGGCAATCTCGTCCCAGCGCCGGCGCACCATACCGCGAGTCCAGCCGGAATTGTGCGGCGTCGCGATGACGTTTGGCAGCGCGTGGAACGGGTGCCGCGAACCGCGGCGGCTGGGTTCGGCCGGGGTCGGGTATTGCCACCACACGTCGATCGCCGCGCCGCCGAGCCTGCTGTCGCGCAACGCCGCGTAGAGCGCGTCCTCGTCGACCACCTGGCCGCGCGCGATATTGACGAGGAACGCGCCCGGCTTCATCAGCGCCACCCGGCGCGCGTCGAAGAGCCCCGTCGTCTCGGGGCCGAGCGCGGTGCAGATCGCGACCGTGTCGCATTCGGGCAGCATGCGGTCGAGTTCGGCGAGCGGATAGACGCGCTCGACGCCGGGCTCGGGCTCGCGCGGCGTCCGGTTGGCGGCGAGGATGCGGCAGCCGAACGGCAGCGCGCGCCGCGCCACCTCGCGCCCGACGCGGCCGAAGCCGACGATGCCGAGCGTCGTGCCGCGCACTTCGCCGTGCGGCACGCCGCCGCCGACCCAGCTATCGGCCCACAACCCGGTTTCGCGGAAGCCGCCGGCGATGGCGAACAGCCGGTGATGCAGCGCCAGCATCGTCATCACCACGTATTCGGCGATCGCGGTCTCGTGGCCGAACGAATTGCACACCGTGCAGCCCGGCGGCAGCGCCGCGAGGTCGAACAGCTCGACCCCGGTCGCCACCGACTGGACGAAGCGCAGCCGCGGCGCGCGGGGGTAGTCGGCGCGCCAGTGGTTGCTCACCAGGATGTCGATCTGCGGCGCGAGCGCGGCGAGCCGGTCCCGGTCTATCGGGTCGGCGATGATGTCGTAGTCGAGGCCCGCGGGCAGCGCGTCCTTTATCCCGGCCGCGGTCGCCGCGGCAACGTCGTTGAGGAACAGCGCCCTCACGGCGTCACGCTGTGCTTCTGGAGGAAATCCTCGCGCACGGTGATGCCGAGGCCGGGCCGCTCGGGCACCTCGATCATCCCGTCGACGACCGGGAAGGCTTCCTCGACGAGGTCGTGCAGCAGCGGGTTGGCGCCGAGCGAATATTCGACGATGAACCCGGCCGGCGAGGCGGCGGCGACCGCCAGGCCGGCGGCGAAGGCCGGCGCCCCGGCCCAGAGATGCGGCGCGAGCCTGAGGTTGTGCGCGCTGGCCAGCGCCGAGATGCGCATCGCCTCGGTGATGCCGCCGCAGATCGCCAGGTCGGGCTGCATGATGTCGACCGCGCCGAGCGCCGCCAGGTCGCGGAAGTCGTGGCGGGTGAACTCGCTCTCGCCGGCGGCGATCGGGATGTCGGTCGCGCGCCGGACCTCGGCGCAGCCGGCCTTGTCGTCGGCGGTCACCGGCTCCTCGAACCAGGCGATGTCGTCGGCCTCGACGAGCCGGCAGAAGCGTTTCGCCTCGGCCACCGACAGCGTGCCGTGCGCGTCGCACATCAGGTCGATATCGGGCCCCAGCGCCTGCCGCGCCGCGTGGACGCGCCGCGCCGAGCCGGCCGGGCCGCCGTCGATGATCCCGACCCGCATCTTGACGGCGCGGAACCCGCCGCGCGCGACATAGCCGCCGAGCTCGTCGCCGATCTTGTCGGCGCCGGCCCAGCCGCCCGAGGCATAGGCCGGCATGCTGACAGAACGCCGTCCGCCGAGGAGCCGCCACACCGGTACGCCCAATGACTTGCCGAGAATGTCCCACAGCGCGCAGTCGATGCCGCTGATCGCCGACACGGTGACGCCGCGACGGCCGAGCACCGGGAACACCCGCCCCTCGCGCAGCGCGTAATGGCCCCGGCTGCCGCTGTAGAGCGTCTCCCACAGCCGGGTGATGTCGCGCGGGTCCTCGCCGATCAAGAGCGGCGCGAACTCGTCGTTGATCAGCGTCGTCAGCGCCTGGTTCTGCGCCATGCCGCCGACCTGCGCCTTGGCCTCGCCCCAGCCGGTGACGCCGCATTCGGTCTCGATCCGCACGATCGTGCCGTCGAACGACAGCGTCTTGCCGAAATCGCTGACATGCTGCCGCTCGGGCGGGATCGGGATGTGCACCCAGTGCGCCGCCACCGACCTGATCTTCATGCCTCGCCGCTCCGCCCCGTCCTCGTCGATCCGCCCTCGCCTGCCCGGCCGCGCCCGGCGCGTTGCGTCGCCCGGCCAACCGATGACAGGATCGAGCTTAGCCCAAACAGGGAGCCCGGCGATGACCGAATTCCGCTACGACCACGTGCATCTGCGCAGCCCCGATCCCGAGGCGACCGCGTCATGGTACCGCCGGATGTTCGGCGCCGAGGTGATCCGCTCGGTGATGACCAACGGGATCGAGCGCACCGACATGCGGCTCGCCGGGATCGACGTCTTCATCGCCAAGGTGGCCGACGGCGCGGTGCTCGCCGAGCGGCCGGAGAACGGCTTTGTCGGGCTCGACCATCTCGGGCTCAGGGTCAACGAGATCGACGCGGTCGTCGCCGAACTGAAGGCGAAAGGCGCCGAGTTCACGATCGAGCCGAAAACCATCCGGCCCGGCGTGCGGATCGCCTTTCTGCGCGGCCCCGAAGGGGTGATGATCGAGCTGCTCGACCGCGACGTCGCCTGAGCGAGGGTCAGCGGGGCGTCAGCCGGACCCGGACGGCCTTGAGCGGGTCGTCGAGCTGCGGCGAGCGGCACGTCACGCCGTCGCCTGAGTGCCGACTGTGGCGTACCCCCAGAAAGACAAGGCGTAGAGCCGCTCAGCGCGGCAAACCGACAGGTTTATACTGGATAAGTCGCAACACTGACGAGAGCCGGCCGCCTGCGCCCGGCGTTGCGCAAATCCGTTTCGCAAAAACGCGTTTCGCCGGCTTACCGCGGACGGCCAAACGAACCGCGCGGATCCCCTATTGGGCCTAGCGGTGCCAGTTCCCAGATTGGGGCGATCTATGCCCATCTGTTCGTGGGGGATTAGCTATGCCTGACCAAA